>JACRDO010000085.1 GCA_016212885.1 Elusimicrobiota bacterium | reverse complement strand
GCTGGGAAGTCCTTCGTCTTGTGGTAGACCTCCAGGGCCAGGGCGTGCGCCTTCTCCCACTTCAACAGCAGCCGTGAGCGATGGGCCTTGAGCCGTGAGCTAACGGCTCACAGCCCATGGCTCATCGCTGTCGTCAACACACCCACCGCTACACCCTTACCGACAAGGGCCGCCAAATCCTCCCAGCCATCCTTACAGCCAACCGCGTCACCCTCGCTCAGCTACAGTCCGCCGCCGCATAACAATCGCGGCAAGCTCATGGCTCACCGCTCATAGCTCAGAAAAATCTTGTCCGTTCTCCAAGAAACGATAGCTTAGTACTACAGAGAGAGATATTACCAACTCTTGCCCCGCCCCGCCTGATACTGTTACACTCTCCCTCGGAGAAACGCCCATGCCCCTTCGAGTCCTTGTCGTTGACGACGCCATCATGTGCCGCATCCTCCTCAAGGAGATGCTGGAGAGCCTCGGCCACACCATGGTCGCCGAAGCCGAGACCGGCGCCGCGGCCATCGAGCAGTTCTCCGCATCGAAGCCCGACCTGGTCACGCTGGACATCTCCCTGCCCGACATGGACGGCATGGCGGTCCTGCGGGAAATCCGCCTTTCCAATCCGAAGGCCAAGGTCATCCTCATCTCGGGCAACGACCAGGACAAGATCGTGGCCCAAGCCCGCGCCATCGGCGCGATCGGATTGCTCGTCAAGCCGTTCCAAAGGGAGCAGCTGGAGGCGGTCCTCAAGAAGGCCGAGAGCGGCCACTAATGCTCGCCGGCTTCTCCGAGCAGGAAAGGGCCGTGGTCAACGGCTTCATAGAGGCCGGCATCGCTCTTTCTTCCGAAAAGCTCAGCCGGCTCTCGAACACCCGATGGGACATCGTCTACTCCAGCGTGGAGGAGCTCCCGGTCATCAAGGTCCTTTCCATGTTCCGGGAGGACCGGACACAGTACCGCGGTGTCCATCTGCGCTCGCGCTCGCTTTTGCCCCTGGAGATTCTCCTGCTGTTCTCCGAAGCGGGCGCGCGCGACGTCACGGAAGCCGTGATCCAGGCGACGGGAGGGGCCCTGCGCAAGCTCGCGGACCCGCAGACCGCGGTCATATCCGAGGTCGGCAACATCATGGGCCAGGGCGTGCTGAGAGCCGTGGCCAACGGCCTGAAAATCTCCCTCATCCTCACCAGTCCCCGGCTCCTGAAGGGCTCCAAGAGCGAGGTCATCGGCCAGTCGCTCGATAGCTTCGACGGCAGCAAGAACGCCGTCATCCTCCTGCGCATCGACATGTCCTCCGCGAAGCTCGCCTCCGAATGCAGCATGGCGCTCGTCATGGACGTGGCCCTGATGCGCCGCCTCCTGCAGAACGCCCAGCTGGTCTAAACTCGCCTTACGCCCGCCGATTGCCTAGGGACTGAAAGTGAACGGCTCGGACTCCCGGAACTTCTTATAGGATTCGAAGTTCGAGAAAACGCTCACCTTCCCTTTCAGCAGGTCGGCGAAGCTCTTTCCATAGCGGAAGACGACCGCAAACACCTCCGATTTCTTCGCTCGAAGCACACCCCCGCGGTAGGCGACGAGGTCGATGGCCTCGCCGTAGTCGCGCTCCGGCTGGTAACGACGGGTGATGATTGGGGCGCTGCCGTAGACATTCCGAAGCCGGCATTTCACCCCAAAGTCATCCTGAAAATCCGACGTCACGTTCGACCGATCCGGCATCAAGACCGCCTCTTGGAAGCTATCGGTCGCCACAAACCGGAACTCCGGACGGTATTGCGCGTCGATCAACGTCCAAATGCGCTCTTCCAGGCGCTTTTGAGACCCCCAGATATCGCGCACATCGTAGATCATCAGAGCGCTGAGGTAGACCGCTGTGCCCGCGAAAGCAGCCGGCAGGAGCCTCTTCAACCGGCCCCCGAGGAGGCTGTTGGCCGCGTAGTGCAGCGCGGCGGCGAAGAAGACGCAGAGCGCGATGCCTGACGGATATATGTAACGGTACTCCACATCGCTCCGGATTCGTCTCGCCAGCCCGTAAAGGATCAGCATGGCGGTGAGAGCGATGACCGCCAATGGCACAGCCAGGAAGGGCCACCCTGGAACGTCCGGCGCGCGTTCCTTGTTTCGAGGTTCGGCCGATCCAAGGCGGCAATGGATTAGAACGGCCGCCACAGCGGCGGATAGGACCAGCGTGGAGGCGGAAGGCGCGAGCGACCAAGCCCCGAAGAGCCTGCTCCCAGGGAAAAAGGATTGAGCATGCAGAAGCCCGAACTTCCACGCTCCCATCAGGACGGCGGACCAGTCCCAGGCGACGGCAGGCGGGGAGAACGGCGCGACGCAGCGGAAATAATACGCGGCGAGCATCGCTGAGGAGACGGCAAAGGGCGCCAAGGCGCGCATCACTGCTTGCCGAGCTTCGGGCCGTCCTCGCAAGCGCATCGCACGCCACAAAGCCAACGCGAATCCCGCATACAGAACGGCCAGCATCTGTTCTCCGAAGAACTGGACGGCGAGAGCGGCCGCGGTCAAGCAGGCGAGATCCACCCACCGGTTCTTGAAAGGGCGCAGGTACGCATGCGTTAGGATCAAGAAGGCCGTCACCGGAAGAACGAAGAACCAATTATTCATCCAGAAAAGGTCGTTCGCGGAGGTCGGAGTCACGAGGCTGAACAGCGCCGCGAAGGCCGCCGCGCGCTCGTCGAGGCCTACGGTCCGCAGAATGCGAAAGAGCAGAAGGCAGGATAGCAGATGCGCTGAGAAAATGAACAAGAAATACGGCGCCGCGGCGGAGACCCCCCAGATCCGCGCAAAGACCGCCTGCGTCAGCCAGGAGAGGAAGAATACCCTCGGGACGCCCAGCCAGCGATTGTCGACGATGCTGAGCCAGCCATCCCCGCGGCCCCGGATCAGATCGTCCAACCTCGGGATTTGGCACCAATCGTCAAGGATGAAACGCAGCGAATCCAGGTTGCATAGATAGACGATGAAGAATATCGCAAGAAACGGCCGGAGCCGCCGCCACCGATCTCCATTCATTGGAGTTTGTCAGGAATATATAATATTGGCGCTGCCAGACACATTCCAGCAGCCCCTGTACTCCAGCATCCGCAGGAGCCTGGAGGCCGCGGCGCCGAGGTCCGCGCGGTCATGGGCGCATCTCAAGCCGATCACGCCGCACATGGGATGCCTACTATATCTATTTGCGGAGGTCCTCTTCGAGCCTGAGCGGCATCGGCGCATCCTCGGGGAGGAGGCTCTTCACCCGGAGATAGACCTCGCGCGCATCCCTCCGCCGGCCTAGCGCCCGGAAAGACTGGAACAGGTTGTAGAGCGCCGGCAGGCTCGCGGGATCCTGGCGCAAGGCGGTTTCCGCCCACACCCGCGCCTCCTGGGGCCGCTTCCCATGCAGGGCCAGGCGCGACAGATTGACCAGGGCCGCCAGCCGGACCGCTTCCGCGGGCCGGTTCATGAGGGCCAGCCGGTAGTGCTCCTCCGCTTTGATCGGATCATGCAGGGTCTCGGCATAGCAGGCCTGGGCGAAGGCATTCGCAGGCTCCTGCCGGATCCCGTAGGCCCAGAGCCGCTGCTCCGTCATCCACTGCGGGACCGCCAAGACGGTGATGCACGAGAGCCAAGCCAGCCACAAGCCCATGACCCAGCGGGCGCGCGGATAGCGGCCGAAAAGCCGGCCGAAGCCGAGAGCCAGGCCCATCACGGAGAAGTACAGGAACCGCTCGGCGACGAACGCCCGGATAGGGATGATCTGGAGGAAAGGCAAAAGGCCGATGAAGATCCAAGCCGACGCCAGCGCCAATATCGGGGCTCTTCTGCGCAGAGCCCATGCCCCTGCGATGAAAGCCGCCAGGGCCAGCGCGCCTGCGGCGATCCTGAACGGGTCAGGATCCGGGTAGCCATAGCTGGGCCGCAGGCCCAGCGGCGCCAGCAGTTTGCCAATATAGACCGGGAAGGCGGTTGCGCCCAGGGCCAACTCGCTCCCCCAATGCCTGGCTTGGCCCTCGAACTGGGACCATTGCCCCAAGAGCCGGCTTCGGACCGCCAGATAGAGGAGGCTGAGGGCCCCCACGCCCGCGTAGAGGGGGAGCCGTTCGCGCGAGAGCCCTCGGCCCTGGACCGGCGCCAGGGCGTCGATGAGGATGAGGACGAGCGGCAGGATGAGCGCGGTCTCCTTGCACATCAGCGTCAGGACATAGAGGAGCAGGCCGCAAATGGTCCGGCCCGAGGTCCAGCATAAAAGCGCGCCCAGGAACCCCGCGCCGCTCAGGAGATTGGAGCGCTGGGTCACCCAGGCCACGGTCTGCACCTGGACAGGATGGAAAAGGAAGAGCGCGGCGCCCGCAAGGGCGGTCCATGAATCTCCCAGCAGGCGGCGCAGGAGGACCCACAGAAGCGCGGCATTCAGGAAGAAGAGCAGGAGGTTCTCCACGTGCCAAGCTCCGGGCGAGAGCCCCCAAATGCGGTAATCCAGCGCGAAGGACAAGGTGACGAGGGGCCGGTAGATGTCGGTGGCGAGCCCGGAGGCCGGCCCCGCCACGGTCGAGCGATCCGTGAAGAATCGAACCGGGGAAACGGAGCGGATGGCCGGGTTGCGGACGATGGTCCACCAATCATCGTACACGAACTGCGCGCGCCGTAGCGGTCCGTAGACGAGAGCCGCGGCCAGCGCCAGCGCCGCGGCCAGCAGGGCGAAGGACCGTCCCCCTCGGCTGCTCAGCACGCCGGGTATTATAGGGCTATTTCTGAGGCTGGTCCAGCTGGGCCTCGAGCACGGCCACGAAGACGCTCACAATGGCCAGGGACTTCTTCCCGAACCACTGCGGGTCGATCTCGCCGGACACGCTCACGTTGGAGGCCCACTTGCGGAAATCGAGGCTGACCCCGTTGTCCCAGATGTCGAAGCTCCCGGGCGAGCCGCGCTGGCGGAGCGTGACGTCCATGTGCCTGGAGCCGCCCACGGCCTCGTCCACGAAGCCGGAGATCTCGTAATCCGCGCTCCCGCGCCTGCGCATGTCGATGTTGAGGCCGCCGCCCCAGATTTCCCAGCTGCCGTCGTTGCGGAGCTCCACGCGACCGTTAAGGTAGCGCCCGTCCACGTCGCCCGAGAAGCGGAAGCCCTTGCCGCCGCTTTCCCGGCTGACGTCCAGCTCGATGCGCGCGAAGGGGTCTCGGATGTCGTAGCGGTCCCCGTTGAACACGCTGCGGATGTCCATGTTGACCCGGATGCGCTCCATCCCTTGCAGACCCACCGCTTTCATGACCGCGGACAGGGCCGGCAATTGAGGCAAGCTGAGCTCGGCCCCAAGGGCCCATGAAGGCACGCCGGCGATCAATATAGCGGCAAGGATTTGTCTGAGCATGAATGTTCCTCCTGAGGCGTTTGCTCCTGCCTATATCCTAACAGGATGACCCCTCAGGATGCCGCACCCTAAAGGGCAATTCTGGTTAGGCCTTTGGGCCTACCTTGAATGCGGCCAGGCGCAGTGAGTTCGACACCACGAAGACGCTCGAGAGGCTCATGGCTGCCGCGGCCGCGGCAGGGCTGAGCGCCAGGCCGGTCCACGGCAGGAGGGCCCCGGCCGCCACCGGGATCAGCAGGACGTTGTAGAAGAAAGCCCAGAAGAGGTTCTGCCGGATGCAGGCTACGGCCCTGCGGGAGAGGGCCACGGCCAGGGGCACGCTCTGCAGGCGCGGGGAGAGGAGGACGATGTCAGCTGTCTCGACCGCGATGTCCGAGGCGCCGCCCATGGCGAGAGCGACCTCGGCCTGGGCCAGGGCCGGGGCGTCGTTGATGCCGTCGCCCGCGAAGGCTACGGAACCCTTCCTTTGGAACCGCCGCACCGCCGCGGCCTTGTCCTGCGGGGAGAGCTCGGCGAAGAACTCCGAAACCCCGGCCTCCTTGGCCACGGCTTGCGCCGTGCTCTGGGAGTCGCCGGTGAGCATGCCCACGCGGCAGCCGAGCTTCTTGAGGGCTTCCACCGCGGCATGGGCGTCCGGCTTCAAGGGGTCCGAGACCGCAAGAAGCGCCGCAGGCGCGCCGTCCACCAGGCAGTAGACCGGGGTCTTGGCGGAGAGCGCGAGCGCCTCAGTCTCGCGGTCGAATATCCGGAGGTCCCTGCCGCTCAGCTCGAGCCATCTCCTGGAGCCGACCTCCACGCGCCGGCCCTCGATGATCGCAGAGACTCCGGCGCCTTCGGCCGCCTCGAAGCTCTCCGGCTCCGGCAGGGCGAGCTTCTCAGCCTTGGCCGCGTCCACGATCGCGCGGGAGAGGGGATGCTCGGAGCGCGACTCCGCGGCCGCGACGAGCCTGAGGGCCTGGGCTTTCTCATAGCGGGGGGAAGTGAAGATGTTGGTCACCGCGGGCCGGCCCTCGGTCAGGGTCCCGGTCTTATCCAGCAGGACCGCGTCAGCTTCAGCCAAGGTCTGCAGGGCCTCCCCGCGGCGAAAGAGCACCCCAAGATTCGCGGCCCGGCTCGCGGCCACGAGGACCGCCGTGGGCGCCGCAAGGCCCATGGCGCAAGGGCAGGCCACGATGATGACCGCCACGGCCCGGGCGAGGGCATGCGCGAGCGCGGGCCTGGGGCCGAAGGCGAGCCAGAGCGCGAAGGTGACAGCCGAAACCAGGAGCACGGCCGGCACGAAGCGCAGGACCACGGCGTCCGCCAGGCTCTGGATGGCCGGCCTGCCCGCCTGCGCGCTCTCCACCAGTTCCACGATGCGCGCAAGCACCGTGTCTTTGCCCACGGCCTCGGCCATGAAGCGGAAGGAGCCGCTCTTATTCAGGGCGCCGCCCGTCACCCGGGCCCCCGCAGCCTTCTCGACCGGCATGGTCTCGCCGGTGAGCATGGACTCATCCACGAAGCTGGCCCCGTCCAGGACCCGGCCGTCGCAGGGCAGGCGCTCACCGGGACGGATGACCACGATGTCGCCCGGCGCCACGGAGTCCACGGGGACCTCGGCCTCCTCGCCGTTCTTGAGCACGCGCGCGGTCTTGGGCCTCAGCTCCGCGAGCTTGCGGATTGCCTCGCCGACCCGGGCCTTGGCGCGGGATTCAAGGCAGCGGCCGGCCAGCACGAAGGTGATGATGAGAGCCGAGGACTCGTAGTAGAGCTGGGCGGAGCCCTCGGGCAGGAGGCTCGGCAGGAAGGAGCTGAGCGTCGAATACAGATAGGCGGCGAGGGTGCCGAGGAGGACAAGGCTGTTCATGTCCGGCGCGCGGTGCGCGAGCGCGCGGGCTCCGGCTTTGAGGAAGCGGAGGCCGGGCCAGAATTGGACCGCGCTGGCCAGTGCCCAGAGGACCGGGGCCCTCGGCTGGGGCATCATGGAGAGGATCACCAGCGGGACCGTGAGCGCGGCTGAGACGATCATGTCCCTTTTCAGGGACAGGAGCTCGCACTCGCGCTCGGCCTCTACGGGGGCTTCTTCGCGGAGCACGCGGTAGCCGAGCGCCTCGACGGCCCGGGAGAGGGCCGCCCGGTCCAAGGCCCCGCCGCGCACCACGGCCTTGTCGGTCGCCAGGTTGACCGAAGCCTCCTGCACCCCGGCCGCGGTGCGCAGGGCTCTCTCGACCTTCCCTGCGCAGCCGGCGCAGGTCATCCCGCGGATGGTCAGGGTGATGTTCATGCTCTCATGAAAAAGCCGGCTTTGGAAGCCGGCTCTTCAGGGACGGAAATGGTGGTTGGGGAAGGATTCGAACCTTCGTAGGGCGTAGCCCGCTGGTTTTACAGACCAGTCCATTTGACCGCTCTGGCACCCAACCTTTTGCTTACATAATAACGACTATTTCGATACTAATCAGTTCGCTAAAAAATCTACTATGGCAATTTTACGCCACTTCCTGGGCACTCTTGAAGTTCCGTATCCCGGCCCGCTCCACCGTCTTTTCAAACTGGCTCCGCACCCAGCAGGAGCGATTATACAAAGTCCCAGAGCCGTCAGGGAACAGCAGGTCAACGCCTGGGCGCCTGGGGATGCCGGACAGGACAGCCGCAACGTCGGGATGGATCGGGACGTGCCGCGTCCGGCCCGACTTGCTCTTGCGGACGGCCAAAACGTCAAATGAAGTTAAGTTCTCTGCCCTGACACCTCCGTTATTTCTTGTGCGGCTGAAATCCGATCTGCGGCCTCGGCTTGACCGGCGGCTCCCTGAGCTCGTTGATGGCCTCGAAAACCTTCCGGATTTCCTCCGCCTGTTTGCCCAAGTCAGCGTCGTGGCCCGCGAGGTGCCTTTCGATGGATTCCAGCCGCTTGGCCAAATCCTTATGAGTCGCCAAGACCTCCCACAACCTCACGAAAGCCCGCATGATGGCGATGTTGACCTGGATCGCCTGTCGGCTCCGAAGGACACTCGAAAGCATCGCGACGCCTTGCTCGGTGAAGGCATACGGGGCGAACTTAATGTGCCGCCCCCGCCGCAAGGTTGCTGCACATGGCCTCAAGCCGTCCGGGCTGTCGTTTAAGATCACAGATTGTGATCTTAAAGCCTTCGCCTCGTCGAGCGTGAGCCGGAAAAGGAAGTCCGCAGGGAACCGTTCAATGTTCCGCTTCACCGCCTGCACCAGGGCGCGCGGCTCGACGCCGTAGAGTTCAGCGAGGTGGCCGCTGAGCATGACCCTGTGACCCCGGATCAGGAAAATCCTTCGATTCAGGTCTTCGGTGGGAACAAGTGGCTTCATGCGGTCAGCGCTCCATGACGCGCCGCATTTTACCAAATGCGAGAGGACGAAGCAGCCGCGCGCGTGTAAGAGCGTGCTGAGTGCAAGAGGGGGCTGGCCATGGTGGACACAACGCGGCATGAGTACCCTTTTGTCGGGCGGGGCTCAGATGGGGGACTGAATGCCGTTGCCTTGGCCTTTGGCCTTTCGGTGGCAAACACGCTTCCCCTGGCCCTGCTCGCTTATGCTACGCCCCCCGGCCTCCTCCGCCGGTACCCTCGACCCCGGCCTTATGGCAAAACTTCAGGACGCGAAAAATTTCCCTTGCTTTTTCATCCCGTCTAGCCTCAATGCCACTCACTTAAGCCCATGCTCCGTCGAAAAATGCTGAAATCTCCCCCGACGCCGAGAGGGGAAGTCCATGGGACTGGCATCGGCGCTCGTCTCCTTGAGCGACGGATCTCTTCCGGCGTCGTTCGAGGGCCT
>JACRDO010000084.1 GCA_016212885.1 Elusimicrobiota bacterium | reverse complement strand
CTCGAAGACGGCCGTCTTCGTCGAGACGGTCCCGGCCCCTACGGCGCCGAAGAACACCAGCCGCTTGCTCAGCAGAGGCTCGGCCTGGGAGTCCGTGATGGCGGCCAGCTGGAACAGGTCCCCTTGGCCTTTCGAGTTGTCCACGACGATGTCGAGCGACACCGGATCGCTGGCCGTGGTCGGTTCGGTGGAGGCCAAATGGACGTACGCGCGCGGGAACGGCGGATTCTGCGGCGTTCCCGTGGAGAAGACCAGGCCGTTCTGAAGCCAAAGAAAGGACTCCGACTTCTCCGGAGACTCGCCCGCGAACAGCAATGAGGGGTTCAGGGGATGGAAGCCCAAGTAGTTGACCGGCTTGTCGGAAACCTTGAACCAGCCTTCCATCGAGCCGCTGGAGATATCCCACAACTTGAGCACGCCGTCCTTGCTCCCCGAGGCCAGCGCCTTTCTTTTGGGAGGGAAGGCGAACGACACGATGCTCGATTTGTCCTCCGAGATAGTGCGGATCTCTTTTCCGCTCCCTGCGTCCCACAGCACTAGAGCCCCTTTCTTGTCGATCGCGCCCAGGGTCCTGCCGTCCGGGGAGAATCCGAAGGGCTGGGAGGGCGGGAGGTCCGGGCAGAGCACGCCGACCCGCTGGCCCCGAGCCGTTTCCCATAGGATGAAGCCGCCGCCTTCCTCATCCTTGCAGACCGCCGCGAGATACTTGTCGTCCGAGGAGAGCGCGGCCGCGGACGCCAGCTTGCAGGGCGCGGGGCCGTTGACTTTGAACCCTCCGGACGGATCGTCGGTCAGGATGATCTTCCCGCGCTTTACAGGCGCCGGCGGCAGTTCCGACTTGGTGAATGCCTCCTTGGCGTACTTGAGCTTATCCAAGCCGCACTTCACAAAGAAGCTGTCGGGGAGCTTCTCTAAATTGGTTGGAATCTCTGAGAGCGGCTTGGCTTTCTCCTTGCCGCCGCGGAATTTGCGGACCGCGTATGCCGCGCCCAAAACGACCCCAAGGATCGCCAATAAAACCAGGGATTTCTTAAGAATTGTGGTCATTACGTCTATTTCTTGCAGATTTTTCGTTGAAAATCAAGTACTTCCCGCCTCAAACGCTGAGGAAGCGCCAGGCGATGACCGCCAGCAAAGCGGCGGCGGCCAAGGCTCCGGCCAGCCAGCGCAAGCGCCGCGTGCGCGCCGCGCAGTCCTTCCGCGCGGCCTGGAAGGCCGCCTCTTCGCTCGATAGCGCCGACAAGGCGGCGCCCTTGACCCGGCCGAAGCGTTCGATGCAGCTGTTCACGGTCCGCTCAAGGTAGAGTTCCGGGGAGCTCTTGGGGGCCTTCCAGCCCTGCTTCGCCGCTATCGTCGCGATGATGTCGTCGGTCCGGCTCACATTCTTCATCTCGCCTAGGACCGTGTTCAAACGGTCGACGCGCGAGGAGAGCTCGGAGACGATCCGTGAGCGCTCCTTCGCGAGCTTCTTCAAGCCGCAGGTTTTCCTGTAGAGCGGCTCCATCGCTGAAAGACGCTGGGTGAGCGGCTCGATCTCGTCGCAGACCCGATGGACCTCCTCCTGGACATTCATGACGCGCTGGACCTTGGCCTTGTCAGCCGCGGCTTTTGAAGGCGGCGGTTCGGCCGGCTCCGCGGGACCGCAGGCCAGCAGGCAGGCCGCGACGGCCCAGGCTCGAAGGAGATGGGGGCGCTTCATCCGGCATATTCTACACCATGTGCGGGAGGAAACGGAGCCGCGCCCCTGCTGCGGAATATAGGTCCTTCGGCCTAAACGGCTATAGGTCTGATGAGCCTTGCCCATCCGGGCCTTTCGGCTAACCTATTAAAGGATGTCTCTCGGCCAGTGGTGGGCAAGCATGCGCAAGCCTGAGCCTTCGGGCTCAGGCCGTGTTATTCAGGGAGGGCTCTTCTCATGTTGAGGAAAGTGCTGGCTGTCTCCATCGTGGTCCTGATGGCGTCGGGATGGGCCGCTGCGGCGGACATCGACTTCGACCAGGGGAAGCTGGAAGTCGAGCAGTTCCTGAATCCGGCGCAGCTCGGCGCCTCCGTGGTCATCGCGCCCGAGAAGGCCGGCGCTGCGAAGGCCTGGACCATCATGGTCTACGTCAACGCGAAGAACAACCTCGAAAGCTTCGGCCTCGCGGATGTCAACGAGATGGAGGCCGTGGGCTCCACTTCCAAAGTCAATGTGGTCGTCGAACTGGGCAGGCTCGGCAGCGACGACGGCAAGGAGCCGGTCTGGAGAGGCCATCGCCGCTACCTGGTCAAGAAGGACGGCGACCCATCGAAGATCACCTCGCCCGTGGTCATGGACATCCCCAAGGCGGACATGGGCGACTACCGGCACCTCGTCGAGTTCGGCCAATGGGCCAAAGAGAATTACCCGGCCAGCCGCTATATGCTCATCGTGTGGAACCACGGCAGCGGCTGGAACCTCGCCAAGAACGCCGGCTTCAAGCCCAAGGGCATCTCTTACGACGACGAGACGAACAACCACATCACCACCCAGCAGCTCGCCCAGGCCTTGGCGGCGCTCGGCAAGACCGACGTCTACGGCAGCGACGCCTGCCTGATGCAGATGGCGAGCGTGGACTACGAGATGAAGGGCGCCGTGGACGTCATCGTCGGCTCCGAGCAGACCGAACCCGGCGAGGGCTACGATTACACGGGCTTCCTGAAGCTCGCGACGGCGAACCCCGGCTCGGCCGAGGACATCGCCGTGGCCGCGGTGAAAGCATACCACGACTTCTACGCGAAGAGGGGCGAGTCCACCACCCAATCGGCGCTGAGGGCTTCGGCGTTGTCCGGCCTGCTGAGCCTGGCGGGGGAGTTCGGCGACGCGGCCATGGCCGCCAAGGAAACCGCGCTCGTCAAGAACGCGAAGAAGCAGGCCGTCTACTTCACCGAGAGCGACAACCGCGACCTCTACCACTTCGTCCAGCTCGTGGTCGCAGGATCGAAGAACTCGGCGGTCAAGGAGAAGGGCCAGGCCCTGCTGAACTTCATCGCCAACGACCTCATGGTCGCCAACGCCCCGACAGGCAGCGAATACGAGCAGAACGCCCACGGCCTGGCCATCTACACCCCGCAATCCGGCTACTCGAGCGCGTACGACAAGCTGGCCTGGGCGCGCGACGGGAAATGGGACGAGTTCATGAAGTGGACCCTTAAGTCCGCGGACGGCGGCTCCGATGATCCGAGCCCCGCGCCGCCGCCGGACGACGGGTCGGACGACCCGTATCCCTATCCGGACGAGATGAAGTAAGGCCCGGCCTATTCCCGCGCGCAGAGCCGCAGCGAGAAGCGGAAGGTCGAGCCCTCCGGTCTTGAGAGTCTTTTTAATGCAGTCCGAGAACGCACCCTTGACCGGCGGTCCGGAGGGCCTACGCGGGTCATGGGTCTTTGGTCCCAGGGCATGCAGGGCGAATGACCTGTATACTATTGGCCAAATGACTATCGCGCCGCTTCATAGAGTCCGAAGCTCCTGCATTCTCCGGGGCCTTGTTGTATTTACGGTCTGGGGGGGGGGCGTTCTCATTTCGCATAGCGCTTTTGCGGAGAATCCCAAGAGCAAATCCGCGGAAAAATCGCAGACCCTGATTCGCAGCGCCCTCCTCCCGGGCATTGCCGACGGCCAGGCTCTGAGAGCCAAGGTCATCGAAGCCTGCGGCATTATCGCGAACCTGGCCCAGGACACCCAGAGCATGCGCTCAAGGCACGCGTCCGTGGGCAGCGGCCTTTTGCGCATCCATGCAGGCCTCTCCTCCAAGCCGGCCGCGGCCGACGCGTACGGCGGCGGGATGTCCTCGCGCCTGGAGTTCATCGAGCGGAGCCTTGCGAAGTCCTTGGACGGCCTGGGGAAGCTGTCCTCTTCCGGCAATGACCTGCGGCAGTCGGCCGCGGCGGGTCAGAAGCAGCTCATGGAAGCCGTGAGCAAGACGAAGCAGGCCAAGGTACAAGCGGCATGGACGAGGATGGAATCGGACAAGATCATCCAGGCGAGCGTAAAGCGTCTGCTGGCCAACGGCGGCAAAGCCGCAGCGGAGGACATGATCAAGTACGGCCAGAGGGTGCGGAGCTCGCTGAGCAAGGTTGAGAGCATTTTAGACCAGGGCTTGAAGTCGAAGAATCTGGGCGGACGTTCGCTCCCCGGCATCGCCGCGGCGCTTTCCATCGGCAACAAGAAGGACGCGCTTCTTGCGGGCGCGGGCAAGGCGGCTGAGAAGCTCAGAGCGGGCGCGGGCCTGGGCGCCGGGTTGCAGTACAAGCAACGTATTCAAGCCGCTTTGGCCGCTGCCCCGGCTGCGGCTTCTTCCGCTGTCTCTTGCCCAGCCCTGGACAACGCTATAAAAACCAAGGTGGCTGCGCTGCGTGCCAAAAACAGCGCGGCTATCAATGCTTCGTGGCTTAAAGAGGCTCTCAGCCAGCCCATCACGAACCTGCAGGAGCTCAATCAAGCCCTGCCGGGGCTGCTTACCGGGATCGAAGCGGCGAATAAGGAGTTCCAGCAGTACGACGCCAACTGGAAGTCCTGCGTGAAAAGCGACAAAACGGGCAAGACGGCCTGCGCCGCAGGTTGGAAGCCTCTGCGGGATAACGCCAAGAAGGACCTGGACCTGCTGCGTACGATCCAGGCTGGACTGACGACGATCCAGAATGAGGTGCGGGCCGATTACGACAAGACTTGCGGTGGAGAGCAAAAGAAGATGTGCCCGGGCGGGAAAACGCCGCAGAATGCGAAAGGCCTCTGCCCCTGCGGAAAGCAGACCTACGATCCCGGCAAAGATTGGTGTTCCGCCGCCGGTCTCGTTCGCCGATCATGTCCCAAGAACAACCTGGCCTGCGCCGAGTCCTCCATGTTCCCCAAGACCCTGAGCGCTGCGCAAAAAACGCGCGTCCAACAGTCGCTCGACGCGCTGTCGAAAACGGATACGGGGAAAGCCCTCATCAAGACCCTCGGCCTGAAAACAGTCAGCCTCCAAGGGTTGAGCAACGCCGGCGTGGAGGTGAGGGTTTCAACCTGGAACAGGACCGATGTCTGGGCCAGTGCGGAGCCGGCGAAAAATCCGGCCGTCAACGGCCACGTGCTGCTATTGAATCCAAACGTGTTGGACACGAAAACCAACCCGGATGGGTCCGCAGCCGTTCTGGTCCATGAGTTGTCCCATGCGGTTGACCAGCGCAGAGTAATAAAACTGCCTGATGGACAATTGAAACCAGTGTCCGGCAGGACAGAACTTACGGAGCTCGACTCCCAATTGAATGAAATTTACTTCGGCGAGGAAATAAAGAAAAAACAAGGGAAGTTCTGTGATGATCAGACGTCGCTTTGTCAAGATGAAAGACTGCAGCTTAGGATATGGGAGGACAAGCTGACGGAAAATCCCATGAAGAAGGGCGAATTCAAGAGTCCTGGTATCGTCGGCATATTCAACAATGCTCTGGATCGGGAAAAGAAAAACATAAGTAAAGGTACGGATCAATTGCTGTATCGGATCGACCAGAGTCCGCGTTACCATTCATCACCGGCAATAGGGACCGAGCACGATGTTATGGTGCAGTTCAATCAGGCTATTATAGATATGGATAAAGAATTTCGGCATGCTAATAACTTCGAGCTGCTGCCATACGAAACGCCGAAAGGCCGGCAGCAGCCGCAAAACAAGCCATGACAAAACGAGCCGTCATTTTATGCTGCTTGTTGGGACTGGCGCTTTACGGCGCGTGGCGAATGATTCCCTGGAAACCGCCCAAGCAGCAGCCGGCGCCTGCAATGAAGGCCGTGCCGAGCGATGGCTGGCTTGAGTATGAAGACTCGATATTGCGCTTTGAGTATCCTCATGGCTGGAACGTGTGGGTAGATTATAGACCTGCCCATGGCCAGCAGGTGTGGACCGTAGATCCTCCGGATATCCGTCAAAACGAATGGGGTTTGATCCATATTTATGCCTATATCGACCGTCAGGAGAAACGCCCCCTGGAACAGATAGTAGCTGAGAACGACTGGAGCCCCCGCAAACAGATAACCCAGCCCAAACAATTTAATTTAAAGGGTGGAACATGCTTGGCCTATATTGTTGAGGGTCCTCTGGACATGTTTGGGGGCCCTAACGATGGACCCAGGTACGACACGGAAACGATGCGTGCCGAATGCTATCGCGAGAATGGGACTTATTTTGATATTTGGTCGGACCTTTCCACATTCCTTGCAGGCCAGCCGGACGCGCGGTACCAGAAGAATCTCGGCATATTCGAGCACGTCCTCCAAAGCCTGGAGTTCAAGCCGGTTTCGCAGTCCTCGCCCCAGCCCGATCCAGCGACAAAGAAGTGAGACACCCAGAGCATGCGCTCAAGGCACGCGTCCGAAGACAGCGGCCTTTTGCGCATCCACGCAGGCCTCTCCTCCAAGCCGCCCCAGCGGCTTCTGCCCTCGGCCCTCAATCCCTGCGCCGCAGGATGGTGATCTCGATGCGGCGGTTGGCCTCGCGGCCCTCGGGGGTGTCGTTGGCCTTGACGGGACGGAACTCACCGTAGCCGATCGCGGACAGCCTCGAGGAGGGCACTCCGCGCTTCTCGAAGAACCTCAGCACCGAGAAGGCCCGTGCGGCCGAGAGCTCCCAGTTCGATTTGAAGGGCGAGAGAGGGCTCAAGGCGCGGTCGTCGGTGTGCCCCTCGATCTGGATGGGGTTGGGCAGGTCCGCGAGGGAATCGGCCAGGCGGCGCAGGTGGGGCAGGGAGCTCTCCTTGAGCTGGTCCCTGCCGGACTCGAAGAGCACGGGCGAGGAGAAGATGATGCGCATGTTGTCCTCGGTGAGGTCGAAGCGGGCGATCCGCTGGATCCCGTGGCGCGAGAAGAGCTCGTTTAAGACCGTGCTCTCCTTGCCGAACTGCTCCTCCACGCCCTGCAGGCCCATCTGCAGGCTGACGCTCTTCGTCGCGGCGGCGACGTAGAGCAGCATGAAGAAGATGACCAGGTAGCTCATCAGGTCCCCGTAGGTCACGGCCCAGAGGGCGCTCTTGTTGAGCTGGCGCTCCACCTCCTCCCCGTCCTCCTCCCAGACGCTCATGTCAGACCCGGCGGACCGCGACGTCGGCCCTGCGCCGCTCGGAGTAGGAGGCCAGGTGCAGCTCGATGAGGTAGGCGGGCTTGCCGGCCGTGATGTCGAGGACCCCTTCGAGGAGCAGCTCCGCCAGGAGGGTCTCGGCCATGGCCTTGAGCCGGATATGGCCGGCCACGGGGACGCATACGAAGTTCGCGATCCCGATGCCGAGCAGCGCGGAGCTGAGGGCGAGGGCCATGGACGGGGCCATCTTCGTGGGGTCCGAGAGGGTGCCCAGCACCTGGATCATCCCGAGCAGGGTGCCGATGATGCCGAACATCGGGGAGAGCACGCTGAGCGTGCGCCAGAAGTTGGCGTCTTCCTGGAGGGAGAGGCGCCGCTGGCGGATCTCCAGCTCCACGATGCGGCGCGTCTCGGCCGCCTCGCCGGCCGCGATCGCGGCGGTGATCGCGCGGTTTAGGAACCCCTTGGCCGTGTCCCGGCCTTCATCGCGCAGGGCTAGGATCCCGCCCTCGGCCTGGGACTTGCGCGCCAGGCGGACGATCTCGGATGCGGCGTCCTCCAGGGAGGTCTCCCTTCCTGGGAAGAGCAGCGCGAAGAAGGCTCGCAGGGCCGAAAGGATCCTCCGGAGAGGGGCGCTGACGAGCATGGCGCCTGCTGTCCCGCCCAGAACGATGAGGATGCCGTGGGATTCCGCCAGGGTCTTGGCGGCGCCGGAAGCGGCGCCGCCCCAGATGACCAAGCCCGCGGCCACGGCAAAGCCGACCCATACGCCGATATTCATAGGGGTTTATCCTTGAGGAAGAGCCCCTTGGGGTCTAAGACCTCGCGCAGGAGCTTGAGCTCCCTTTCGCTCGGAGGCTCCACGGAACCTAAGGACGGGCGGACCTTCATGTCCCAGCCGACGTTCCTCTTCACGTCCTCGGCCGCGACGCCCGGATAAAGAGCGGCCAGGACCATCTCCCCGGTTTCAGGGTCCGCTTCGAGGATGCACTTGTCGGTGATGACCTTGAGCGGGCCCGCGCCGGGCATGCCCCACTCCTTCCTGGACTTGCCCTTGCTGCGCTGGCCGGGGCTCGTGATGAAGTCCACCCTCTCCGGGAAGGCCCGAGGGCTCAGCTTGCTGATGATGAGAGTCCTTCTGGCGTGGACCGCGATCTCCGATGCGCCCCCGCTGCCGGGCAGGCGCACCTTGGGCTTCTCGTAGGATCCAACGACCGTGGTGTTGATGTTGCCGTACTTGTCGATCTGGGCCCCGCCCAGAAATCCCACCTGGATGCGGCCGTTCTGGAGCAGGGACTGGAATACGTCCGCCATCCCGCAGACCATCATGGAGCCCGTCACGAGCGCCGGGTCCCCGATGGAGACCGGCAGGCGCTCCGGCGCGGCCCCGATTGCGCCGGATTCGTAGATCAGGATGAGGTTCGGAGCGTGGGTTGAGCGGGCCAGGTTGCAGGCGAGGTTCGGCAGGCCGATGCCGACGAAGACGACCTCCCCGTCCTTGAGCTCCCGGGCCGCCACGCAGGCCATCATCTCGCCGAGGGTGTAGGCCGCGGTCTCAGAAGCCATAGCTGACTCCTTCGCAGATCCTGTCTTTCGCGTTGAGCCGCTCGGCGAGCCCCGGGTTCGCGGCCATGTAGGCTTTTCGGTCCGGGACCCCGAAGACGAACTTGTCGAGATATGCTTTGAATCTCGACTCCTCTTTGGAGATCTCCTCCCAGGCCGCGTAGAAGCCGTTGTCCCGGTCGTAGCAGCCCTGGGCGTAGGAGGGGTGCGCTCCCCAGGGCTCCACGACCACGGCGTCCACGATGAAGCCCGGGATCAGGGTGCGGTTGGGGTCCGAGCGGATTACGGCCTCGTCCACCAGTTCCTCGACCGCCACGATGACCCTCTTGGAGGCGAACGCAGCCTCCTTCTGAACGCCGAGGAGCCCCCAGATCTGTGTGTCGCCCTGGGCGTCGGCCCGCTGGGCATGGACGATGGTGACGTCCGGGTTCAGGGCCGGCACCGCGGCCAGGTCCTCACCCGTATACGGGCAATGGACCGTGCGGATCATGGGGTTGGCGGAGGGCAGGTCGGTGCCCTTGTAGTTGCGCAGGGGCCAGAAGGGCAGGGCCGCGGCCCCTGCGCTCAAGCGCGCCACCATGCCGAAGTGGGAGTACTCCTCGATCTCCAGCGCGGGCCCCTGTCCTTCCAGGCAACGGCGGCAGGAATGCAGGGAGCCGACCCCGGGGTTGCCGGCCCAGGAGAAGACGAGCTTCCTCGCGCAGCCGGCCCCGATCAGCTGGTCGTAGATGATGTCCGGGGTCAGGCGGCAGAGGCAGAGGTCGCGCTTGCGCTGGCGGATGATCTCGTGGGCGGCCGCGAAGCAGATGAGGTGCGTGAAGCCCTCGATGACCACGGTGTCTCCGTCGTGCACGAGGGAGGCGACGGCCTCCCTCATGGGCATCAATTTTTTCACGTCGGCTCCCCGATGCGCTTGTTTTTCCTGAGGGCCGCTTCCAGGGCGATCTTGAAGAGCGAGACGATCTCCCCGATCTGAGCTTCCGTGATGATGAACGGCGGGGCGAGCATGACGAGGTCCCCGTTCTCGCCCTCCGCCTGGCCCGTGTTCGGCCAGACCACGAGCCCCGCTTCCTGGGCCGCCTCGGTGAAGGCTTCGGCGAACTTGAGCCTGCGCTTGAAGGGCGCGCGGCTCTCCTTGTCCTCGACGAACTCCACCCCGGCCAGGAGCCCGCGTCCCCGGACATCGCCCACATGCGCAAGGCCCTTGAGCTCCGCCAGGCGCTTGTGGAACTTCGGCCCCATCCGGGCGCAGCGCTCGATGAGCCGGCGCCTCTTTAGGAGGCGCACCGTGGCGAGGCCCGCGGCGCAGAGCACGGGATGGTGGGACATGGTCTGCGCGTGCAGGAAGGCGCCGGAGCCCTTGGCGAGCACGTCCACGATCCTCCTGGGCGCCACGACCGCTGAAAGAGGGGCGTAGCCCCCGCCGATGCCCTTGCCCAGGGTCATGAGGTCCGGCACGGTCCCGTAATGCTCCATGGCGGACCACGCGCCGGTGCGGCCGGCCCCGGTCAGCACCTCGTCCGCGATGAAGAGCACCCGGCAGCGGTCGCAGATCTCGCGGATGCGGCGGAAGTAGCCGGGCGCCGGCACCGAGGCCCCGGTGGAGGAGCCTCCGATTGGCTCCGCGATGAAGGCCGCGACGGTCTCGGGGCCTTCGCGGTCGATGACCTCCTCCAAAGCGGAGCCGCAGCAGGCGGGGCAGTCCGGGCTTTCGCCGCGGCAGGGGCAGCGATACGCGTAAGGCGCTGGGACCCGGGGGACATCCACGAGCCACTCCCGGTAGAAGGCCTGGTAATGCGCCCTGGCCGATGCCGAGAGGGCGAGCAGGGTATTGCCGTGGTAGGCCGGGGTCAGTGCGATGATCTTGTGCTTGCCGGGCTTGCCCGACTCGACCCAGTACTGGCGCGCGAGCTTCAGCGCCGCCTCGACCGCCTCCGAGCCGCTGCCCAAAAAGTAGACGTGCTTCAAGTCCCCGGGCGAGAGCGCGGCGATATGCCTGGCAAGCTGTTCGGCCGGCTCGTGAGTGAAGGCCGTCCCGTTGAGGTAGCCGGCCTTGCGCGCCTGGGAAGCCATGGCCTCTGCGATCTCGCGCAGGCCGTGGCCCAGGTTCGCCACGAAAGCGCCTCCGCACGCGTCGAGGTAGCGCTTGCCGCGCTCGTCGTAGAGATAGACGCCTTCTCCACGGACGATCTTGGGATACGTGCGATTGAGCTTCCGGTAGAAGACGGGGCTGTCCGGATAGCGGTAGGTCACAGGACCGCTGCGAGGCCTTCCTGTTTCATGTCAGCCGTCCTCGAGGCTCTTCAAGATGTCGAGCAGGGCGGCCTTCTTCGCCGCGGCCTGCCGGCAGCGTTCGCGCAGCTTGAGGGCCTCGGCCTGCGGAGCGCGGTCCATGAAAGTCTTGTCTGAAAGGCGCTCATCGCATCGGCGGATCTCTTCGCTCAGGCGCCCGATCTCCTTCTTTAGGCGAATCTTCTCATCCTCGATGTCGATTCCTTCCAACGAAACGTAGAAGACGAGGTCGCCGACGGCCGTCGTGACGGAATGAGGCGGGCGCTTCTCAGACGCTTCCAGGGACGAAAGTCTGGAAAGATGGAGGATATAGGAAAGATTATCCGCAACCAAAGACCGCGCGGAGGCGTCCTTCGCCGAGTAGAAGGCCGCGATCTGGAGCCCGGGCGGAACGTTGAACTGGGAGCGGACGGTCCTCAGCGCGGTCACGATGTCCTTCACCGCGCGCATCCGCTCAACCGCGTCTGGGGCTGCCCATTCCCTGAGCGACGGGGGCTTAGACAGGAGCAGGAGAGGCGCATCCTCGCCGGCGTAGGCCTTCAGCGCTTGATAGAGCTCTTCCGTGATGTAGGGCATGAAGCAGTGCAGGAGCTTCAGCGTGCCGACGAGCGCTTGGACCAGTATCGTCCGGACCATGTCGGCGTCTTCTCCCGCTAATCGAGGCTTCGCCAACTCGACGTACCAGTCGCAGAACTCGTCCCATAGGAAAGCGTAGACCTCATCGGCGGCCGCCGCGAACTCGTAGGCGGCCATCCTTTCCTCGAAACGCGCGGACATGGCCTGGAAGTCCGCGAGGATCCAGCGGTCGGCCAGCTCCAGGCGGCTTTTATCGAGCCTATCGAGGCGGTAGCCTCCCTCGGGCGGCCGCTCCGGAAGGTTCATCAGCACGAAGCGCGTCGAGTTCCAGATCTTGTTGGCGAAGTTCCGGGGGCCTTTGAGGGAATCCTCCGAATAGGGGATGTCCTTGCCGGGGTAGGCCTGCATGGCCAGGGAGAACCGGAAGGCGTCGGTGCCGTGCTTGTCCATCATCAGGAGCGGGTCCACCACGTTGCCCAGGGACTTCGACATCTTCTTGCCGTGCCGGTCGCGCACGATGCCGTGGATGACGCAGTCCTCGAAGGGAACTTTCCCCTCGAACCAGAGGCCCATCATCTGCATCCGCGCGACCCACAGGTGCAGGATCTCATAGCCCGTGACCAGGACCGTGGTCGGATAGAAGAACTTGAGGTCGCGGGTCCGCTCGGGCCAGCCGAACACCGACAGGGGCCAGAGGGCCGAGGAGAACCAGGTGTCGAGCACGTCCGGGTCCTGGACGAACTCCGCCGAGCCGCAGCCGCCGCACTTGGCCGGCATCTGCGCGCCGACCTCGTATCTCATCTCGCGCTTGGAATCGCGCCAGGCCGATTGGGACATGGCGGGCTCGCCGGCAGAAAGGCCGTTGCATTTGAGGCAGTACCAGACCGGAATGCGGTGGCCCCACCAGATCTGGCGCGAGAGGCACCAATCGCGGATGTTCTTGAGCCAGTTTCGGTAGGGTTCGTCCCAACTCGCAGGCGAGAGCTTGAAGCGGCCGTCCTCGCTGGCCTTCAATGCTTTCTCGGCCAGGGGCCGCATCTTCATGAACCACTGGCAGGACAGCAGCGGCTCGATCGGCTGCTGGCAGCGGTAGCAGACCCCGACCGAGTGGCGGTGCTCCTCGGTCCTGACCAGCAGTTTCTCGGCTTCGAGCCTCTCGACCACGAGCTTGCGGGCCTGGTCCCTGGAGAGGCCCGCGAAGCCGTCCCCGGCTTCCGGGGTCATCTTCCCGTGGAAATCGATGACCCGGATGGGCCCCTCCATCTCGCCCTTGTGCCGCTGCCAGATCTCGAAGTCGTTGGGGTCATGGCCCGGGGTCACCTTGACCGCTCCGGTCCCGAAGGCTGGATCCACGTAGGTGTCCGCCACGATCCTCATGGCCCGGCCCAGGAACGGATGCCGGAGCGCGCGCCCGACCAGGGACTTGTAGCGCGCGTCGTCCGGGTGGACCGCGACCGCGGTGTCGCCCAGCATGGTCTCCGGGCGCGTCGTCGCCACGACGATGCCCCCCCCCTCTGGGCACTGGTAGCGGAAGTGCCAGAGGCGCCCCTTCTGCTCCTCGTATTCGACCTCGATGTCGGAAAGGGCGGTCCCGCAGCGGACGCACCAGTTCACCATCCGCTCGCCGCGGTAGATGAGCCCGCTTTTCGCGAATTCCTGGAAGGCGTGCAGGACCGACCGGGCCCGGACATCGTCCATCGTGAAGGCCTCCCGGCCCATGTCCAGGAGGCAGCCCAGCCGCTCCAGCTGGCCCATGATGGTGCTCTTGCACTCGGCCGTCCAAGCCTGCATGCGCTTGAGGAACTCCCCGCGGTCGATGTCGTGGCGGGTCCTGCCCTCCGCCTTGAGCTGCTTCTCCATCACGTTCTGCGTGGCGATGCCGCCGTGGTCCGTGCCCGGGACCCAGCAGGTCTGCCGGCCGCGAAGCCGGTGGTGGCGGACGAGGACGTCCTGGAGCGTGTTGTTGAGAGCGTGCCCGATGTGCAGGGCGCCGGTCACGTTCGGCGGCGGGATCACGATGACGTAGCGGCTGCGCGGGTCTGCGCCGGCCTCGGCGTGCGCGACGCCCGCGGCCTTCCAGGCGGCGGTCCAGCGGGCCTCGACCTCGCGGGGCTGATACACCTTGTCAAGCACGGGACGATTATAGGAAAAAAAGGTTAAGAGTGCGGCCGTTTCAGCGCTTGGCCGCCAGGGCCGAGGTTTGGGCGAGAAAGCCCTCGATCCCTCTGGCGATGGCCAGGGTCAGATTCTCGCGGTACACGGGATCAAAGAGGCGGCCGATCTCCGCGCTGTCGCGGAGGTTGCCCAGCTCCACGAGCACGCTGGGGATCGCGGGGCTCTTGAGCACGATGAAGGCGCCCCGGTCGATGACCGCGGCCTGGATGCCCTGCTCCCGCAGGGACTCGCGTATCCGAAAGGCCAGCCTGCGGGAAGCCGCGATCTGGGACCGCGGCGGGTCCGGGAGGGGACGCTCCCCCGGCCGGGAACGGATCTTCTGGAAGCGGCCGTAGTAGTAGACGGCCACGCCGCGGCTCCTGGAACGGCGGGCATCGTCGAAATGGATCGAGACCAAGGCGTCCCCTCCGGCCTCTCGGGCGCGGTCTACGCGGTCGGCCAGCGGGACGAAGGCGTCGCCTGCGCGCGTCATCCGCGCTGCGAGGCCCCGGGTGCGGCTGATCTGCTCCTGGAGTTTGCGGGCGATCGCGAAGTCCAGCTCCTTCTCGACTCTGCCCCGGATGACCGCGCCGAGGTCCCTGCCCCCGTGCCCGGGGTCCAGGACCACGATGGAAGGGCGGCCTTGGGAAAAACTGTCGCGAAGCTCCTCGGACAGCGCGGGAATCGAAAGCTGAAGCAGAAAGGCCAAAGCCAGCCACCGTCTCAGCCGCATCATGGGACGCCCTGTGTCCGGCAGGCGGGGCTCGGCGGCGCCTGTGCGGACGTTCGAATATATAACAGACGGATATTAAGATTTCAAGCCCTTTTTTGATGAGGGCGGATCGTCGATGGGAGGCGGGCTATTCCATGGCGCAGGCGATGCCCTTGCGCTCGTTCCACTTGGCCAGGGCCGCGTCGAGCTTGGCGAGGGCCTGCTCCGACCATATCGCCGCGTTCATCAGGTTCGTGCTCGTGTAGTCCTTCGGCTTTTCCACGCAGTCGCGCACCGCCTGCATGTACTTGGAGGCTTCGTCGACAAAGGGCTGGGCCGCCGCGGCGTCCTGCGCCGCGGGCTCGGGGATCGTGGTGAATTCCCCCACCGCCTGCGAATGGCCGATGAGGTCAGCGGCCATCTCCCGGGCCGCGGCGAAAGCGCTTTGGAGCTTGTTGCAAAAGGGGTTTGCGCTCTGCCGATCGCACCATGTTTTGTTGAACTTCGCTATGAGCGAAGTCTGGATACCCTTGTAGGCGTCGAAAATGCCCTGCATGTCGGTTTCCATACTTTTGGCCTGATTGCTGCACTGACAGTCGCAGTGAACAGGATTTCCGCAGCATCTTTCATAAAGGGGATCAGGGACTTTGCATCGGCTCCTGTAGTCCTGCGCCCAACTGAGATGCTGAGGCAATAGGCCGTGAGTAAAATTCCATTCCAGGTCTATCGCGACGATTCCTTGAGCCGGATCTTCTGATGTCAGTCTTGGACGCT
This sequence comes from Elusimicrobiota bacterium, assembly GCA_016212885.1. Taxonomy (GTDB): domain Bacteria; phylum Elusimicrobiota; class Elusimicrobia; order UBA1565; family UBA1565; genus UBA9639. The sequence goes on along the minus strand of JACRDO010000084.1, from coordinate 17,508 downwards.
CGACTTCGGTCATCGACTTGTTGATCGTACCCACGCTCATTGCCAAGTAGGTCGCGCATTCAGAAAGGGGCCCGCAGTCCTTGCAGCGGGAACGGCACCCCCAATTCTTGTTCAACCTGTCGAGGATCGTCTTCTCCTGATCGAGGGCCCACTCGATGTCAACATCATTGACCGCCCTCATTGCGTCCGCTGCGATCTGTCTTGGATTCGTTTCACTCTTCCAGGCAGCGAACTTATCCCTGATCCTCTGGGTGTCTTTCTGCATGCAGTTGACCATGCCGCAGCGGGTGGGGGTCGCCATCTTGGGGTCCGATTCAAGCGAGCACTCGCTGCCGTCCCCGATTATCATATAGGAACCATCGTCCATGAGTCTCGCCTTGTCACGTCCATCGACTTTCCCGCTCCGGTCCGCGTTCTCGGAGCCGAAGGGGGTCCCTTTCGCCCCTCCCTTGCCGCTGCTCTGCCTGGCCATGCTGCCCGGGTGATGGTAGTCCGTCATATCGCCGCCGCTGCCGTTGTCCACGTCGGTGCGCGCGCCCGGCCCGGTGTAGCTCACGCCCCGCCCGGAGAAGGCGTTCATGGGCCCGCCGGACGCCCCTGCGCCGAGGTTGCCCGACTTGCGGATGAGCTTGAATCCCTTGAGGTTCTCGCCGAATTTGTTGACCTTCCCCACGTGCGGCATCGGCATCATGGGCACCGAGGTCTTCACCGCGGTCTGCGAGTCTTTGCCTTTGGACCTCTCCAGGCCCGGCGCCGTCGGAGCGCCGGGGCCGAAGGCTCTGAGCGCGCCGGGGTCTTCCGTCGAGGAGGCTGCGGATTCCAGCCCGCTTCTGGACCGCTGTCCGGACATCCTGGACGCGTCGGCCGTGGGCGCGCCCCTGCCTTTGGAGGCGCCCTGCGCGTTGAGGGTCGTAGACGCGCTTCCAGAGAAGGGCGATTCCCGGCGGACCAGCTCGACGGAGTCGCCGGCCCGGCTTGAAGACGGAATCTGCGTTCCTGCGGCAGGCCCCGGGTCCGAACTGTCTGCCGCGGCCTCAGGCGCCCGGGAGGCGGCGGCAGGGCGGTCCGCGCTGCGGCTCGGCGCAGCCGGCAATCCCTGCGGAGCGGTTTCGCCGGGAAAGCCTCCGCGGTGGAAGCTGTTCTTCGAGAAGACGAGGAGGGCCCCGAAGATTCCGATGGCCGCGGCGGTCCCGATGCCTACGGTCAGTTTGCGCTCCTTGGGCATGCTGGCCAGCCGCTGTTTCCATTTACCCATATTGTCGCTCATAACACCTCCGAAAATCATCCCGCAAAACCATGCTCCCAGGTAAACGCCCATGCGCCTCCCCTGGGGAAAGCCCGGTGTTGCGCGTGCTGTCAAGCCGCTAGTATAGATTATGGGTCCTAATACCCAATAATGCAAGGTCCAAAGGCCCATATCCCATAATAGGCCTTTAGACCTAGAGCAGTTCCGCGGCCAGGGCCGCCAAGGGCGAGCGCTCGATCTTCGTGAACTTCACGTGCCCGAAGATGTGCTGTCCCTTGAAGCGCTCGACGAGGTTCGTCAAGCCGTTGGAGGCCGAGTCGAGGTAGTAGTTGTCGATCTGGTAGGGGTCTCCGGTCAGCACGATCTTGGAGTTTCGGCCCACGCGGGAGATGATCGTCTTGATCTCGTGGGGCGTGAGGTTCTGCGCATCGTCGATGAGGATGTACTGGCCCGGCAGGGAGCGCCCGCGCAGGTAGGTGACGGCCTCCACCTCGATCTTCCCCTCCTCGAGCAGCATCTGGACGTCTAAGTCGCTGTCTTCCCGGCGCTGGCGGTCCATGAGGAACTCCAGGTTGTCGTAGATGGCCCCCATCCAGGTGTTCAGCTTCTCCTGCTTGGTGCCCGGGAGGTAGCCGAGGTCGTGCCCGACGGGGACCACGGGCCGCGCGATGAGCATCTTGCGGTAGGAGCGCTCGTTCAAGACCTGCTCCAAGCCGGCGGCCAGGGAGAGCAGGGTCTTGCCCGAGCCCGGGACCCCGACGAAGGTGACGAGCTGGACCTCCTTGCGCAGGAGGAGCTCCAGGGCGAAGCGCTGCTCGGTGTTGAGGGGCTTGATGCCCCACGGCGAGGACTCCGAGCGGGTCAAGGCGACGAGGGCGCGGGCATCGGGATCGTAGCGGCTCAAGGCGCTCGATGAGCCCCCGGCGCCGTTCTTGAGGATGACGAACTCGTTGGCCCGGAGGTCCTGGAGGTCCAGGTTGTCCGCGCTCAGGCGCTTGTCCTTGTAGAACGCGTCGATGTCGTCCTGGGTCGCGGCGGCTTCGCGCAGGCCGGGGTAGAGGACGTCGACGTTGACCTTCTCCTTCTCGTAATCCTGAGTCTCGAGGCCGATGGCCTCGGCCTTGATGCGGAGGTTGATGTCCTTCGAGATGAAGACGACGGTGTTCCCCTTGGACTTCAGGTACTGCGCCACACCCAGGATCATGTTGTCCTTGGTGCTCGAGAGGAACTGCGCGGGGAGGCCGTCGCAATGGACCATCTCCACGCGCAGGGTCCCGCCGTGCGGCAGGGGGACGCCTTCGGTCAGCCGGCCCTTCTGCCTCAGCCGGTCGAGCGTGCGGGCCACGAGGCGGGCGGCCCGGCCGCGCTCGTCGTTTGAGCGCTTGAAGGTGTCGAGTTCCTCGATGACGGGCAGGGGGATGACGACGCGGGAGCCCTCGAAGGCGAAGAGGGCCTCCGGGTCGTGGATGACGACGTTGGTGTCGAGCACGAAGGTCTTCATGTGCAGGCCTCCGGCGCCGCGGCAGCGGCGCCGCACTGCGTCCCCTTGGGAAGGGCTTGATGTTTGGGACGCATGTGCGACGATTCCATATACGGCGGCACGAACTCCCGGAATACTTCGTTGGCGAAGAAGAGCCCCCGGCGGCTGAGCCTCGCGCGCAGGGGGAGCCCCGTCTTCGGGCTGCGTTCAAGCTCGATGAGCCCGCGGCGGCGCAGCGACTCGAGCTCGGAGGCGAAATAGCGCCGCATCGGCCGGGTCAGTCGGATCCCTTCGATGAGGCGCAGGCCCAGCATGAGGTCCTCGCCGGTCTTCTCCTTGCCGGCGAGCGCTTCGCTTGAGACCGCCGCGCTCTCGCCGCGCTCAATCTTCGCGCAGTAGGCGTGGAGCTCCCCTTCGTTCCGGTAGCGGACCCCGCCGAGGCAGCCGGCCGCGGCGCAGCCGAGGCCCAGGTAGGGCCCGTTCTCCCAGTAGTTGAGGTTGTGGAGGGACTCCCGGCCCGGCTTGGCGAAGTTCGAGATCTCGTAGTGCCGGTACCCGGCCTTGGCCAGGAGCTCGATGGAGGCCTCTAACATCTCCCGGGAGAGATCCTCGTCCACGGCAAGGCCTTCGGCCGCGAAGGGCGTGCCCTCCTCCACGTGCAGGCAGTAGAGGGAAAGGTGGCCGGGGTCTAAGCGCAGGACCGCTTTGAGGGAGGCGAGCGCGCCGGAGAGGCTCTGCCCCGGCAGGCCCAGCATGAGATCCACGCTCAAGGAGAAGCTGCGGCCCCGGGCCTCTTGATAGACGCGCTCGAAGTCCGCGAAGCTGTGGCGGCGGCCGATGGCCTTGAGCAGGCGGTCCTCGGTCGTCTGCAGGCCGATGCTCAGGCGGCGGACCCCGGCCCTGCGAAGGACATCGAGCTTCGGCGCGTCGAGGCTCTCCGGGTTCCCCTCCAGGGTCGCCTCGCGCAGGGCCTCCAGGGAACCGAACCTCTCCGAGAGGCTGGCCAGGAGCGAGCCCATCTGCTCGCAGGAGAGCTCGCTCGGGGTCCCTCCTCCGACGTAGAGCGTGGCCGGCTTGAAAGCGGGGCGGCAGGAGGCCTCGCGTTCCAGGGCCCTGAGGTAGCGGCCAGCCTCCGCCTGCCGTCCGGAGAAGGAAACCGAGCCGCAATAGAGGCACTTCTTCGAGCAGAACGGGATATGAACGTAGAGCCCGGGCCCGGCTGATCGCACGATGTGTCCGCCTAGTTGACGCCCAGCTTCTTCATGAACGCCGTGATGAGGTCCATGGGCAGAGGAAAGATGACCGTGGAGTTCTTGTCAGCTGCGATCTCGGTCAAGGTCTGAAGGTAGCGCAGCTGCAGAGTGGCCGGGCTCCTGCTCATGATCTCGGAAGCCTGGGCAAGCTTCTCCGCGGCCTGCTGTTCGCCCTCGGCGTGGATGATCTTCGCGCGGCGCTCGCGCTCCGCCTCGGCCTGCTTGGCCATGGCGCGCTGCATCTCCTGCGGGAGGTCCACGTTCTTGACCTCGACGTTGGCGATCTTCACGCCCCAGGGCTCGGTGTGGGTGTCGAGGATCTGCTGGAGCTCCATGTTGATCTTGTCGCGGTTGGCGAGGAGGTCGTCTAGCTCCATCTTGCCGAGCACGCCGCGCAGGGTGGTCTGGGAGAGCTGGCTGGTCGCGTAGTAGTAGTTCTCGACCTGTAGCACGGCCCTGCCCGCGTCCATGACGCGGTAGTAGACCACCGCGTTGACCTTCACGGAGACGTTGTCGCGGGTGATGATGTCCTGCGCGGGAACGTCGAGCACCACGGTGCGCAGGCTGATGCGCGTCATCTGCTGGATGCCGGGGAATATGAGGATGAGGCCAGGGCCCTTGACGCCCGAGAAGCGGCCCAGCGTGAAGACGACCCCGCGCTCGTATTCGTTGAGGATCTTGATGGCGGTGAAGGCGAGGACGGCCAGGATGATGATGATCGGCGTGCTTCCGATGAACATGAAACCCCCTTGAGGTTGAACGGCGTCCCGAACCTACGAATTCCGGATGTTTGGGACGGGCCTATTATACCAGTTAAATTAAGGGCGCAAATAATAGTCCTCGGTGCTGTTGGGCTCGCTCCTGCGGATGAAGAGCCGCTTCTCGGCCGGGACGCCGAGGAGGACCTGGTAGATGTCGGTGAGGATCGGCCGCGCCGCGTAGTAGCCGTGCCCGAGCCCCCCGATGCCGAGGGCCGGCGCGTCGATCTCGCTGACGTTGATCACGTCGATGCCGGGGGCGCGCTCGCAGCCTCCGAGGCGCCTGTTTTTGTTGTAGGTCTCCGAGGCCGCGATGGCGTTGTCGTTGTAGGAGCAGTAGACGGTGACCCGCTCGGCCATGTCCTTGAGCGTGGGCGCCAGGCGCTGGAAGTCCGCGATGGGGATGTCGGGCGCGTTGAGCACGAGCTCGCCGATGAAGGGCTTGGGCATGGAGGGGGCGGCCTTCGCCAAGGCCGTCAGGACCACCTGGTGGCCCATGGAGTGCACCATCACGTGCACGCTCATGTCCAGCTCCGAGAGGGCCTTGAAGAAGGACGCGGTGCGGTCCACCGAGTAGATCGCGTTCATCCGGTTCGCGTCGTAGGTGCGGTTGATGAGCGCCGAATCCATCATCCCGCCGCTCGCACCGGCCGGCCAGGTGAAGAGCACCACCGGACCCTGGAATTTCAAGTCATAGGCGATCTGGGAGGCGCGCAGCACGGCTTCCGCGAACTTCACGTTGAAGCCGTGGACGAAGACGAGGACGTCCGTCGGCTTCTTCGCCGCGAGAAGGGCTTTGAAGGAGGGTTCGTCAAGGGACGTCTGGGAAAGGACGCGGAAATACTTGTGCGAGTCCGCGCGCGGGTTGGGCGCGACCTCGAAGCCGCCGGTGCTGTGCCGCTTGGGGACGTTGAGGCTGCAGACGCCGTAGTAGAGCGCGGTCGAACGCTCAACCCCGAAGGAGCCGTCGCCGCATGCCGACGCGTCTGCCAGCGGGACCCGGTTGGTGGCGTAGATCACGTCCATGGCCTGGGTGTCCGAGAAAGGCTCCTTGACCGCGTCGCTCAGGGCCTTCTGGAGGCTCTCCGGGGCGAGGACCCGCGGCGGCCGGACGATGGGCGGGGGCTGGACCACGGGCGGAGGCTGCACGATGACGGGCTTGGGGGAGCAGGCGGATATCAGGACGAGGGCCGCGGCTGAACGGCGCAGGATTGAAATGGGGTCAAGAGAGTTCTTCATGAGAGTTATTGTAGTCCCGCTGCGCCTGCGCCGTCAAGTTGAGCGCGGGGTCAGGCAAGCCGCAGCTGCGCCAAAGAAGCGAACGCATTTCCCCCGCTTATGTCCGGAATGATGCTCAACTCGAGCACAGTGACAGCCGGGAGCTCGACGTGATGGTCTTCCATCTCGCAGGTTGTGCCTTGGGGACTGAAGTTCCACTGCTGCCGCACGATTTCCCGGAACGACTGCCCGCCATCCGGCGACCAACGCAAGACGTACTCTTGCGTGCGCTCAGCGCGGGTCTCCACGAAGTTCAGCCGGATCCGCCGAAGCCGCTGCGGATGGGCGAAGAGGAGCCGGATCGTCTGCTTTCCGGGCCCTGCGGCGCGCCACCCCGAGGCCTGGCCGGGCAGCAGCGCGGACTCGATTGGATGAGCGGCGTCCTCCGAGGTGATTTCCACCTCCGCGAGCCCCTCCACATTCAACCAGTTCTGGTCAGAAGATGCGGTTTCTTGCTGAACTTGAGCGATGATTCGCTTGCGCATCGGTGTGCCTCCTGATTTCAAACTAGAGAAACTCCCGCCGGCTGAAGCAGCTCTATCCAATCTTAGGCACCTTAACCCGTCAACAGTGCATTGAGCTTCGCTAGGACCTCTGACACCAAGGCATCCGGTAGTTTGCAGAGAAACTGAGAGCCACGAACGGTCCAATCTAGACTTTTGACGTGGTCCGACATTATGGCCCCAGTGGCCTTGAATCCCGCTGGGATGACGACCTCAAACGGATAATTCTTGATCCGCGTTGTTATGGGACAAAAGACGCCAATGCCCGTCCGCCGATTATAGAACTCCGGCGAAAGCGTAAGGGCGGGACGATGCCCCGCTTGCTCATGAGCGGCCTGCGGCTCAAAGGAGAGCCATATGACATCGCCGCGCCTAGGACAATATGGATGGCGCATTCACCAAACTTCCTTACCCATCGGACGACCCCATTGCGTCTCGGAGTGGAGGTTCTTCTTCGTGATCCGCTTCACCAGTTGTCTAAGCGAGAGCTTTATTTCCTTTTTAGGTTTTACGACCATCTCGCCTTTAACCACATCGAGCTCCACAACCGAGCCTTGGTGAATGTCCACGTCCTCGGCAAGAGACCTGGGGATTCGCAACGCCAGACTATTGCCCCACTTTTGAACCGTTGCGTTCATTGAGACCTCCTGATGGTGTCTACAATGAGTATACCATAATCCTGGCGAAAGTCAAGGACTTCTCGAAGGGCGCGTCCAAGGGCGCCCAACGTCGTCTATATGACCAGTATAGCACAACCTAGGGTCTTGAATTCTTCTCCCGTGTCGGAAGTTTGGTATCATATCCCGTCCCCATGAAAGGCCAAGTCGTCTACATGTACGCCTACGACGTCGCCTACGAGATCGACCTCCCGAAGGTCCGCGACTACGTGCGCCAGCGCGCCCAGTACCTCGAGGTCCCCTCCGACAAGACGATGCCGCGGGACTTCCCCTTCTACAAGCCCCTCCTCATCGAGGAGCACCCTATCGTGCTCCAGGGCCCCTCCGGCCCGCTGACCCTGCGGCGCGAGGTGAAGGTCTTCTCCATCGGAGCGCTCTCGATCTCGGTCCGCGTGGACTTCGACGTTCGCAGCCTGAGCGACCTCCTCGAGTACCACGCCCTGCGCCTGGAGGGACAGCGGACCGTCGACGACATCGCCGGGGGCATGGCCCAGCAGTTCCTCGAATCCATCGCCCCCTTCCTCGTCAAGCCCTCGCCGGGCAAGCGCAACCCCGAGGCCTACACGGTCTTCTGCATCTTCGACCCGGGCTCCGAGCGCGCCCTGACCAACGCCCGCAACTGGCTGAGGACCCACCGCAGGGAGGCGGCCGGCCTGCTGAGCGAGGAGGCCAACTTCGACCAGCTGAGCGAGGAGGAGGTCGAGGAGACCATCCGCCACAGCTACTGCTACACCGCGCGCGACCTCATCGTCATCGACTGGAACAGCGCGCTGATCGTGGACCCCGACGGCAAGCCGGACGACCTCCTCTACTCCATCGAGACCGCGAACCTCCAGCTCACGGAGTACCGCACCTACGACCGCCTGCTCGAGGAAGGGGTCGACACGGCCTACGACGACATCGAGGACTACACCCGCAAGGCGTACGTCATCAAGGGCCCCGGGGAGATCCTGCGCCGCCTGCGCAGCATGCGCATGGACCTCGAGAAGATGTCCGACGAGCTCTCGAACATCACGAAGTTCTTCGGGGACTGGCACCTCGCGCGAATCTACATGGCCTGCGCGGACCGCTTCCACCTCAAGGACTGGCAGCGCTCCGTCGAGAGCAAGCTCCGCACCCTGGACAGCCTCTACAACCTGGTCTTAAGCGACATCAACAACCGCCGGATGCTCATCCTCGAGGCGGCGATCGTCGGCCTCTTCATCGCGGACCTCGTCCTCATCGTCCTCAACGCCCGGTGAGCGAGCAGGCCCCTTTTCGCGCCGGCTTCGTCGCGCTCCTGGGGCTTCCCAACGCCGGCAAGTCCGCCCTGCTCAACGCCTTCCTGGGCCGCAAGCTCTCCATCGTCTCGTCCAAGCCGCAGACCACGCGCCACAAGATCGTGGGCATCCTCAACGGGGAGGGCCATCAGGTCTGCTTCCTCGACACCCCCGGCTGGCTGGAGAAGGCCCAAGACGGGCTCCAGCGGATGCTGATCCGCATGACCCGCTCCGCGGCGCGCGACGACGCGGACGCGGTGGTCCTGGTCGTCGATCCCGGCGCCTCCGAGGGCTTGGAGGTCTTCCGCCCTTTGGCCGCGTGGGACAAGCCGCTCCTCCTGGCGGTGAACAAGATCGACTCGGCATCCCCGCAATCCGTCCAGAAGGCTCTTTCCGTCTGCGCCGCGCTCAAGGCGGCCGCATCCTTCGCGGTCTCCGCGCTGAAAGGGACGGGCGTGCCCCAGCTGCTGGAGGCGGTCATCGCGCTCCTTCCCGAATCTCCGGCCTACTATCCGGCCGACCGGCTCTCGGACCGCTGGGAGCGCTTCTTCGCGTCTGAAATGATCCGGGAGGCGATCTTCGAGCTCTACCGCGCGGAGATCCCGCACGCCTGCGCCGTGGAGATCGAGGAGTTCAATGAGATCCCCGGCAGGAGCGACCTCATCCGCGCCCTGATCTACGTGGAGAAGCAGAGCCAGAAGGGGATCCTCCTCGGAGCCAAGGGCGCGGCCCTGCGGCGCCTGAGCGAGGAAAGCCTGCTGCGCATCGAGCGGTTCCTGGGCCGCAAGGCCGAGCTGGATCTCTGGGTCAAGGTCCGGCCCAATTGGCGCAAAGACGTCTCCTCCCTGAAAGAATTCGGCTACACCGTTTAGAGCTTTTTTGTAGAATCAATTCGGCTCTATGAGACGAGAATCTGCCGGCAGTCCCTCCCCGCTGTAATGGGCCGCCGCAGGCAGGCGCGCGAGCGTGCCCTGCAGGCGCTCTACCTCGCCGACGCGGCGAAGATGGACGCTTTGGAGGCCCTGCGCATCGTCAGCATCGGCCCTCCTTTGGACCTCGCGGCCGAGGAGTTCGCCCGCACCCTGGTCCTCGGCGCCGCCAAGCACCAGGCTGAGCTCGACAAGCTCATCGGGAAGGTGGCGGAGAACTGGGAGCTCAAGCGCATGGCCTGCGTGGACCGCAACCTCCTGCGCCTGGCCTCCTACGAGCTCCTGCACTGCCCGGACACCCCCGTCGGTGTGGCGATCGACGAGGCGCTGGAGATCGGCAAGAAGTACTCCTCCGAGGACTCCAGCCGCTTCCTCAACGGCATCCTCGACAAGGTCAAGGACGCGCGCAATCGGGGGTCAGGTCTGGACATTAGACATTGAGATGGCCGATTCCTACTGCTCGCAATGTCTAATGTCCAGACCTGACCCCAACAACAACAAGGACGCGCGCAAATGAAAAACCCCGGCGCGGAGATCGCGTGGCTGCGCGAGGAGATCCGCGAGCATGAGCGCCGCTATTACCTGCTGGACCAGCCGTCGATTTCCGACGAGGAGTTCGACCGGCTCCTGGAGCGGCTCAAGGCGCTCGAATCGGCCCATCCAGGGCTCGTGACTCGCGACTCCCCCACCCAGCGCGTCGGTGGGGGCGTGTCGGGCGCTTTCGCGCCGGTCCGCCACTACCCGCCCATGCTCTCGCTCGACAACTCCTACAGCGAGGCCGACATCCGCGCATTCGACGAGCGGGTCCGCAAGAGCCTGGGCCGTTCCCCCTCCGGCTATCTGGTTGAGGCGAAGATCGACGGCCTCTCAACCTCGCTTCTCTACGAGGAAGGCCGCCTTTCGCTCGGGGCGACCCGGGGCGACGGCGAGAGGGGCGAGGACGTGACGGCGAACGTCCGCACGGTCCGCGTCATCCCCCTCCGCCTGGCGGTCAAGAGACCGCCGAAGGTCTTCGAGGTGAGGGGCGAGGCGTACCTGGCCAAGAGCGACTTCGAGAGGATCAACAAGGGCCTGCGGGAGGCCGGCAAGGAGCCTTTCGTCAATCCGCGCAACTGCGCCGCGGGCTCACTCCGGCAGAAGGATCCCTCCGTGGCGGCCTCGCGGCGCCTGCGCTTCTTCGCACATTCCTACGGCCGCCTGGAAGGGATGGCGCCGCACAGGACCCAGTCGGATTTCCTCGCCTTCTGCGGGGAGTGCGGGCTCCCGGTGACCGGGGTCAAGAGGCTCTGCAAGGATATCGAAGAGGTCATCGCCTTCTACGAGGATTTCAAGGGGAAGCGGTCCTCCCTGCCTTACGAGGTGGACGGCCTGGTGGTCAAGGCGGACTCCCGGGACGAGCAGGCCCGGCTGGGCGCCACGGCCAAGAGCCCGCGCTGGGCCATCGCCTTCAAATACCCCGGAAGGCAGGCGACCACTACGATCGAGTCCGTCTCCTTCTCCGTAGGCCGCACCGGGGTCGTCACGCCGGTGGCGGAGCTCAAGCCCGTGTTCCTGGCCGGGGTGACCATCTCCTCGGCCACCCTGCACAACTTCGAGGAGGTCGAGCGCCTGGGCGTGCGCATCGGCGACACGGTGGTCATCGAGCGTGCCGGCGAAGTCATCCCCAAGGTCGTGAAGGTCGTCTCCGAGGCCCGCAGCGGCCGGGAGGGTCCGATCGCGCCGCCCAAGACCTGCCCCGTCTGCAACGGGGCCGTGGTCAAGGAGGAGGAATTCGTGGCCTTCCGCTGCATCAATCCCTCCTGCCCGGCCCAGCTCAAGCGCAGCCTCCTGCACTTCGCCTCCCGCGGGGCCCTCGACATCCAGGGCTGCGGCGAGGCGGTCATAGACCAGCTCGTGGACAAGGGCCTGGTCAAGGATTTCGCCGGCCTCTTCGCGCTGAAGAAGGAAGACCTGCTCGGGCTCGAGCTCTTCGCGGACAAGCGGGCCGAAAACCTCCTCGCCGAGATCGATAAGGCCAAGGAGAGGCCACTCTCGCGCCTGCTCTTCGCGCTCGGCATCCGCCAGGTGGGCGAGAAGACGGCGCGCGACCTCGCCCAGAGCTTCAAAACCTTAGACCGCCTCCGGCGGGCCTCGGCGGAGGAGTTGAGGGCGGTGCCGGACGTCGGCCCTGTCGTGGCCGAGGCCGTAGCGGATTTCTTCCGCCAGCCCGGCATGGGCAGGCTGCTCGACCGGCTTAAGGCCGCCGGGCTCAAGATGAGCGAGCCTGAAGCCGCTCCGCGCCAAGGGGTTCCTCTCTCCGGGAAGAGCTTCGTCTTCACCGGGGAGCTGGACTCCATGAGCCGCTCCGAGGCGGAGGAGAAGGTCCGCTCGCTTGGGGGCAAGGCCTCCTCTTCTGTCTCGAAGAAGACCTCCTATGTGGTCGTCGGAAAAGAGCCGGGCTCCAAGGCCGGGAAGGCCGCCAAGCTCGGCGTGCGCGCGCTCGATGAGGCCGCGTTCCGCAAGCTGATCGGGGAGTAGCGAACCATGGCAGAGCAAGCGAAGACCGCGTTCCTGAGCGTCTCGGACAAGACCGGAGTCGTCGAGTTCGCCGGCGGCCTCGCGGAGCTCGGCTACCGCATCCTGAGCTCAGGCGGGACCGCGAGCGTGCTCAAGCAGGCCGAGCTGGAGGTCACCGAGGTCCCGGAGATCACGGAGTACCCCGACATCCTCGGCGGGCGCGTCCGGCTCCTGCACCCCAAGATCTTCGCGGGCATCCTGGCCGACCCCGGCGACGTCCGCCACGTCCGGGACTTAGACCGCCACGACGTCCCGGCGATGGAGATCGTCGCGGTCAATCTCTACCCACTCTCGGAGATCCTGAGCGCGGGGAACCTCTCCCAGGAGGAGGTGCTGGAATTCCTCGACGTGGCCGGCTCCGCCCTTCTGCGCGCCGCGGCCCGGAATTTCCCCCATGTCCTGACCCTCTGCGACCCGCGCGACTACCCCTCGGCGCTCGAGATGCTCAAGGAGGGCGGCCGGTTCAACCGCGAGCGCAGCCAGGCCCTCGCGGCCAAGGCCTTCTACTACATCTCCTACTACGACTCCACGATCGCCCAGTACCTGAGCGCCGCGCTGGAGCGGCTGCCGGAGGAGATGGTCGTGGGGCTCAAGAAGGCCTTAGACCTCCCTTACGGGGAGAACCCGCACCAGCGGGCCGCGCTCTACAAGCTGAGCGGGGCGCGGCCCTGGGGCCTCAACGCCGCCACCCTCGTCTTCGGCCGCCCGCTCAACTACAACCACCACTTCGGCATGGACCGGGCCTGCGACCTCGTCGCGGAGTTCCGGGAGCCCGCCTGCGCCATCGTGCGTCATTCGAACCCGGCGGGCGCGGCCGTCTCGGACCGGCTTGGAGAAGCCGCCCGGCTCGCCTACCGCTCCGACCCCTTGGGCTGCACCGGGGGCGTGGCCGCCTTCAACCGCCCCGTAGACGAGGAGGCCGCCCGCACCCTGGCCCCGGAGTACCTGGAGTGCATCGTGGCCCCGGAGTTCTCGCGGCCTGCGCTCGACGTCCTGCGCAAGAAAAAGGACATCCGGCTGGTCTCGCTCCCGTCGCTGCTGCTCTCCCCCAACGAGATCGACATCCGGACCGTGGCCGGGGGCCTGCTCATCCAGGACAAGGACAACGCGACGATGGCCATAGACCGGAAGGCCGTCTCCCGCCGCAGGCCCACGGAGCTCGAGACAGCCGCCTTGGAGTTCGCCTGGCGCGTGGCCAAGCACACCCTGACCCACGCGGCTGTCCTCTCAAGGGGCCTGGTCACCCTCGGCGTGGGCGGGGGCCAGACCACGCGCATGGACGCGGTGCGGCTGGCCGTGGTGAAGAGCCATGAGCGCCATCCCATCGTGGCGCCGAGCATGCCGGTCGTGCTGGCTTCCGACGGGCCGCTCGGGCCCGCGCACATCAAGGAGGCCGCCTCCGCCGGGGTGAGCGCGGTCATCGAGCCCGGGGGCTCGAGCGACGACCGCGAGGCCCTGCGCGTCTGCGACGAGCTGAACCTCGCCATGGTCTTCACCGGCATACGGCACTATCGGCATTGAGCCCGGTTCTTCTTGCCTCGGCCATGGCACCTTTCACAAGGAAGATGCCACGGATTTCGAGCCGCCTCCAAGTATATCGGAGAATCCCCGCAGGGCAGATGTTGAATTGAGGGGTCTTTGTCGTAGTCGTACCATGTGTAATAAATATGGCTGCAGAAGGCGCAAAGAGCTGCGGCGACTTTCGGATCATCCTTCATCCTTACGATTTCCTCCGGCTTGATATTCAACGTGCAGTTCCACACCGCCGGATAATGGACAAGCGCAAGGTCAGACGGAGACTTTGCGCCGAATCCGAGTACGCGCCCTTGAAACATAATTTGGTATATTGCCGGGTCCCACATGCCGTCGAAGTTTGAGCCGACCGTAAAGGACTGATCTTCCCGCATGGTCGGGAAATCTCCCGCATCGAGCGCCGCGGCCAGCTCATCGTGCATGGCCAGCACCTGATCCGGCACTGCCATCTCGCCCGGCTTGGCCGGCCTTCCGCAACCCGTGCCTTGGCAGGAGGAGCATGGCGTTTCGCCGGTGGGGCGAACTGGCATGCTGAAAAGATCTTCACTGAATCCGATGTGGGATTTCTGCCCTGCATGTGTCGCGATGCCTGTGCACATGCTTAGAAGAAATGTTGTCCGGATTGGGACATAGCCACTGTCTTTCTGAAACTCAAAGAATCTCGCCTGCAGATTTAAGTCATAGCTCCCAGCTCCCTTGAATGGATTAAAGGTCCTAAGCATAATGTTGCCGATAGGCCTGAAATACTTTTCACTATAGTTGTAACCGCTCATCTCTCCGTGAAATGAGTATTTCGTTGCGAAGTCCGCCTCATCGTATCGGGACGGCTGCGCATTCATGGGCTTATTATCTTGAAAGGTGGACATATCCCATTTTCGGGCCGATCCTCTGCTGGCAGTATGACGCCTGAGTCAGGGCAGTAATAGACGCACTTGCCAGGAGGGGAAGAAGGCATCAACTCGCATCTCTCCAATAGCCCCGCCACGTGCGCAGATGCTGTCGCTGGCAGGGTCTTGGGCGCGGCGCCTGAGCTGTCTTTTGCATGCAGGAAGATATCGAATGTCCCCAAGGCTGTTCCCGGCTTGAAGTCCGCGCTTTTTTCCTCGCCTGAAAAAGAATCCAACATAGGAGTGAGCGTAGGCAAAGTAGTCCCCGGCTTGATCTTGTTGCCCAGGCTCGGCTTAAGGCTCCAGGTATATCTGACCTTACAGGGCGCTTTGTCCGGCGGATCAGCAGAAAAGGAGGGGTTTCCGAAATAAGGTTTAGAGTTCCCCCCGGAATGGAACCATAGCCTGGCTGGACGTATCTTCAAGTCAGTAATTTTTCGGCACTCGCCGCCCTCAATCTTAAAGCGCGCAGCATCACCCGCTCCGCTGTACCTATCCCTCACACCCAATATTCCACTTACAGGCAAAATCGGCTTGAGCCGGACCCTATTTCTGGACAGAGGCGTAAGCGTCGCAAAGGCAGGCGCGAGAGGCGGCGCGGCAGCCAATCCGAGCGAAACCGTCCCAGTTTTTGTGCCTTGACCGCCTGGCCTCGCCGAAGCCACCAATTCCTCCTTCTTGACCGACCACTCCAGATCGACCGCCGCATCAGCCGGGGTCAATACCGCAGTGAAGATCACCTCCGGCCCGCCGGCTACGATAGGCTCCGATGGGGCCTTGATGCTGATCTTGAGGAGCTTCTTGCCGCAGCTCTTGCCGTCTTTCAGCTTGATCTGTCCCTCGGGGCACCCGCATTTTCCTTTCCCGATAGGGACTTGCCCTGGGAAGATCTTCCCGGCAGAACAGCAGGCCTTATTCGGATTATACCAGTCCTTGCCGCACGGCTCGGTCTCATCGCGAAGCTTGCGGCCCCACTCCTCCAAGGCCTTTTGTGCTTTATCGATATACCCCGGTATTTTTTTGACGCCATCCACCACTTTTTTGATGCCCTCCAGCTCCCGCTGCCACATTTTATCCGAAAGATCATTCATCCAGCGGACAAACGGATTGTTCCTTACAGATTTGTCTATGTCTTCCAGAAGCTTCGAGAAGTCAAAGCCGCCCCAACCGTCGCCTTTGCGTATGCAGACGCCGTAGTTGGTCAGCGTTCCCCCTGGACAGGCGCACTCCGCGTATTTTTTGTAGTCATACTTGTATAGTCGAGCGCACTCCTTCGGGTCAATCGCCTTGATGGGCGACGGAACAGCCATAGAAGCGCCGAGGATATTTCGTCCCGCATTCTTGGGCTGCACAGTCTCCTTGGCGGATTCCGACCTGGACGGAGTCAGATCAACTGATTTTGTCAGGCTAGGTTTGGAAGAGGCAGCCTCAAGCTGCATGCTCGCGTCTTTCTTGGAAGGAAGCCCGACAGCCAGAGCGCTGCCGCACTCGGCGCCCAGCTTCGGCATCGCCTTCTTGTCCAGGCTTTTCCCAGATAGCCCTTTGCCCAGAGCCTCTCCAGCCGCGCCGAGGCCGTCTTGTAGCTTCTTGTTGTAGCTCTCCAGTTCCTGAACGGAGGCTTTGTCGTTTGCTCCCCGCAAGCGCGCCAGGGCGGCCTGTATCAGTTTGTCCGATTCCTTGGCCGTCCAAGTCGCCTGCGCCCGCGCCTGCTTCGCCTGGGTGATGGTCTTGAGCAGAAGCTGAAGGCTCGCCGAAGCAGCCTTCCATTGGGCCTGATGCGCAGCGTCGCAAGCCGAGGGCAGCTTGGCGAGGTCTTGAAGGCTCTTGGCCAGGTTCTTTTTCGATGAACTCCAGCCGCGGCGACATTCCGCCGCCGTACTCGCCCGGCTTGGCCGGCTTTGCCAGTCCCAAATGGATGGGCTCGAATACCCCGCTCACATTCGGAAGCTTCGATTTCTGGGCCAGCGTCTCTTGATCGAGCTGCAGGGCGGCCTTTCGGGCTTCGATGACCTTGGCCCTCAAAGCCTGGCCCTCGGCGATTACGGGAAGAAGCAAACTCAGGACCAGCTGGTTGTCCGCGAAAGCCTTATGCAAGAGGCAAACGCCCCCCCCCAGGCCTATCAACACCAAAAGGCTCAAGAGGATGCGCAGGCTTCGGGCAGGGTCAAGCCGCATGATTGATTACCCTAAGAATGGACGGAATGGGAAGTCCTGTCAAGGGCCCCTTGCCTCACCTAATTCCAATGTCGTTCACTTAAGCCGGTCTCCCGACGAAAAATGGTAAAGTCTCCCCGGGTTGATGGATTTGCGCAGCCGCAAGCTGGTGGATTTCGACTTTACCGACTGCAAGACCGGCGAGTTGGCGCCGGCGGGACCCTTGTTGGAGAGAGTCCCCGACCATTCGGTGTCGGTGCTGGATCGGCTCTGCGTCGACTACAACCTCCTGCACGGGATTCGCTCTCGGGGGGAGCAACGGCACTGGCTGTTGCGTGCGCGCAAGAACCTGAAGTGGAAGGTGATACGACGGCGGGGAGACGACTTGGTCGAGGTCACCATTTCCTATCGCAGCCCGACGCAAGCATTCCGAACTGCCGGAAACCTTTCTCGCCCGCGTCTTGCGGGTCATTCGAGACGTTTTCTATTGGGCGGCGATGGCGAGCCCGGGCTCTCTGCCGAAGATGGTGAAGAGGATGCGCATCGACGTCGGAAAGTTCATTCTTCCCGAGCGACGAACCGACCGACGCTATCCTCGTCATGTCAAGACCAAAATGACCGGCTATGCCTGCAACGACGGGCACCCGGCTTAAGTGAACGGTATTGCACCTAATCCTCCAGCATTGCGCTCCTCGGGATGGGGATGCCCTCCCGGCCGTCACCCGTCACAGCGGGTCGTTCTTTTCTTTCTGGACTGCATTTTTCGGAGCAAATCCAGCCACTCGACAGGGGGGCTAAAGTCTGAGAGTTTGAGGGCCGTCCGGAAAACCTGCGCGCCGCAGCAGTGTCTTCCAATACAGTGCAGCCAGTAACATGCATCAACCAGTAGGTGAAAGTCCAACTCCGGCAATTGTCCAGTTCGGCCGGATAGCTGACCCGACTACCGAAGAGGCAACGAATCGGTGGCAGGCTCGGGTGACAAAGCCCTTGCCGCT
>JACRDO010000083.1 GCA_016212885.1 Elusimicrobiota bacterium | reverse complement strand
TAGTACCGGTACTGAGAGGATTTATGACGACAGAGAATTTGGAGAACAAGGAAGTGCGATGCGCGATATATACCCGCAAGAGCGTTGAGGGGGATGGCGACCGCCTGACCTCGCCCCAAGCGCAGCAAGAGGCGGTCATGGACTTCATAGCCGAGCGGGTGGGCCGAGGGGAGAAATGGACGACTTCCGACGCCCTCTATTATGAGGACTATGGCTATAGCGGCGGCAACCTGGACCGCCCGAGGCTCCAGGCCCTCCTCGCGGACATAAAGAACGGGATGGTCGATGCTATCGCCGTCTACAGCCTGGACCGGCTCTCGCGCAACGTTCGCGAATTCGCGGAGCTTCAGGCGCTATTCCTCGCTCATGGCGTCAGGTATTATTCAGTGATGGAGCGTTATGAGACGAGTTCTCCCTGCGACCGGGAGTTCATAGAAACCATCATCATGAGCGTCGCCCAGAAGCAGAGGAAGGACGCGGCTGCGAGGGTCAAGCATTCTTTCCATTGCATGGCGGAGAAGGGGATGCGGACGGGCGGCAATCCCATCATCGGCTATGACATCAAGGAGAAGGCCTGGGTCGCCAACGCGGTGGAGCAGCAACAGGCCTTGGACCAGTTCACCGTCTACCTCCAGACGCAATCCCTCTACAAGGCGGCGGCGCTGCTCAACGCCAAGGGCTACCGGTTCAAGAAGTGGATAGTCGTCAACGGAGAGAATAAGGGGAAGGAGAAGGGCGGGGGGCGCTACACCAAGACCGGGCTCGCGAGGGTTCTGCGCAACGTGGTCTATATCGGCAAGATTAAATTCAACGGCAAGCTTTACGACGGCAAACATGAAGCCATCATCCCGCCGGATATCTTCAATGACGTACAGAGTCTCCTGGGCAAGAATGCGGTGGCCCGCAATTCGCGGCTCCGCGATAAATATGATTTCTGGCTCAGGGGATTGGTGCGGTGTGTCTCCTGCGGGTCGCCCATGACGACCTCCTTCGCCTACAACAAATATGGCGACTGCTACCGGTATTATGTCTGCTCATCGGTCAATCACGGAGGCAAGGAAAAATGCCCGGTCCGCAGGGTGTCGGCGGATACGGTCCAAGCCTTGGTTTTTGACCGGCTGGAGCGCTTGGCGGAATGCCCAGAATTGGTGGCCCTGGTGATGCGGGAGACGCAGGAGCAGGCCGATATCCGGATACCGGAGATATTGCTGGAGCGCAAGCGGCTGGACGACGAGAGAAAGAGCCTCGATCAGCAGGCCCACAACCTCGTGGATGCCCTGGCTTATAGCGGCCTGCAAGGTAATCCCATGCTGGCGGAAAGGCTGGCGGAGGTCGGCAGGCTCAGGGATGCCCTGGCGGCGCGGTTAAAGGCCTTGGAGGCCGAGGAAAAACACGTGCGCAGCCGTGCCCCATCGCCGGAAGTCATAGCCGGAAACCTGAAGAAGGTTTGCCGGGTCTTTTGGAAATTGACGCCGGATGAAAGGAAGGACCTATGCGCGCTGCTGTTCCGGGAGGTCCTTTACGACCATGCAGGCCATCAGGTGATTCTCAACTTCTACTCGCTCCCAGGCCAACCCTGGCTATTAGAGCGGGTCGGCGGGGAGGAGTTCGATAAGAGTCTAAAGCATCGGAAGGGGGGGGATTCGAACCCCCGAGGGGCTTGCGCCCCTGGCAGTTTTCGAGACCGCCGATTTCGACGGCTTGCGCACCTTCCGGCAAATTTACGTACGTCAAATTCGTCTTGTCCTGCAATACTTTTTTAGTTGCCACATTGGCGACCCACCTTATTCGCTCCGAATTATCCGAAATAAAGTGTGAACTTCTGTGTGAAGTTTTGATCGCCAGTACCAACTCAAGGCCGTCTACCCTATTCTATCTGAGGGGATGCAAACGGCCAACAATATTTAAGCAAATTCGCCATGGTTAGGGGACATGGTCGATATTACGAACCGGCAGGTGATTCTAAAAGCCATTTCCAAACTGGCGTCACCGAAATTTTGATGCCCTGCGTGGAGAATGATTCCTCTTGGTCCATGGTAAGAATGGTTCCTTCGCGCAGCCCCAGTTCCTTGCAGGCACCGACCAAGCCGGTTGTTTCCCTCTTGCGGTTGCCCAGGTTCAGCTCGTAGCAAACCTGGCAGGCGAAAATGAACTTGCGTCCCTTTCGGGCCACGAAATCGCATTCGCTGCGGCCGTTATCCCAATAGAAGAACGAAAAATCGCCGTCGCCGCAGCGGCGCTTAAGCTCGATGGCCACGAGATTCTCAAGAACCTTCCCTTTATCCTGAGAGGATCCGAGGGATAAGGCTTTGATGATGCCATTGTCTGCGATATAAACCTTCCGGAACGTGGAGAGCTGTTCCCTGACCTTGTAGGAGAACCGGTTCAGTGTAAAAAGCAGGAACGAGTTTTCCAGGTACCTCAGATATTCGCGCGCCGTGTTGGGGCTCTTGATGGATAGCGAGGCACTGACCTTGCTCAAGGAGAGCTTGCAGGTGAAATAATTCACGGTGAGCAGGGCGAACTCCTCCAAGGCGGCGACATGCTTGATGGCGTATCTGAGGGCGATATCCTTGGTGATGATGGAACGAAAAAGACTCCTGGCGAATTCGTCTCCGAATTTGTGGCATTCAAAGATGCCGCCTTGCTGCAGGTATTTGGAGAATAAGCCGTGGATTGCGGCTTTGTTCCGGCTGGAATGCAGGGAGTCCCTCGTCCATTGAAATGAGTTGAACCGCAGGAATTCGTCGAAGCTCAAGGGAAAGAGCGCGTGCGCCACGAACCTGCCGGTCAGACGGCTGGCCAGTTCTGTGCTCAGCAGATTGGCATTGGATCCAGTGACGATAATCTTGTGATTCTCACGCAGACGGCTTGCGAATAGTTCCCAGTTTCCCACGTTCTGGACTTCGTCGAGAATGAGGACGTCCCAGCCGGCATAAAGTTCGTGGCAGCACTCCAGGAGCATGTTGAAATCGTTTGACTTGAACCCCACTAGGCGTTCATCGTCAAAGTTCACGAAGGCATGCCGGCTTTTCCCGGCCAGCAGATGCGCAAAAACAGATTTGCCTGCCCTGCGCATCCCCGTAATGAGGAGGATGTTGGGGTGACGGATGTATTTCTTCGCGGCGTCAAGCCCATCGCGGCTGATGATGTGCTCCGCCTTCAGTTTGGTATCAAAAGATTCCTTCTGGTCGGCCAGGATGGCTTTCAGAGTATCTTTGTTCATGATGCGTATAGTATTACATTATATGCATTGGTAATGCCAATAATACGTATGATTCGATGTGTTGTTGCAGATATGGCGTCAAACTGCGAGTCGGGCGTCCGGCGGGCCGGTATGTCGTTGGCAACGGGAGATCACCCGCCTAAACAAGGGTGGCAGCAGATTCCGGCGGTTTGCCCGAAATCACATCAAGGAATGCCGCTCCATAGCGTTCGAGTTTCCGATCCCCAACACCCTTCACACCGCGCAAGGAATCCTGGGTCTTGGGCTTCAGAGCAGCCATCTCCACCAGCGCGCTGTCGTGGAAGACCACGTAAGGCGGGACGCCCAACTTCTCCGAAATCAGGCGTCGAAGCTGGCGTAGGCGTTCAAAGAGTTCTTCATCCGGTGAGAAATTAGCAACGAGGCTCTTTCTTAAAGCCTTGGGTTTTTTCCTGCCGCGCACCGTTGGAGGAGCCGGCACACCAAGCCGCACCGTCCCCTCATCGTGGCATAGGGCCTTCCCCGTCTCCGTGATGCGCAGAAGGGGATACTCCCGTTCCTCGACGACTTCTAGGAAGCCTTGCACGATGAGTTGGTCCACCCACGAACGCACGGCCGCCTCTCCGGACTCCTTAAGGAGGCCGAAGACCTGCAGCGAATCGTGGCCGTTGCGCGTCATGCGTTCATCGCCGCGTCCCAGGAGCAGGTTGACGACGTAACCAGTCCCGAAGCGCCCGCCCGCGCGCCAGGTCCCGCTCAAGACCTTCTTGGCCGTAAGCAGGGCTGCCTCGGCCGAGAGGCTCTTGGTTTCGCCAAGACAGACGTCGCAAGCAGCGCAGCCTTCCGCTTCGGGCTTGGTCCCCTCGGGCGGGTAAGCGGCGCCGAAATGCTCGGTCAGAAGGCGATGCCGGCACACGGGCGCTACGGCGTAGCGGCCGATCTCGCGCAACTGGCGTTCGAGCGTGCGCTGGCGCTCGGCAGCGAGGGGGCCGTCTTTGAGCGCCAGGGCCCGGTGCAAGGCGAGATCCGAGGCCGCGAACAGCAGGACGCAGTCGGCCGGCAGGCCGTCGCGGCCCGCGCGCCCCGATTCCTGCTGATAATGCTCGACAGAGCGCGGAGTGTTGGCGTGGACGACGTAGCGGACGTTAGAGCGGTCGATGCCCATGCCGAAGGCTATGGTGGCGACGACTACGTCCAGTCGCTCGTTGACGAAGTCGTCCTGGGCGCGTCGCCTGCGGTCCGCGGGCAGGCCGGCGTGGTAGGCCGCGCAGGAGATCCCCTCCCCCTCAAGCTTCGCCGCCAAGCGCTCCACGTCCTTGCGCGTCTGGGCGTACACGATGCCGCCCTCGCCGGGGTGGCGGCGCACGACCTCCAGCACCTGTGCCGACTGGTCGCGGCGCGGGAAGGCGCGGTAAACCAGATTCGGGCGGTCGGGATGGCCGATGAAGCGCGCCGGCTCACGCAGCGCGAGTTGGGCGCAGACATCCTCCTGGACCGCGGGCGTCGCCGTCGCGGTCAAAGCCATGCGCGCCGCCTTTGGGAAACGCTCCAGGACTTCGGCCAGGCGGCGGTACTCGGGCCGGAATTCGTGGCCCCAATGCGAGACGCAGTGCGCCTCGTCCACCGCTATCAGGATCAGCCGCCGGGCGACATCCTCAAGCAGGTCGCCCACGAGAAGGCGCTCAGGGCTTACGTAGAGGAGGTCGGTCTTGCCTGCGGTCAGCCGCCGATACGCCTCGCCGCGGTGGTCTGACTCAAGGTTCGAGTGGAGGGCGTCGGCGGCCAAGCCCGCCTCCCGCGCCGCGGCGACTTGGTCGTCCATGAGGGCGATGAGAGGGGAGACGACAAGGACGAGTCCGCGGCCCATCGCGGCGGGAAGTTGGTAGCAGAGGCTCTTTCCTCCTCCGGTCGGCAGAACGATCAAGCAGTCGCGTCCGGCGAGCGCCGCCTCCACAGCTTCCCGCTGCAGGGGCTTGAATGAGTCGTATCCCCAATGACGCTGAAGGGCTTCCTGGGGGGGCGTGACTATCCTTTCCATCGCCGATAGGCTTCGATCCATTCCGCCCCGGCCGGAGACGGCGACGGGAGATGGAGATCAAGGATGGGAACGCTTTGCCGATATTTTCCTCGACGGCAAACTGCCACGATATGCGCGGTTTGGTCCATGTCGATCCGCACCACCGAAGCAGGTACGCCCAGGATTTTGGTTTCAAAGGGCAGTTTGAGATGGTCCTCGATCATGGTGAGCCAACCGACGGCCTGCTCCGATTCGTTGTAGCAGTCGACCGTGGCTTCCTCGGCCATGCTCTCGAATTCCTTCTTGCTCAACCGAGGCAAAGACTTGCTCATGGGGTTGGCTTATCAGGGGCCTGGACTTCCTCGGTGTCGGCGCCGGGAAGATAGGGAATCAGTCCCAAGCGGGACGCTTCCTCCTGGATTTTTCGCGGAGCGGAGCGAGCGTCCATGACGATGCCATTGACAGTGATCATCCAGGCGAGTGGATTGTCCGCCAAACGGCTGGGCAGGCACCAGCGCGGGTCAAGGGGCATGGCTCCCAAGATGTCGAGGATTTGACCTGACTTGGCTGAAGCGCTGGCCAGGCTGACCTCCATGAGACGGCATAGCTCGGCCGAACTGAGATGCGGTTTCTGGCTCTTGTCGGACAGGAAATTCACCTTGCCCGCGGCGTAGACGATGGCGCAGGCCCATACTCGGGCCGTTCCGCCCGCCAGAGGCGACGGCCGTTTCCGGCTTAGCGCGGCGGCCATCCTGCGGCACAAGGCCGCATACTCTTCATTCAGGTGTGTTCGGCAGAAGGGATCGACAATCCCCATGACGGCCTCAAACCGTTCCTGCATCCCCTGCGGTACGGCTTCCTGGCGTGATTGTCTCATTCGTAGTACTTGCTGATGCGGGTGTGCCCAGATACTCGGTACTTGCCGGCGTCGGTGTCCGCATCCGCCTTGTATGGAATTTGCCAGGCGATTCCAAGGGCACGGAGCTCCGCTCGGATTCGCATGATGTCTTCCCTGTCCTTCCAGTCGTAGCTGTAGACGCAAATGACCTTTTTGGTCGGGTCAGCGGCATTGGGGTTCGGCCTGGCCGTGGCGACTTTGGCGCTGCCGCCAAGCTTTCCCTCTTCGGTCGCCTGTTTAATCCGCTCCCAAACCACATCAATCTTTCCCAGTGGGACGAAGATAAGCCACTTCCCACTTCTGTCGGTTGCTTCTGGATATTGCCCGGTCTTCCTTTCCGCGAAAACCCAATAGGCGTCCGTTGACTGCGAAGGTGTGCTTCCCGGGAACTGTTTCTTGCGTGGCGACATTATGTCCTGCTCACCCCAGAGCTGTGCCGGGCTCGAATCCTAGGGACTTGTATGCCTTCTGACGGCGGAAAAACATGTGCTTGAGAACCGGGGTCTGGGCGTCGACGTAGTCGTAGACTTCTGCATCCGTTTTGTCCGGCAATTCCCGCAGGATGCGTCCTGCATACTGAATCAGCTTGCCCTTGAAGGCGACCGGGAAAGCCAGGAAGAGAGTATCGAGGCTTGGGCAGTCGAATCCTTCTCCGAGGTACTGGCCGGTCGCCACAACGATCAAATCTTTGTCCTGCGGGGTTTCCTGGATGGCCTTGAGGATCGCGGTCCGTTCCTTCTTCCCCTGGCCGCCGTTCAACACGAACGGAGCCTTGCCTTTCTGGGTCAGTTTCGCGGCCAGGAGCCGGCAATGTTCTCTGCGATGGCTCAAGATGAGACAGCGCCGGCCTCGGTTCAAAGCTGCCAGCACGTCTTGTTCGATCAGGGAGTTGCGGACGTCATCCTCGACGAGATATTTGAATACCTCCTGGATGGGGGTTTCGCCGTTTGACTGTAGGGCGAACCCCGTTTCGCGGATGTTGAGCGTAAGCAGCAGGGAGCTCTTGTTTTCCGCCATCCGGTGCCGTATCGGTCCGCACTGCATGGTAATGATGTCCTCAAGGCCGTCCCGGCGATAGGGCGTGGCGGTTAGACCGAGGATGTAGCGCGTTGAGGCATCGCGCATGCATGCCTCGAATGTCACGGCCGGGATATGATGGCATTCGTCGTGGATGATGAAGCCGTATCGAGAGAAGAACTCGGATAGGTCGTCGCGTCTCGCGAGGCTTGGCATCATGGCTAGGTCAACCACGCCGCTTTGGCGGTCGCGGCCGCCGCCGACCTGGCCTATCTGGCGAGAGGTTAGGCCCAAGAGAGCCATCAACTGCTTGCGCCATTGATCGAGGAGCGGTTTCCTGTCGGCCAAAATCAGGGTGGGCAGTCCGCGTTGTGCCGCGGCAAAGCAGCCCATCACGGTCTTCCCCGCGCCCGGAGGTGCGACGAGAAAGCCCATGTCATGCGCCAGCACGGCTTTCATGGCATGCGCTTGCTCTGGTCTCAGCGAGCCATGGAATTGTAGAGAAATCGGTTCGGGAACCAGCCGCTTGTCCACGCAGACGAGTTCGCTGCCGGCCGCGCGGGTGATGATCTGGACCTCTTCTGCCGTGCCGCGCGGCAGATGGATATGGCTGAAGTCCTCCCGATAGCATTTGATGAATCGCGGGGTGTTATGGTTGGAGCGACGCTGCTTTTCATTCTTGTAGAACTGCGGGTTATGCAGGGAGGCCAGATGCTTGATCTGGGAGAGCAGCCAGGGCGGAATACCGGACTTCTCAAGGCTGAAGGAGGCCCCGAACTCGCAGCGGATTTGCTTCGGGGCAGGATATCGTGCTTTGAGCGCCGGTGTTGCTGGCGGGGGCTTCCCCGGCCCGACCGTCACAGGCGGCACCGTTTCCAGCATGGCCTCAACGTGGGTCTGGGTCAGCCGTTGGACGCTGCCAAGGAAGGCCCACTGATCCGGCCAGGGCTTGAGATCCTGCGAGGAGGTGTCGAGGAACTCCGTGTTGCCAAGTGCCCGACATTTCTTTTGCAGCGGCGCGGCGATGAGATTGCCGAAGCCTCCCTTTGGGACGAAATCCTGGTTGGGGAAGAAGCGGTCATAGCTGCCGAGATCCAGATCCCCTCGGGCGTCCATGGTCTGGCGTAGGAGGCGCATCCCCAGTTGGCGGGCCTGGACTGCGGGAACCGGGGCTGAGAAGAATATCCACACATGGCTTCCGTTGCCGGAGCGCGAGCGTTCCAGGTAGGCAGGCACTCCGTAACGGCGGCAGACCTCAAGATACGCCACGGCGTCCAGTTGCCAGCCTTCCTTGTCGAAATCGCAGGCCAGAAACCAGCAGGCATTGTCTTTAAGCAGCGGGAATATCCCGATGGTCTTGTTGCCGGATAGATGCTCATGAACGACTTGGTTGGTCAATGGTAGGTATTTGCGCGGCTGGCCTTTGCGCAGGCTCCAGGGGTCCTCGCAGGCCGGAGAATATCCATTCTTCCCTGTCCGTTCGTTGGTCCAGCGCGTGGCGTAAACGTCATCGCGCCCACGAAAGAGAGAATGGAATAGACCGATCTTCTCCTGAACGGGAGAAGCGTTGGTGACGGTCGGCAGGGGCCGATTCTCGAATGGCAGTTCACCCTCTTGGGTCTGATATCGGACTTCGGTCTCGGAGACCGTCAGCTTCAGGCGCTGTCGCAGCTCCTCGTTCTCGCGTCGGAGGCGTTCAATCTCCATGCGGGCTTGGTCGAGATCGGATGGTGTGTGATCGGGCAGCTTGTCTGACTCGGAGTCGGAAGCCATCAATGTGATTTTCGCTTTTCTCCTCAAGGTGACGCAAACTGACAGTTCAACTATTGCAGTTCCACCTGGGATCCCACGACCTGAAGGCTTGTGGCCTAGAGGGAGCGAGTCAAATCGTGTTGTCGCAATCGCCGTAAAGGTTCGGTGGTAGAAATCAGGGCCTTCCGGGGTGTGAACTTGAGTGTGAACTTTTGTGTGAACTCCCAAGGGGGCTTTCACCCCGAACAGTTCTTGGGACTGTGCTAGCAGGTCACTGACTCAATGAACGAGACCGGCAATTCTCCGTCGAGAAAATAAAAAATGGCGGAAGGGGGGGGATTCGAACCCCCGAGGGGCTTGCGCCCCTGGCAGTTTTCGAGACTGCTCGTTTCAACCGCTCACGCACCCTTCCAAAGGGTCGAAGAATGATTATAGCAGAAGCGGTCCGGTCCTGTTCCGCTGGGCCCGGCGGACTACCGCGCTTTCCCGCCCGGCTCTCCCTTGCCGTCTTTCGCGCCGCGCTTCTTGGGCATGGCGGCCTTGCAGGCCTCGGAGAGCTCGCTCTCATGCTCGTGCAGGCAGACCAGCTTGCGCCCGCCGCCCGCCGGGATCTCCTTGCAGAACTTGTCGAGCTCGTCCTGGCAGGCCTCGCCGAAGCCCTGCATCAGCTTGCGCCGCTGCGCCTGGATGTCCAGCTTGTCGTAGGCGATCTTGCAGGCCGGGGCCAGTTCGTCCAGGTGCCCTTTGAGGCAGGCGGCGAAGCGCCCTTCGCCCGGCTGGACGTCCTTGCAGAACTTGTCGAGGTCGCCCTGGCAGGCCTCCTTGGCCTTGTCCAGTCCGGCCTTGATCTGCTTGCCGACGTGCGCCATCTTCTCCTGGGCCTCGCGGCACGGCGCGGCGAGTTCGCCCTTGTGGGCTTGGAGGCACTTGACGATGCGCCCGCCTCCCGGCTGGACGTCCTTGCAGAACTTCGCCGCGTCGTCCTTGCAGGCCCCGCCTTTCTGGGCGGCCTCGGCCTTCTCCTGTTCCTTGACCTCGGTCTGCGCAAAGGCGGCCGGCAGCGACAGGCAGGACAGGACCGCCGCGGACCACATCAGCCTTCCGGTTCTCATGGGTGGGACCTCCTGGTGCGGACTTGAGCCGAAGATAACAAGTCCCGGCCGGAGCTGTCAATCCTGGGGACGGCCGGGGCGGTTCAGATCCCGATGCGGGCCAGCATGGTGCACAGCTCGTTGATGGCGTCCACGAGCTGGGGGTGGGAGGCTTCGAAGCCCCGGGCGGAGAGGGCCAGGCCCTCCTGCGAGTGCCTGAGCAGGTCCGGGGATTTGTCCCGGCGCGTGGCTTCGTGGGCGGCCATGTCCGCGAGGCTGGCGATGCTGTGGGCCTGCTCCCCATGGGTCTTGGAGAGCCGCTCGACCTCTGCTTTGAGGCTGGAGAGCAAAGACAGCATCTCGGCCCTTTCCTTGCCCTTGAGCGAGCCGAGCTTCTTGACGGCGTCTTCCATCTTCTTGAGCGTGTCTTCGAGCATGATCATCTCCTGGTCAGATCCGTCTGGAATAGGCCCCGGTCTCGCCCGCCGCGGGGCCGAAGCCCAGCTTCTTGAGGTAGGCCTCGAACGCCGGGGACCCGGGCCGGACCCGGAACTCCCGGAAGCCCTCCTCCTTGAAAAGCCCGGCCTGGGCCGAGTAGAGGTAGCGCGCGTTGCGCAGGTCGCGGTACTCGGGGATGACGTAGTCGAGGTGGATGCGCAGGATTCCGCCGTCCTGTCCTTCGCAGACGAAGAGCCCCACGGGCATGAGGTTGCGCAGGGTGAAGACGCAGCGCGGCCGCGGGAGGCCGCGCAGGGAGAATCCCGGGAAGAAGCGCTGGATGTCCTCGTGGTAGTAGTCCACGAAGCCCTGGAGCAGGCTCTCGTCCACGCTGGCCGCGGGCATGAGGCCGAAATAATCCTTCTTCCCGGCGAGCAGCCCGAGGTAGTAGGCGTCCACGGCCACGATGACCGCGTTGACCATGGCCACGGGATAGGCGCGCACGGCTAGGCCGTAACAGACGAAGAACGCGGCGCCGGCCAGGTTGATCCAGCGCAGACGCCAGATGTTGCTCATCATGAGGGAGACCGCCACCAGGACGGAGCCGGCGTAGCCGATCAGCTCGATCATGACTCGTAGATTATATAGTTCTAGGGAGCCCGGCGGACGTGGATCTAGCCGCCGCGACCGAAGGCCGCAGTCGCGTGGACCATGGCCCGGAGCAGGGCCTCGTCCGGCACCCAGTAGGGCTCGTACCATTCGCGGTCCACGTCCATGATGAGGACCCTTCTCCCGGCCGCGTCATAGGCGCCGACCGGCGAGATGTGCGGATAGGGGCCGCCTGCGGCCGCTGTCAGGTCGTCCTGCACGAAGTGGACGACGATGATGTCGTCCGGGTCCTTCTCGTTATCGGTCAAGGCGGCACGGAGAGCCGCGAGCTCCGCGGCTCCGCCCGACGCCGGCTCATGTCTCTCCACCGAGAACCTGCCCTTGCTGTAGTGCGCCAGGCCGGCCTGCAGGAAGGCTCCGAGCTGCGCCAGCGTCAATCCGTGCTTCCCCTTCGATCCGGGCGGCGAGAGGAGCGCTTGCCAGTCCCCCGTGACCTTTTCGAGGAGGGTCTCCTGGGCGATGTTCTTGTCCTCATCGCCCCGGGGTCCGGTGTTGAGCAGGGCGTTGAGGGTCATGGCGACCGAGGCGGCGCCGCAGGAGTAGCCGTTGACCTGCGGCACATAGAAGGAGCCCAGGCGCCAGAAGTCCGGCGCTTGGCGGGACGGGCTCCGGAAGTAGGAATTGTCCTGGGACAGAGGCACGGCCAGAGGCTTCTGCGCCGGCCCGTACTTCGGAGCCGCGGCCCGGGCCGGCAGGAGCAGGGCCAGCGTCAGAAGGAGCCTCAAAGAGGCGGCTTCTCCTGGCCGAGCTGCTCGCGCAGCCGGGCCACCTCGTGGCGCAGGGCGCTGATCTCGTCGGTCTCGGCCGCCTCTCCGGGCGCCATGAAGAGGCTCGCCGCGTAGCCGGTGAAGACCGCGAAGAGGACCATCCCGGAGATCACCAGCAGGAAGCGGATGAGCTTGCCTTCGAAGCTGACCGGATAGAGCCCCAGATAGTCCATGTTGGCCAGGGTATAGAGGGACCACCATAGCC
The DNA here is from genome assembly GCA_016212885.1 of Elusimicrobiota bacterium. Lineage (GTDB taxonomy): Bacteria > Elusimicrobiota > Elusimicrobia > UBA1565 > UBA1565 > UBA9639. The sequence goes on along the minus strand of JACRDO010000083.1, from coordinate 39,871 downwards.
CGTCGCCCGCGGTGTGGATGTTGGCATCCGGCCGGTCCTCGAAGTTCAGGATGGCGAGAGATGAGAAGAGCGCCACCAGGAGGCAGGCGCAGGCCGCCGTGGCGCAGATGGCGCGGCCCCGGCGGCGGTAGAGGTGTTCCAGGAGTAGCTTGGTCGAGCGGAAGGCCCGGAGTACCCGTAGCAGGCGGTAGACCCTGAACACGCGCCCCCAGCGCAGGGCGGGCAGGGCGGGGATGCTCGAGAGCAGGTCGATGAGCCCCCATGGGAAGAGGAACTTGGCCTGGTCCCGGGCCCGGTGGAGGCGGTGGAGGAAGTCGAGGAGGAAGACCAGGCAGATGCCTGTGTCGAGGTGGAGCAGGAGCTCGCGCACCTCGGGCCTCAGGGGCAGGAAGGTCTCCGCGGCCAGAGCCGCCAGGACGAAGACCGACAGGCACAGGACCAGGACCTGGAAGAGGGAGAGACTCTCGGTCTTCTCCAGTATGCGCGGTGTGGGACGCTCCATGTCGGGTTCCCGGGCCTGTCCCGCATGATATCAGTTTCGAGATACTCCTTAAAGCCTTTCCGGGAACCCGCGTCGGCGATAAGGTGTCTGAATTTGTGTTATGATATTGCGCATGAGGCGGATCGGGCGGCTGGCCGCGGCGCTGTCCCTCGCGGGGGCTCTGCTCGCCCCGGCCGCGCCTTCCTGGGCGCAGAAGATCTCTCTGGAGCAGCTCCGCCAGCGCGCGGCGCAAGGCGACATGGAAGCCCAGTACTGGCTCTGCTACAACTACTGGAAAGGCGAGGGGGGCGAGCCGGACTACAAGACTGCGGCCGGCTATTGCCAGAAGGCCTCCCAAGCGGGCCATCCCAAGGCCATGGCCGTGCTCGGCGCCATGAGCCGCCGCGGCCAGGGCGTGGCCAAGGACTTCCGGCGGGCTCTCCAGCTCCTGGGGATGTCCGCCAACGCCGGCGTGCCGCGCTCGGACTACGAGTTGGGGATGATGTACAAGAACGGGGAGGGCGTGCTTCCCGACGCGACCCAGGCCGACATGCATTTCTGCAGCGCCGCCAGGCAGGGCGAGCGCCTGGCCCGTTCGGAGTGCTCGGAGACCAAGACCCGCATGAACAGCGGGTTCCAGACGGGCGGCTTCCTGCAGGGGCTTTCCTCCTCCGGAGGCTTCTCCGGCGGCAAGGGCCGCGGCGGGATGGCGGGAGGCGAAGGGTTCGGCGATGACATGCTGCGTCCCGACATGGGCGGCGTCGTCAAGACCGGCCAGCCGACCCCGTTCCCGCCGGGGATGGTCCCCTCAGGCGGGCCAGGCCTGCCGCCCCCGGGGGCGGAGCAGCTCCGCCAGAACATGGCCAATCTCCTCCAGCAGATGGCCGCTCGCCAGCCTGGGCAGGCCCCGCCCTCCGCGCCCGCCTCTCCTCCAGGAGAGGCGGATGTCAGCCTCAACAAGGCTGTCTCCCGGCAGGGCGCGCCGGCGCGGCCCACAGGGGCTTCTCTTGGAACGCCTGAGCCGGCGGCCAGGAACGTCCCTCTCCCGGCGCCCGAGACTGCGGCCCCGGCCCCGGCCGCTCAGGCTCAGCCCGCGGACGCTCCCCGGCCGCGGAACTCCAACCCTTGGCCCTTCATCATCGGAGGGCTGCTCTGCTCGGCCGTGGGCTTCGCCGCCTATTCCGTCCTCAAAGCCACCACGTCCTCCGCGCAGAAGCGCCTGCCGGGGACCATCCGAGGACTGCTGGGTTCCGCCCCCTCCCGGCATCAGGAGATATCCGACGCCTACGCCCTCTTCTGCCGCCAGGGCGGCAAGGCGGAGACTTTCTCCTCCGAGGAACTGCTCGCCATCATCGCGAGCGTCGACGCGGCCGGCCGCGACCTGGTCCTGCCGGGCCTGACCCTGGGCCAGGCCCTCGAGGTGGCCGGCAGGCTCGCCGCCGAGGGCAAGACCGAGCGGATGGAGGACGTGCTCGCGGAGCGGATCCTGGTCGAGGCCGCCGTCTCCGGCCGCGCCAACGACGTCCTGGTCCTGCTGGCCAAGTCCAAGACCCTGGACGATTTCGCCGCGCACTTCTGCGCCCCGGGCCGCTCCCCCGAGTTCTACAGCGCCTACGCCTCCGGGCTGTCCCGCCTGGGCAAGACCGAGCAGGCCTACAAGATGCTCACGGCCAAGCCCATGGAGAAGTTCAGCCCGGAGGACCGCTCGCTCCTCCTGGAGCTGCACGTCAAGCTCGGGCACTTCGACCAGGCCGGACTCATGCTCAACCAGGTCGCCGAGGCCAAGCCCACGGACTCCTCCAAGGACTACTACGAGGAGCTCGCCAAGCAGGCCACCATGCTGGGCGGAGAGCGCCTCGCCGAGGACCTGCGCACCATCGCCGCGGGCAAGCCCCTCCAGACGCCGGCCAAGCCGCCGATGTCGTCGGGGAAGGTCCTCGCGGGCAAGTATGAGCTGCGCAAGCTCATCAGTACCGGCGGGATGGGCGAGGTCTACGAGGGCTACGACCGCAACCTGGACCGCATCGTCGCCATCAAGCGGCTCCTTCCCGGCCTGCTGGTCGACCCCTTGATGCGCGAGCAGTTCCTGCGCGAGGCCAAGACCGCGGCGCACCTGACCCACCCCTACATCGTGCCCATCTACGAGAGTCTGGTCAGCGGGGACGATCTGTATCTGGTCTTCGAGTTCGTGAAGGGGGAGACCCTGCACAACGTCCTGGCGCGCCGCTCGCGCCTGGCTCTCAAGGAGTGCCAGGGGCTCTTCCACTACGTCTGCCACGCGCTGGACTACGCCCACCGCAAGCACGTCCTGCACCGCGACCTCAAGCCGGCCAACATCATGCTCGACGAGAACGGCATCGCGCGGGTCATGGACTTCGGCATCGCGGTGGAGGCGACGGGGACCCTGTCGGCCACGTTCGTGGACAAGCGCGGGGTGACCGGGACCCTGCGCTACATGCCTCCGGAGCAGCACTACGGCAAGGCCACGCGGGCCTCGGACATCTACGCCCTGGGGATCTGCCTCTACGAGATGGCCACCGGCTACCTGCCCTTCAACGCCCCGAGCGTGCCGGAGATGGTGGAGCAGAAGCACAAGGGCGACTTCCCGGCGCCGAGCTCGCATGTCCACGAGCTGCCCAAGGAGTTCGACGCCCTCATCCGACAGGTCCTGGCCCCGGACCCCAAGGTCCGGATGCAGACCGCGCTGGAGCTCTACGAGGCCCTGACCAAGGTCCCGTCCTAAAGGCTGGGGTCAGATCTTGAGATTTGAAATTGGCCGGTCAGGATTGCGTCAATCCTTTCGATGGAGTTGCGAAGTCCCCTGTGACGCTCCAAGCTGGCCTTGACCTTGGCGACCTGGTGGCTGATTGCAGACGGACTCACTCCGAACTGTCTCGCTAGGTCATCAAGAGGCACCAGGGCGCGTTCCCGGAGAAAGTACATCTCCAAGGACTGAGCCGGCCTTCGCCAGCCGAGGAGTCTCTCGGTCGAGTTCTTTAGCTCCTGGGCGATAGCCGGAGCGATGGTTGCCGGTTCCGGTCGAACCTCGAATGCTCTGTGCGCAGGGTGCTCACCGGACGCCACGGCACTGGCCCTTCGCCGCATGGATTCCACGAATTCTGGGCTGCCTAGGAAGGCCTGTGCATAGGATTTTTCGAACGGATTTTCTTTGGCTGGCGTCTCGACGAAAACGGCGTAAGCCGCCATTTTCTCATCGGCATCCCCGTGGTAGTATCCCAGCGCCAGGTCCGTTCTGAGCCAAGGAGGGGACCGCCTGATCCCCAGGAAATCGCGGCAACTGCTCCATTCATAGTCGGCGGCATGAGATGTCAGCCCCTTGCGGACAGGATTCTGGTGGATATAGCGGTGAGCAGCAAGAAAATAGGCATTCTTGTCGATTAGCAGGGATTTGAAGCGTCCTTGGAAGAGGTGGCCTACGCGCTCATGGCGACGATTGAAGAACTGGCTATAGATGCCGTTGAGTCTCTTCAAAGTCCGCGAGAGCTCCGACCTGACCGTTTCCACGATGAGATGGTAATGATTGCGCATCAGGCAATAGGCATGGACAAGCAGTCCATGGCGCTGCACGCTCTCGCCAAGTGTGGCGAGGAAATGGAGCCTGTCCTGGTCGTCTAGGAAGATGTCCTGGCGAGCGTTGCCTCTGGCCAGGACATGGTAATATGCGCCGGGAACCTCGAGTCTGAGTGGTCGGGCCATACTCTATATACGATTGAGCGGGCATTTTGTTCCCGGTAGCAGGCCCGAATTTCAAATTTCAAGATCTGACCCCCTACACGCCTAGAGGACGCGGCACCAGAGGACCTTGAGGTATTCCCCTTCGGGATGGTCCGCGGCCACGGGGTGGTCCGGGCCGGCGCCGCTCTTGCGGAAGACCTGGACGCGGCGGCGCGCGGAGCCGGCTGCGGTGCGCAGGGCGGCCTGGAAGTCCTCCCAGGAGAGCATGCCGCTGCAGGAGCAACTCACGAGGATCCCTCCCGGAGAGGTCACGGAGAGCGCCAGGCGGTTGAGGTCCACGTACTTCTGCCGGCCTTCCCGGTAGCCCTCCCGGGACGCGATCATCTTGTATGGGTCGAGGACCACGAGACCGCAACTCCGGGAATTGGCCGCCATCTGGCGCAGGTAAGGGAAGGCGTCCACGCACACCGTCTCGACTTTGACCTCGTTGAGACGCGCGTTCTTGTCGATGAGCCGGCAGGCCTCGGGGTCGAGTTCTACGCAGGTCGCGGCCTCGGCGCCTCCGAGCTTCATGGCATAGAGCCCGAAGCCGCCGGTGTAGCTGCAAACGTCGAGGACCCTGCGGCCGGCGGCCAGCCGCGAGACGGCCAGGCGGTTGTCCCGCTGGTCGCAGAAGAAGCCCGTCTTGTGCCCGCCGGTGAGGTCAACCTCGAAGGCCACCCCATGCTCCCGGACGCGGGTCACGGTCCTGGGCCCGGGGGGGAGCTTGAAGCCCTCCATGCTCTCGGTGTACTCGCTGGCCCGCCGGACGAAGCGGGCGCCGGGGAAGTGGGCGGACAGCAGGCGCTCGAGGAGGTCCGCCTGCCGGAACATGGCCAGGGAGTAGAGCTCCAGGACGATGAAGCCCCCGTAGCGGTCCACTACCAGCCCGGGCAGGCCGTCGCCGAGATCGTAGACCACCCGGTAGGCGTCGGCCGCCGCGTCGAGCTGGAAGAGTTCCCGGCGCAACTCCACGGCCCGGGCCAGGCGCTCGGCGAAGAACTCCTCGGGGGTGAAGCCGGCGAGCTCCCGGGTCAGCAGGCGCAGGGTGATGAGGCTCTTGGGGTTGTAGAGGGCCACCCCGTAGGGGGCTCCGGCCTTGTCATAGACCGCGACCAGGTCGCCGGCGCGGGCCTTGGGGTCGGCCTCGCCGATCATGCGCTTGTAGATGTTGGCGGTCGCGGAGGCCGCGCGCAGCGTCACCCAGGGCAGGGGGCCGCTGTGGGCCGCGGGCGGCATAGGACCGTGGGGACGGGCGGGCGTGCTCATGCCGACGCGCTCAGCCCGCCCCGCTAGTCCTTCTTCTTCCGCGCGGCGTAGCCGAGGAAGCCGACGATGCCTCCGATCAGGGCGCCGAGGAAGATGCCTGCCGGTCCGGCGCCCGCGCCCATGAACAGGAAGCCCATGATGCCTCCGCTCATGAGGCCGAAGGCGGCCGCGTCGCGCTTGCCCTTTTCGCTGAAGTCGAAGATGGGCTCCGGCTTCGGGCCCGGCCCGCCTCCGCTGCCCGGGGCCGGGGGCTGGAGCGTGCCCGAGATGCTGGGGAGCGTGCCGCCGCCGCCACCGCCGGCCGGGGGTTGAGGGTTGGACTGCGGGGGAGTCTCGGGCGGGGGCCCGGGCTGCTGAGGATTCCCGTCGCAGAACTGGTTGGCCTCCGCGGACGCCGTGAAGGACTTGCCGGCCAGCGCGCTGCCGGCCTCGAGCTCCCCGCCCTTCGCCTTTCCCGCGCCTTCCTGGCTGCTCACGGCCGTGGCCTCCAGAGACTGCTTCACCTTGCCGCTCTGGAGGGCCGCGCCGATGGCCGCGCGCCTCTGGCAGAAGTAGTTCTTGAGGTCCTGGTCGGTGAGCTTGTTCTTGGCGAGCTCCGCCGCGTACCTCTTATCCGACTCCGTGAGCTGGTTCTTGGCCCGGTGCGTGATGAAGTCGTTGATGCGCTGGAGGGTCTTCTGCTTCCATTCCTTGACCGCGTTGTCCGGGTCCGTCTTCAGGGCCTCCAGGAACTTCTTCCGGTCGTCCGCCGTCATCTCATCCGGCGAGAACATGAACGACACGGTCACCTTCTCCACGCCGGGCATGAAGGCCGCGAAGGGATCCTCGCCCGGTTGGGGTTGGGGCTGGGGCTGCGGTTGGGGCTGAGGCTGCGGCGTGGGCGCCGGCGGGAGGATGGTCAGATTCGCCCCCTGGGCGGAGGAGTCGAGCTTGGCCGTGATGCGCGCGGTCTTCTTCTCGGTCACGGCCGTGGTCTTGATGGCGAAGGAAGCCAGTTTCTTGCCCTTGGCGATGGCCACGGTCTTGGGCACCGACGCGGCGGGGTTGTTCGCAGCGAGGGCGACGGTCACGGCGGCGGGCGCCGCGTCCTTCAGGCTGACCCAGCCCTTGACCGAGGCTCCGCCTCGCACGGAGGCGGGATCCAGGGAGATGGCCTTCAGGGCGGGGGGCGGGGGCGGCGCGGGAGGGGCGCTCGCGACCGGGGCGTCGTTGGCGATCGCGCTCGGCGACAGGACGCAGATGGCGTCGCCGGGCGGCATGCTCCTCTGCGTCAGGGGGACCGAGTATTCCTTGTCCCGGGGATCCATGACCTTCTGCGTGGCCGGGTCGAACATGAAGGCGGAGACCTTGCTCGGGAAGGTCGTGCGGCTGCCCTGCGCGAACTTCCCGACCGTGCCCTGGCCCTGGAACACGTAGAGCGGCACCAGCTTCGGGCAGCCCTTGAACCGGCACTGGAGGTCTCTATAGATCGCCGAGATGCCGGTGCGCGACTTGCAGTCCTTGGCCCGGCACCAGAGGTCGTGGGAGACGCCCTTGAAGTCCTTGAACTTCAATTCGTACCAGGCGCTCCAGGGCTCGCTGTCCGCCTCGCCGCCCAGCATCGCCAGAGTGTAGGCCGCGGGCTCCTCGGCGGACGCGTTCCTGGCGGGGAGACATGCCAGAAGGGGGAATAGGAAGAGGAGCAGGCCAGATCGGGTCTTCATAGGGGTACCTCTTGCCTGGATAAAGGCTCTTTTAGGATAAAGGGATTCCTCTTTTCTGTCAAGGGCCGGAGGGGCCCGGGCCGTAGCCGTTGAAGGAGCTCATGTCGGACAGGGCCCTCCGGGGTCGGGGATCCGGGGCCTCGGCCGGATAGCCGACGCTGATGAACATCTCCACCCGGTGGCCCCGCGGCACTCCCAGGATGCGGCCGGCGGCCTTCATGTCGAACCAGCCCAGCCAGCAGGTGCCCAAGCCCAGCTCCGCGGCCTGCAGGACGAAGTGCTCGCAGGAGATGCCGATGTCCACGAGCCGGAAGACCGTGCCCTGGACCTGGTTGCCCACCCAGGCCAGGGCGCTGCCGCGTTGGGAGACCACGGCCACCAGGACCGGGGCCGCGGAGGCGTGCTTGTTCATGGCGTAGGCTCCGGAGAACACGGCGTCCGCCAGTCTCCTCCTCAGGGCCGGATCGTCCACCACCACGAACTTCCAGGGCTGGGCGTTGCAGGCCGAGGGGGCCAGGCGCGCCGCCTCCAGGCAGAGCTCGAGCTTCTCGCGCTCCACGGGACGGTCCTGGAAGGCGCGGATGCTGCGCCGCGCCGCCGCCAGCTTCAGGAACGAGGGGCTTTCCACACTCTGATGATATCATAACCGGCCGGGCGGCCAGATTTAGATATAATGGTCGTCCCATGAGAGGATTCTGGCTGGCGCCGCTGCTGCTGACCGTCGGGACCGCTGGAGCCGTGCCCGTCTCCGGACCGCTGGAAGCCGTCGAGGAAGTCCCCATCCGGCCCAAGGTGGCGGGGATCGTCATGTCGGTCAAGGCCCGGCTCCATGAGCGGGTCTCGGAGGGGCAGATCCTGGCCGTCCTGGACACCACCGACATGGCGGCGGCGGCCGAGCAGTCCAAGGCCAAGGCCGGCCTGGCGGGAGCCGAAGCGGGGCGGGCGGGAGCCGATGCGGGCCTTCTCAAGACCCAGGCCGAGCGCGCGCGCCAGCTCCAGCGCATGGGCGCGGAGACCCGCTCCAACCTGGGCGACGCGGAGGACCTGTCCCTGCTGGCCTCGGAGCGGCGGGAGGCGGCGAACGAAAAGTCCCAGCGCAGCCAGGTCGAGGAGATCGCCACGGCCGGCCGCCTGCGCCGCGCCCGGATCAAGTCCCCCGTCGACGGCTGGGTCACGGCCGTGAACCTGTCGGAGGGCGAGCGCGTCTCCGGGCAGCTGAGCCAGGAACCGTTCTTCGTGGTGGCGACCGACCTCTCCGAGCTCCGCCTTTCCGCGACCCTGCCCCAATCCGCGGCCGCGGGGCTCGGCGTGGACCAGCCGGTCCGCTTCGCCGTGGCCTCGCAGGAGGGCGCCAGCTTCCCCGGCCATGCGGCGCAGATCCAGGCGCTGCCCAGGCAGGAAGGGAGCAAGCCTTTCTACCGCGTGGAGTTGCGCGTCGGCAACCCCGGCGGGCTCCTGTGGCCCGGGGACCAGGCGACCGTCTCCTGGGGCGCCCCGGCCAAGGGTGCGGAGTTGGCCGCGGGCGAGCCGGACCCTTCGGCGCTGTCCAAGGCCTTCGGCGAGCGGGACCTGGCGGTGGTGGTGGGCGTGGAGCGCTATCCCGACCTGCCGGCGTCGGACTACTCGCGCAGCGACGCGGAGGCGGTCAAGCGGTTCCTGCTGGCCATGGGCATGCGCGAAGGCAACATCCAGACCTTGCTCGATGAGAGGGCCAGCTTCGCGGGGATCCGCAAGGTCGTGGAGACCTGGCTCCCCAACCGGGCGGCCGCGGGCGGCCGGGTCTTCTTCTACTATTCCGGACACGGGGCCCCGGACCCGGCCAGCGGCGACGCCTACTTGGTCCCGGCGGACGGAGACCCCAACTACCTCAAGTCCACCGCCTATCCCCTGGCGCAGCTCTACGCGAAGCTGGGCGAGCTGCCCGCCTCGGAGGTCATGGTGGTGCTCGACTCCTGCTTCTCCGGCGCCGGCGGCCGCAGCCTGCTGGCCAAGGGCGCCCGGCCTCTCGTGCTCGCGGCGCCCAAGGCCGCCCTGGGTCCCAACACCGCCGTGCTCACCGCGACGGGCGCGGGGCAGATCTCGACGTCCTCTCCGGAGAAACGCCACGGCCTGCTGACCTACCATTTCCTCAAGGCCCTGCAGGACGGCCAGGACAGCCTGGGCGCGGCCTATGCCGCGGCGGCCGCCGCGGTCAGGGACGAGGCGCGCGCCCTCAACGCCGAGCAGGAGCCGCAGCTGCTCCCCGGACCCGAGGCCGTGAAAAGCCGTTTCCTCTTCCACGCCCCCCGCTGAGCGCGGGCCACGGGTTCAGAACAGCTCCGGTTGGCGCCCTCGCGGCCGCTTGCGGCGGGGGGCCTGCTGCAGGCGGCGCAGCTCGCTTTCGATGTCCGAGATGAAGGGGGAGGGAGGGAGGGACAGGGACTTCCCGAACAAGAAGCGCTGGCGCGCGTAGGACAGGAAGAGCCGGTCCTGGGCCCGGGTCATGGCCACATAGAAGAGCCTCCGCTCATCCTCGACGGCGCCCGGGTGTCCGTCGCGCCGGTAGGGCAGCACGCCGTCCTCGCACCCGGCCAGGAACACCACCGCAAACTCCAGGCCTTTGGCCCGGTGCGCGGTCATGAGCGTCACCGATTCGCCCGCGGGCCGGGGCGCCCCGTCGCGGAAATCCTCAAGGTCCTCCACCGCCGCGACCTCGCGGCCGTCCTTCCGGGTCTTCTTCCCGAAGGTCGTGTAGGGCAGCCCCGCGCGTTCCAGCGCCTTTTCGAAGAGCCGGGCCTGGGCGTTGAGCCGGTAGAGGATCGCGATGTCCGCGAGGCTATAAATCCGTTCTCCTTCGCCGGGCCGAGCGGCCCAACCGGTGTCCACGCTGAAGCGGCTGGCCCCGCCCAGCAGGCCCTCGATGCGGCGCACGGTCATCTCGGCTTCCTGGCGGTCGCTCTGATGGCCGGAGATCTCCACGGGCAGGCCCCGCGCCAGGGAGGCGCGCAGCTGGCGGGGCAGGCGGGCCCGGTTGCGCGCGATGACCTGCCTGGCGGCGTCCAGGATGACCGCCTGGGAGCGGTAGTTCTCGGTCAGGGGCAGGACCCGGCAGCCCGGATGGTCCTCGGCGAAGGCGGCGAAGGGGTCGAAGGGGACGCCCGCGAAGCCGTAGATGGACTGGTCGGGGTCTCCCACCACGAAGAAGTCCCGGCCGGCCAGGCGGGAGGCGAAGCGGTACTGGGCCAGAGTGGTGTCCTGGAACTCGTCCATGAGCACATGGCGGAAGCGGTCGCGCCAGCGTTTGAGGACCTCGGGCCTCTCCTCGAAGAGGCGCAGGGCGCAGAGGAAGAGGTCGTCGAAATCCAGGAGCCGGCGGCTGTTCAGGCGCTCCTGATAGAGCCGGCCGGGAGCGCTTTCCGGCGGCTCCAGGCGCTGCTTGGCCGCGCGGATCTCATCGAGGAGGGCTTCCGCTTCGCGGGCCGGGACGACGCCTTCCAGCAGGGAGGCCCGCTCCGCCTCGCCCAGCACCGCGGGCTCCGGGAAAGGATAGGCTTCCTCGCGCAGGATGCGCAGGGCCGCGGCGTGGCAGGTCTCCACCCACAGGGCGTCGAGCCGCGCCCCCGGCAGGAGGGCCTTGACGCGGCCGCGCATCTCGGCGGCGGCGCTGCGGGTGAAGGTGAGGGCCAGGATCTCTCCGGGGTGGGCGCCCCGGTCCCGGATCAGGCGCGCCACCCGGTGGGAGAAGACCCTGGTCTTGCCCGTGCCCGGTCCGGCCGCCACGATGACCGGGCCCTCCTCCGCCAGGACGGCGGCGCGCTGGGACGCGTCGAGCTCGGCGCCGTTCAAAGCAGGGAGAGCTGGGCCTTGCGGGTGAAGTCATCCTCGCCCAGCAGGGAGATGACGCCGTATTCGCCGTCGTAGCCGGCGGCCAGGGAGACCTTGCCCTGGCGCATGCGGTCCAGGGCCAGGGCCAGCAGGGGCAGGCCTTCCCGCTCCAGCTCCGCGGCGGGGACTTCGCGCAGGATGCGCAGCTCGGGCCCGAAGAGCGCCAGGAGCCGGTGGTAGAGGGCGTCCACCTTGACCGAGCCGGGGCCCACGCGCAGGACCTGGCCGAGGACCTCCTTGAGGGGGATGAGGCTCTCGTAGTCCGCGGCCCCCGCCGGACGCTTGCCTTTCTTCCGGTCAGCCAGCTTTTCCACCCGGTGCAGGACCCCGACGGTGACCGGCTTGCCGCAGGCTGGGCAGAGTCCGCCCCGGCGGATGGTCTCGGCGGGGTCCAGGCGCGCCCTGCACTTGCGGTGCCCGTCCGCATGGTACTTCCCTTCCTCCGGGAAGAACTCCAAGGTCTTTAGGAAGCGCTTCGGGTCGCGGCCGCGGATGGCGGAGAACAGGCCGGCGTAGGAGAGCTCGCAGTCGAAGAGGTTGGCCTCGCGGCCGAGCTTCTCCGGGGAATGGGCGTCCGAGTTCGATATGAGGGCGACGCGGTCCAGGGCGGAGAGCCGCCAGTTCATGGGCGGGTCCGAGGAGAGGCCGGTCTCGATGGCGAAGACCTCACGGGACAGGTCCCCGAAGCATTCCTCCAGGGAATCGAAGCCGGATTCCGAGCCGAACACGGCGAAGTGGGGGGTCCAGGCATGCGCGGGAACGAGGTAGGCCTCCGGGTCCGCGTCGCGCACGATGGACAGCAGGTCCCGGGAGTCCAGCCCCAGGATGGGCCTGCCGTCGGAGCGGATGTTGCCGATCTCCCCGAGCCGGGCGCGGATGCGCTCCGCCGCGGCGAAGGAGGGGGTGAAGACCAGGTGGTGGACCTTGCGCACCCGGCCGTCCCTCTTGTAGATGCAGGAGACCTCGCCTTCCAGCAGGAAGCGCACCGGCGCGCGGCAGGAGTCCGGCACCTTCGCGTCCTGGGCGCGCTCCAGCTCCGGCCTCAGGCGGTAGAGCCCGGGCTCGGCTGCCACGAGCGTGGACTCGAGCTCGGCGGACCAGGCGGGGTGGGTGAGGTCGCCGGTGCCCAGCACCGCGATGCCCTTGAGCTGGCACCAGCGGTGGAGGGATCCCGGCTCCAAGGACCGGCTGCAGGCCCGGGAATGCTTCGAGTGGATATGGAGATCGGCGATGAAGGACATGTCTTCATGGTATCAAAAAGCGCCCAAGTGTTATAATGCGGGCATGACGACTGGAGAAGACCGATTCAGCGGGGTCGTAGACGCCCTCTGCAGCCACGCCCGCGACCGCATCAGCCCTCTGACTCGCAAGCATCCGGACCTCCCCCTGCCCAACGGCGAGGAAGTGCGCCGGGCCGTGGAGCTGCTGCGCAGCGTTCTGTTCCCCGGCTTCTATGGGACCCCGCCCATCCCGTCCGATAACACGCGTTTCCACATGGGCGCGGCCCTCGACGAGGCGGCCCGCATCCTCTCCGAGCAGATCGAGCGCAGCTTCTGCTTCTTCTGCGAACTGACGGGCACGGGGTCCTGCCGGCACTGCCGGGAGAAGACCGCCGCCATCGCGGCCGATTTCCTTAAGACCCTGCCGGCGATGCAGAAAACGCTCATGAGCGACGTGCGGGCGGCCTACGAGGGCGATCCCGCCGCCACCTGTCCAGCGGAGACCGTGTTCTGCTATCCCGGCATACTCGCCATCACCAATCAGCGCATCGGCCACGAGCTCTACCGGCTCAAGGTGCCGCTCATCCCGCGCATCATCACGGAGCTGGCGCACTCGGCCACGGGCATCGACATCCATCCCGGCGCCGAGATCGGCCCCAGCTTCTTCATCGACCACGGCACCGGGGTGGTCATCGGGGAGACCTGCAGCATCGGCGCCCGGGTGCGCATCTACCAAGGGGTGACCTTGGGCGCCAAGAGCTTCCCGCTCGACGAACACGGCAACCCCGTCAAGGGCGTCAAGCGCCACCCGGACGTGGAGGACGACGTGGTGATCTACGCCGGAGCCACCATCCTGGGCACGGTGCGCATCGGCAAGGGCTCCCAGATCGGCGGCAACGTGTGGCTCACCCGCAGCCTGGAGCCCGGCAGCAAGGTCTCGCAGGCCGGCGCGGATCGCTGAGGGGAAAATGAAGCCCCCGCCGTGAAGGCGGGGGCTTTGCGCCGTCCGGACGCGTCAGACTTCGGAGAGCCTCTTCTCGAACTGCTGCAGGACCTGCTTGTTGATGTTCTCCAGGAGGCCGCCGAGCATGCAGCCGTCGTCGCCGCAGCGCGGCGAGTTCATGAGGCAGCGGCTGAGCTTCATGGGCCCTTCCACGGCCTCGAGGACGTCGATGAGGCGGATCTCGGAGAGGGGCCGGCCCAGGAGGTAGCCGCCCTTGGGGCCGCGGACCGCGTGGACGATGCCGGCCTTGGCCAGCCTCTGGAAGACTTTCGAAAGGTGCGCGGCGGAGACCTTCAGGCTTTCGGCGGCGTCGTTGGTGGTGATGGGCTTGCCGGGGCCCTTGGAGAGCAGGATCGCCGCGTGCATCGCGATCGTCGAGCCTTCCGAGATGTTCAGTATCTTGACCATTCAATCCCTCCCTTGGAATCCGAAGCGACTGTACAGAATAAAGCCGTACCACTATCACATAATAGCGGGATACTGGTAATCGGGGGTTGACTTATTAATTACTAGGGGATTCCCCTAGCCTGAGGCGCGCTCCTCGCAGGCGGCCCACTCCACGGCCGCCCGGACGAGCTGGGGGGAGTTCTTGATGCCCAGCTTGACCTTGATGTTCTCGCGGTGCGCCTCGATGGTCTTCACGCTGCGGTGCAGGGTCTCGGAGATCTCCCGGGTGGACCGGCCCTGCCCGATGAAGCGGAAGATCTGCAGCTCCTTGTCCGTGAGCATCTCCACCGGTGAGAGCGCGACGGGCTCGCCGCCGATCTGCCGGCGCAGGAGGTCGGCGGTGACCTTTTCGCTGAAGAATATCCCTCCGGAGAGCAGCTTGCGCACGGCGGCGAGCAGGCGCGGCGTGGGCTCCCCCTTCATGACGTAGCCCTGCGCCCCGGCGCGCATGGCCCGGGGGGCGTAGACCGTTTCCTGGTGCATGGAGAGGATGAGCACCGGGGTCTGGACCTTGCGCGAGCGCAGGTCCTTGACGAGCTCCAGGCCGTCTTCGGTCTTGAGCGAGATGTCCACGATGATGAGGTCCGGCCGCGCGGAGCCTACGGCGCGCAGGGCGGAATGCGAGTCATCCGCGAAGCTGCAGACCTCCAGGTCCTGGGTCTGGCCGAGCACCTGGGCCAGACCCAGGCGCACGATGGGGTGGTCCTCCACCAGGAGGATGCGGGCGCGGCCCGAGCGGTGGCTGGCCTTGGGGGGATTGTTCTCATTCATTCTCTATCTCCGCATAGCGCGGTTCCCGTTCGGGACCCGGCAGATGATCTGGGTGCCTTTGCCGGACTGGCTCGAGACCGTCAATGTGCCGTGGATGAGGCTGGCTCGGTGGCGCATGATGTCGAACCCCATGCCCGAGGCCTTCTTGTCCGCGGCCAGGAGCCCGGTGCCGTCGTCGCGCACGGACAGGGTCAGGCCGTCATTGTCCTCGGAGAGGGCGATGACGACCCCCTTGGGGCGGCCGTGCCGCACCGCGTTGTGCACGGCCTCCTGGGCGATGCGGTAGAGATGGTCGGCCATGCCGGGGTCGGCGACCTCCACCGCGCTGCCGGCCTCGACGGCGCAGGCGATCCCGGCCGTGGCGCTGGCGTGCGAGGCCAGGCCGGTGAGCGCGTCGAGCAGGCCTTCGGGCCGGGAAGGCACGGATTGCAGGCCCCGGCTCATCTCCCGGACGCGCAACAGCGCGTTGTCCACGTGCTTGAGCAGCTCCGACATGGCCGGAGCCTCCGGCGAGGACTGCGCGGCGAGCCGCTCCTGCAGGGCCCGGCCCAGCAGCGCGATGCCCGTGAGCTGCTGGCCGATGTCGTCGTGCAGGTCGTGTCCGATGCTGCGCCGCTCCCGGTCGCCGATCCGCAGGACCTTCTCTTCGAGCGCCCGGCGCTCCGTGATGTCCTGCAGCCAGGCCACGAAGCGCAGCGGCCGTCCGTCGGCGTCCAAGGCCGCCTCGCCTTCCGCATGGATGATGCGCTCGGCCCCGTCCGGCCTGCGGATGCGGTACTCCACCGCGAAGGAGGAGCCGGAGGCGATGGCCTCCTTGATGGCGACGCCGAGCCGGTCCCGGTCGTCCTCGTGGACGAAGCGCATGAAGGAGAGCCATTCGTCCGGCATCTCCTCCTTGCCCACGCCGAAGATGCGGTGGATGCCCTCGGAGCGGTAGTACCTGCCGGCCTTCAGGTCGTGGAACACGCTCCCGATGCCGGCCAGGCGCTCGGCCTCGGCCAGGTTCTCCCGGCTGCGGCGCAGTTCCTCCTCGGCCGTCCGGCGCGCGCTGATGTCGCGGCACAAGGTCATGATCAGGGGCTTCTCGCCCATCCGGACCACGGTGGCGTTGATCTCGATGGGGATGCGGCGCCCCTCGCGGTCCACGTAATCGATCTCCAGGTTGCGGACCAGGCCTTCCGCGAAGCACATGGCCACTTCCCGGGCGTTGCGCTCCCGGTCCTCGGGCGCGGTCCACTCCGCCACGCTGCGGCCGCGGATGTCGTCGATGCTCCTGCGGCCGGTGAGCCGCACGTACTCGGCGTTGGCGTCCACCACCCGGCCGTCGCCGTCGACCACCACGTAGCCGGTGTTGGTGGTCTCCACCAGCGCCCGGTAGAGGCGTTCGCTCTCTATGAGGTGGTCCTTCGCGATGCGGCGGGCCGTGACGTCGCGGAAGTTGATGAGTACCCCCTCGATGTTCGGGGTGCTCATGTGGTTGGTGGCCCGGCCCTCGATGGTGCGCCAGGAGCCGTCCTTGTGCCGGATATGCAGTTCCCGGGGGCTCACCGCCCCCGGGGTCCGGGCGACCTTGTCGAAGCCCGGCAGGGAGACCGCCATCTCGTCGGGACGCATGAACTCCCGGATGTGCCTGCCGACCACCTCCTCGGGCTGGTAGCCCAGCAGGGGGAGGAAGGCCGGGCTGCCGTAGCGGATGACGCCCTCGCGGTCCACGATCATGCAGCCTTCCTGGACGTTGGCGATGAGGGCGTTGAGCCGGGTCTCGCTGGCTCGAACCGCCTCCTCCGCCTTCTTGAGCGCGGTCACGTTCGTGCACACCCCGCCCACGGCCCAGACCTTGCCTTTTTCGTCGCAGAGCGGGAACTTGGAGGTTATGAAGGAGGCGGCCCCGTCCGGCAGGGGGATGGTCTCCTCGAAGTCCATGGCGGCCTTCTTCTCCATGACCTGCCGGTCCTGCTCCAGGAAGAGCTTCGCCACGGGCTCGGGGAAGATGTCGTGGTCGGTCCGGCCGATGATCTTGTCCGCGGGGACCCCGGCCGCGGCCTCGTACATGCGGTTGACGTAGATGTACCGGCCGTCCGCGTGCTTGAGGTAGGCGATCAGGGACGTATGCTCGAGCAGGTCCCGGAGGTGCTTGGCGGGCGTCGGCCGCATGCCTTCCATATTAGCAAGAAACCGGGCGGGGGTGGACTTGACCGCCTCTTGACCGCGCCGCGCTAACCTATAGGCATGGCCGTTATGCCGGGTTGGGAGGGACATCCATGACGAAGAGCGCGACGTTGGAGAAGGGGCGGATCGAGGTCAAGAGCTTCCGCGTCCCGGACGAGCGGCGGGTCTTCGATAAAGGGAGGCTGGAACTCGTGAAGCTCGGCCGCGCCACGGTCGGCAAGGCCATCCTGGAGCCGGGCTGGCGCTGGTCCAAGGCGGTCAAGCCCATCGCCAAGACCAAGAGCTGCGAGGCCCCGCACCTGCAGTACCAGCTGTCGGGCACCCTGTGCATCCAGATGGACGACGGAACGGTGCGGGAGTGCAAGGCCGGCGACGTCTGTTCCGTGCCCACGGGGCATGACGCCTGGGTCGTGGGCGACGAGCCTGTCGTGCTGGTCGACTTCCAGGGCATGGCGGAATACGCCCTCAAGAGCGGCCAGGGGAGGAAATCATGAGCGAGTGGAAGAGGTTCGTGCTGGACTGCAGGCAGAATCCCAAGGCGGGCTGCACGCTGTGCATCTCCGGCTCCGAGGCGGAAGTGCTCGACGCGGGCGAGGACCATGTCGTGCGCAAGCACGGCTTCCAGAAGTCCCCGGCGCTGCGCTCCCAGCTCAAGCAGTTCCTCAAGGAGGAGGCTTTCGCGCGCTGAGCGCAGGGTTCCTATCCGGGGAGGATTTCTGGTAAACTGGGCCGTACGCGTCCTCCCCGGATAGGAGTCGTCCTGTCGTTGCTGCCGGCGGCCGGCCTTTGCCTCGCGGCCGGCTGCGGCGTCGGCGCGCCCCGCGACCCGGACCGGCGCCTCGTGGTCTGGGAGATGGAGGACGCGGCGGTCGCGCCCTACATCGACTCGGTCCTGAAGGCCTTCCGCGGGCTCCCCGGCAATTCGGACGTCGAGATCGTCCGCACCCATTACCATCCGGAGGACCTGCGCCAGCAGTTCCAGACCGCCTCCATCGCGGGCAACCCCCCGGACCTGCTCATCTCGCAGTCGGACCCGGCCGGCATCTACTCGGTCTCGGGCTTCATCATGCCCGTGGACGGGCTCTTCGACCTGAAGCGCTACAACAAAGCCGCGGTGGGGGCCGTGTCCCAGGGGGGCAAGACCTGGGGCGTGCCCATCTCCAACGGCAACCACCTGATGCTGTTCTACAACAAGAAGTTCGCGCCCAAGCCGCCGCGGACCACGGCCGAGCTCTTCGACTTCTGCGACCGGAAGGCCAAGTCCCTGCCCATCGACCACTGCCTGGCCTTCTTCCTGGCCGAGCCCTACTGGCTGGTGCCGTGGCTGGGGGCTTTCGGCGGCTGGCCCATGGACGGCCGCGCGCCGACCTTGGACACGCCGGCCGCGCGGCAGGCGGTGGCCTTCGTCTTGGACCTCAAGCGCCGGCGCTATGTGCCGCAGGAATGCGACTACAACTGCGCCGACGCCCTGCTGATGGAGCGCAAGGTCGCCTTCGTCATCGGGGGCGACTGGGCCATGTCGCGCTACGAGTCCCAGCTCAAGGGGGACCTGGGCGTGGCCATGCTGCCCAGGCTCTCCCAGACCGGGAAGCGGCCCGTGCCCATGGTCAGCGGCGCCTACTTCATGCTCAGCTCCAAGCTGCAGGGGCCCAAGCTGGAACTGGCCAGGCGCCTGGTCGAGTTCTACACCGACGAGGAGAACCAGATCGGCCAGGCCAAGACCCTCATGCGCCTGCCCGCCGTCGCCAAGCTCAATAAGGCCAAGGTCATCATGGACAACCCGAACCTGCGGGCCTCCATGGAGCAGCTCCTGGTCGGCCGTCCCATGCCCATGGCCACGGAGATGCGCGCGGTCTGGGACGCCATCCGGCCGCTCTACGGGCGGGTGCTGTCCGGGCAGATGCCGGTGGACGAAGCCGTGGCGCGCATGCAGGAGGACGCGGAGGCCAAGATCCGGGAGATGAACGAATGAGAGCCATCCTCTTCTTAGCCGTGGTCGGGCCCTGGATGGCCCTGAGCATCCTGGGGGAGCTGGTCATCCTGCGGCCCGCGATCGGCGGTCTGGCGATGGCCGCCCTCTTGATCCTGGCCTACACGGGCTGGCGGCTCTGGAAGGACCCCCACATCTCCGTGCCCCTGCGCAAGGTCTCTCTCGCCATGGGGGCCTTCGCCTTCCTGGTCTTCTGCGGGGGGGGCTTCTTCGCGCTCGTGGCCGCAGACGAGATCGATTGGCGGGATTGGCAGTCTTCGGGGGCCGGTATCAAGGCCGGCATGACGCTGGAGGAGGCGCGCGCCGCCGCTTCCCTCCGGGCCCGCCCTGAGCCGGACATGTTCTCCGCGCTGAACATGACCTTGGTCCCGAAAGGGCTCGCCTCCCTGCAGGCCGGCTTCACCGAGCAGTACGGCGTCGTCTTGTCGACCGGAGCCGACGGCCGCGTGACCCGGGTCCGGCCCTGGCGCAACTGACTCAGAGCGCCAGCTCGTAGGCGACCACCGGCTCCTTCTTGCCCTTGGCCTTGATCTCCCGCCGCTCGGCCGAGGCGAACAGCCCGCCCGCCTTGCGGTAGAGCTCCTCGCAGACCAGGAGCTTGCCCGGGGCGCAGTTGGACTCCAGGCGCTGGGCCGTGTTGACCGCGTCGCCGATGAAGGTGTACTCGCGGCGGTCAGGGGAGCCCACGTTGGCGCGCACCGCTCGGCCCATGTTGATGCCGATGCGCACCGTGAAGGGGCTGCTCTTCCCCCTCAGCCCGGCGGAGAGTTCCAGCAGGCGCCGGCCCGCAGCCAGGGCCTCCTCCGCCGTGGTGAAGACCGCGAAGATGCAGTCGCCGATGAACTTGTCCACGTCCCCGCCGCATTCATAGATCGTCTCCGTGGCGGGCTTGAAGATGTCGTTCAGGGCCGAGACCACCTCGGAGGGGCCGTGCGCTTCGCTGTAGGAGGTGAAGCCCTTCACGTCCATGAACAGGAAGCAGCCGTTGAACTCCGAGTCCGGCAGCTCGTACTGGCCGGCCGCCACGCTGGCTCCCACCTTGGTCCACACTTGGTGCGGGGTGTAGCGGTGGATGACCTCGTTCTGCTTCCTCAGCTGTTCGCCGTCCAGATAGGACTTGCGGCTCAGGTTGGCGAGGAAGCGCTCGGTGTCGTCGTGGATCTGCTCCCCCTTGGCCAGGAGCTCGCGCAAGTGCTTCTCCTGGCTTTCCTGCTGGAGCGGAGCCGGCACGCTCGCCTGGGCCTTGCCGGCGCCCTTGAGGGCCAGGATGCAGACCGTGGTGGTGTGATACTGGGAGCCGGCCAAGGGCTGGGAGGGATCGACCACGTCCTCGTAGCGGTTGAGGCAGGGCCCGAACTCGCCGCCCGAATAGTAGCCGAAGACCGGGACGTCCTTGCCGAACACGGCCTGGATCTCTTCGAGCTCGCGCGCCGTGCGGCTGTGCAGGATGGCGCTGCGCGAGCAGCAGCTCACCACGAAGACCAGGTCGGGCTTTCCGCCCAGGGCCGCGAGGCAGCCTTCGGCCGACTCGCGGGCGCCGTTGAGCAGTCCGTTGCGGCTGGCCAGGATGAGCTGGGCCTGGCGGCCCTGCAGGTCCTCGACCGGGAAGTAGGAGATGCAGCCCTCCTTGAAGTCGCAGGCCACCGGCAGCTTGACCCGGGAGCGCTTGCCGCCGTCGAGCAGCAAAGAGAAGCCGTAGCGCTGGACCATGAGCTCGAAGAAGGCGTCGGACTGGCCCCTCCCGAGGAACTGGCGGTAGTAATCGAAGACCGGCACGCAGCCGACCTCATAGACCTTGCCGTCCGCGCAGGAGCTCAGTTCCACGGCCGGCCCGACCGGCTGCCAGCCGTGCGCGAAGCCGAAGGCGGTCTTGAAGGATCCCGCGGGGAGGTCGAGCAGGGCCAGCCGCGCGGTCTTCGTGGTCAGCCGGGGGCCGGCGTACTGGTAGTTGGTCCAGAAGTCGGGATGGCTCATGCCCAGGTCGTAGTCGCCGCAGCAGAGCCCGCCGAATATGGGCGCCGGCCCGATCACCTCGTTTATGCCCAGGAGCATCTCGTGCTCGCGGCCCGTGGTGATGCCGGAGAAGGCCAGGGCCACGGGGCGGGCGGAAGCCCGGCCGGCCGGAAGGGCGCGAGCCAGGAGGCGCCCGGTCTCGCGCAGGTCGGGTCCGATGTCCTGGCTGGAGAAGCGCACCCCGGAGCCGTCGAGGCCCAGGAGCATGACGGCCAGGCCCTCCTTGGACACCCCGGCGTTGCTCAGGTGCGCATAGCAGGAGCCGCCCATGAGTCTTGAGGGATCGAGCTCTCGGCAGAGGGTCCGGTGCACCCGGGCCTGGTCCATATGGATGGAGCTGAAGGCCACGGCCAGGTCCGGCTGGGGCACGGCGGCCTTGGCTTGAGCGACAGCCTCGGCTGCGGCCCTGGAGGGGTCTTGATGGAGGCTGACTCCGATGCCTATCTTCATGTCATGCTATTATATCGCAGGCGGAGCCTTGATGCTCTCATCCCTCCTTCAAGTCGCGCAGTTCACGGCCCTGCTGGCCGCGGCCGTGGCCCTGCTCGAGCTCTATCTCCACGTCCACTTCACTCTCTTCGAACGGGAATGGTTCCTGCCGGGCACGGTCCTGGCGGCGGGTCTTCTCGCCGCGGGCGCGGGACGCAGCCTGCCGCTGACGCTGGCCGCGGCCTCGGTGCAGCTGGTCGCCGCCCTGGTCTTCAAGCACGTGGTCCGGGGCCGGCATTCCCTGCCCATCATGCTGCTGGCCCCGGGCTTCATCGGCCTGGCCATGCTCATCGCCTATCCGCTCTTCTTCGAGGTCTACCTAGCCTTCCACGACCTCAAGCTCACGACCATCATGGCCTGGAGCCGGACCGGGGAGCTGCCCTTCGCGGGCTTCAAGCACTTCGCCAAGGTCTTCACCTCCTCGCCCCTGGCCTCGGTCACGTTCTGGGAGCTCTTCGGCCGCACGGTCTGGTGGACTTTCATCAACGTCTCCTGCCACGTGGCCGGCGGCTTCGTGCTCGCTTTGCTCCTCAGCAAGGTCCAGAGGTTCCGAGGGATCTATAGGACCTTCCTTGTGATTCCTTGGGCCATGCCCCAGGTGGTGGCCATCCTCGCCCTGCGCGGCGAGTTCCACTCCCAGTACGGCTTCGTCAACATCATGCTCGCGCGGATGGGGCTTTCTCCCGTGGAATGGCTCACTTTGCATCCCCTGCTGACCTGCACGCTCATCAACGTCTGGCTGGGCATCCCCTTCATGATGGTGGTCATACTCGGCGGCCTGCAGTCCATCTCCCAGCACTACTACGACGCGGCCGCCATCGACGGCGCCTCGGCCTGGCAGCAATTGCGCCACATCACGGTGCCCCTGCTTCGGCCGGTGCTGGGACCGGCCGTGACCTTGGGCACGGTCTGGACCTTCAACAACATCAACGTCATCTACCTGGTCACGGGCCAGGCCGGCGGGACCGAGGACGCGGACATCCTGGTCTCCGCGCTCTACAAGGCCGCCTTCACTTTTTACCGGTATTCGTATTCTGCCGCTTTGGCCATCGTGATCTTTTTGATCTTGTTCGCTCTTTCTTTGTTGTGGCTCAAGTTCTCCAAAGGCTCGGAGTCGGTTTATGGCTGAGAGAGCGCGAGCCAAGAACGTCCTCTTGCACGCGGCCCTGGTCGCGGCCTGTATCGTCAGCGTCTACCCCATGCTGCGCATGATCGCGGTCTCCCTGCGCCCGGGAGACCGGCTCCTCTCCACCGACCTCTCGCTGATCCCGGCGGGAGCCTCGCTGGCCGCCTACGGCCGGGTCCTCGCTGAGACTAACTTCCTCCTGTGGCTGTGGAACTCGCTGGTCATCACAACCGTCACCTCCTTCATCGGAGTCAGCCTGGCCGCCACGGCCGGCTATGCCTTCTCGCGCTTCCGGTTCCCGGGCAGCAAGCTGGGCCTGACCTTGCTGTTGGGGACGCAGATGATACCGGCCGGGATGCTGCTGCTGCCCTTGTTCCTGATGATCATGAGATTGGGGCTGGTCAATACCTATCTGGGCATGATCGTGGCCTATTCCGTGACCTCGCTGCCTTTCAGCATCTGGATACTCAAGGGCTACTACGACACCATCCCGCGCTCCCTGGAGGAGGCGGCTTTGGTGGACGGGACCACGCGCTTCGGCGCCTTCTACCGCATCGTCCTGCCCCTTTCCACGCCCGCCTTGTCCATCGCCTTCCTGTTCAACTTCACGCAGGCCTGGAACGAGTACCTGGTGGCGCGCGTGGTGCTCTGCGACGCGTCCAAGTACACCTGGACCTTGGGGCTCTTCGAGCTGCAGGGCCAGTTCCTGACCCAGTGGGGCATGTTCGCGGCCGGCTCCTTCCTCGTCACCATCCCGGTCCTGCTCCTGTTCCTGTATTCCTCGAAGTGGCTCGTCTCGGGTCTCACCCTAGGCGGAGTGAAAGGATAACCATGGCATCGGTCACCTTGAGCCGCATCACGAAGGTCTATCACGAGCACCCGGTCCTCGACGACATCAGCCTCGAGGTCGCGGAAGGCGAGTTCATGATCCTGGTGGGGCCCTCGGGCTGCGGCAAGTCCACCTTGCTGCGCATGGTCGCGGGCCTGGAGGAAATCACCGACGGCGAGATCCGCATCGGCGGCCAGGTGGTCAACCACCTGCCCCCGCGCGACCGCGAGATCGCCATGGTGGTCCAGGACTACGCCCTCTACCCGCACATGACCGTGGCCGAGAACATGAGCTTCGGGCTGCGCCTGCGCCGCCTGCCCAAGGACGAGATCGCGCGCCGCGTCGATGAGGCCGCGGGCATCCTGCAGATCCAGAGCCTGCTCGGCCGCACCCCGCGCCAGCTCTCCGGCGGCCAGCGCCAGCGCGTGGCCATAGGCCGCGCCATCGTGCGCAAGCCCAAGGTTTTCCTCTTCGACGAGCCGCTGAGCAACCTCGACGCCAAGCTGCGCGAGGAGATGCGCGTGGAGATCGCCAAGCTGCACCAGAGCCTGGGCGCCACCATCCTCTACGTCACCCACGACCAGGTGGAGGCCATGACCCTGGGCTCGCGGCTGGCCGTGATGAACGGGGGGCTCATCCAGCAGGCGGGCGCGCCGGCCGAGGTCTTCAGCCGCCCCGCCAACCACTTCGTGGCCGGGTTCATCGGCAGCCCCACCATGAACTTCATCCCGGGCGCCGCGGCGGGGGGGGGCTTCCAGAGCCCGGACCTGTCCTTCAAGCTCGACGGCCGGAACTCCGTCTCCGGCCCGGTGGTCCTGGGCGTGCGGCCCGAGGGCATCAGCGTGGACAAGGCGGCGGGAGAAGGGTGGAGCGAGCCGGTGCCGGCCGTCATCGAGGTCGTGGAGCTGCTGGGCTACAAGCGCAACCTGTACCTCAAGGCCGGAGACCAGCGTCTGCTCGCGGTGGCGGACGCCTCCTTCGGCGGCAAGCCCGGCGATACGGTATCCATGCGCTTCCAGCTCGACGGCATCCATCTCTTCGACAAAGAGACCAAGAAGCGGCTTTAGGCGGTACCTGGTTTTCACGTATTTTACGTATTCCCTTGAATTAGTCGGGTATTGGGGTTATACTCCGCGTTAGCAGGCCATCCCGATGCAAACCCTACTCCTGGCCGGCTGGTTGCTCTTTTCTTGGCCCGGGCACGCAGGAACCCCGGAGCTGTCCTCTGTAAGCGCCCAGACCGCCGCATATTCCAAGCAGCTGGGCCTGGCCCTGCTCGGCGACGTGGCGGCGCTCCCCGAGCCGCCGGCCCAAGCGAAGGACCTCCACGCCGAAGCGCATGAACTCCTGCTCGGGCGGGCCCCGGAGACGACAGTCCATGCTTATGAGCAGCGCCTGCGCGTATTCTGCTCACGCCTAGACCTTTCCGAGTCCCAGCGCCAGGCTGTCTTCGAACGTCTGCGCGGACGTCTGCGCGGCTCGGCTCTCCCGGGCTCCACGGCTCTCGAAAAGAGCCGCCTTGACGGTGGCAAGTCAAAGGTCCTGGGCGATAAAGCCCTGGCCATGAGCGAGGCGCTGGGCCGGACCAGATTCGAGGCCGTGGCCGTGGCGGACGCCCCGCCGCCTCACGGCGATCCCGCGGCCCTGGCCCCGGGGGCCCCGCGTCAGGCCGGCCTGCGCATCAACGCGGTGCCTCCCGCGGGAACCCAGCCCGCGGCGCCCATCCCGCTCGAGGAGCTGGAGACCTGGATGGAGTTCGGGCCTCCGCCGAAAACGGCCGGCAGCGCCTTGGCCGGGATCGGCCTCGGCCCGCGCCAGGATCCCGCAGTGGTCTTGTCCAAGCAGGCCATCATGCACTTGCAGAGCACCCCGGAAGGCCGCGAGGTCATACAGGAGCTCCAGCGGGAATATGCCAAGAGCGGCAGGAAAGTCGTCATCAGAGCCGTGGACGTCGAGGGTAGTGCGGTCGTCCAGAGAAGAGGGATCGAAGGCATCGATGGCATACGAGGGCTGGCCTACTACAATGAAGGCATCTACGAGTTCAACCGCAAGTTCCTGGAATTCAAGGATAAGGACGTGGCCATGGAGACCCTCTGCGGCAACATGTCCCACGAGCTGCGGCATCTCGTCTCGCATGCCCAGATCAAGAGGCTGCTCCCTGACTCTCATGAGGTCTTCAAGAAGTCGCTGCTCGACGAGCAGCGCGCGCGCCTGAGCGGCTATCTGGTGGCGGCGCGGCTCAACTCCGGCAAGGCCACGGACTACAGCGAGGAGGCCAAGGATCTGGCTCGCAAGCCGGGGCAGTACTGGGATGGACTCAAGCGCGGGCCCTACTATGTCGACAGCCTGGAAGCCGATGAGATGCGCGACCCTGTGCAGGCCTACACGGATCGGTTGGCCGTGATCCAGACCCTCATCGATCGTCTCAGCAAGAGCATCGCGGGCCTGCCCAAGCTCGGCGCCAAGCTCCAGATCATGGAAGACAAGGAGGGGCTCAAGGCCCGGCTCACCGAGTTGCGCAGCCAGTACGATGGCCAGGCGGCGAGCGATCCTGAGCGGCTGAAGAGGTACGAGGCTCAGCTGGCCAAAGTCAAAAGTCTGCGGGACCGCCTCATGTCGCCACAGGGCGAGGAGCTGCTGAAGAGATTCCAGGCCGCGGCCGACGATCCGGAGTTCCGGCGGCTGCAGCAGGCCATGGTCAGGGACGAGAAGGCGCTCATCGAGCTGCTCGCCGGCAAGCCTCTTCCCGTGCTCAAGCCGACTCCCGGACAGCTCGACTGGGATGAGTTCAATGAGTGCGTGGAGCGGTCCCGGAGAGACCATCCTGCATTCTGGAGCGACTTCCGAGCGAGGTTCAGCGAACCATGAGATTCCTAGCGGCGGTCCTGGCGTTGTGCTGCGCGGCGGCGTCGTCCGCCAGCCCGGCTTCGGGCAAGAGAGGGGGCATGGACTGGAAGAGCGCTGGCGTCGCGGGACAGTACCGGTGCCTCATCCCTCCGTCTTGGCGGGCCAAGTCCGTCTCGGACGGAGGCATGCGCTACGGCGACGGGATCCTGGCGGTCTCCGTGACCCGGCACGGCGGGAACAAGGACTCCCAGGAGTCCTTCCTGGGTTCGCTGGGGTCTCCCCGGCCCAAGGCCGCCGGGACCGCGAGAGTTTCCGGAATCCAAGCCCGGATGTTCAAGCGCCAGTATCGCCTGAACCTGCGGGGGGACGAGTCGCCCGGGGCCGAGACGGAATGGATCTATGAGGAGACCGCTCTGGTCCCCGCCGCTCCGGACGGTTTCTGGGTGCTGAGTTTCGAGAGCCCTTCGCCTACCCATCAGAAGACTCCGGAAGGACTCGGGCTTTGGAAGGAGTTCCTGCGCGGCTTCAAGATCGAACCCTAGCGGCTCCGGCCTTTGCCGCAGTGCTGGCCCTGGGGCTCTGGCACCTCTGGGGCGCCCGGTACTACGAGTCCTTCTGGGACGAGGACACCAACCTCGTCATCGGCTGGCTCGTGTCCAGGGGCTGGCTCCTGCACCGCGACGTGTTCACCCACCACATGCCGGTGGAGTACATGCCCAGCGCCCTGCTGGCCGCGCTCTTCGGCAACAGCTTCATAGCCTTCCGCGTCTTCATGCTGGGACTCTGGGGGGGGGTCTGCGCGCTGGTCTTCCTGCTGACCCGGCGCTGGGCCGCCGGAGCCCTGCTCGCCGCCTTCTTCGCCGGCCTGGGCTCCTTCTGGCTCACCTACTGGTACGGGCACATGATGCTCGTGGAGTCCTACTGGGGCTATGCCGTGCTCCTGTCCCTCGCTCTCATGGGCGGGCCGCTGGGTGAGACGCCGCCGGCCGCTCGCGGCCGCGCCGTCGGCGTGGGAGCTCTCCTCGCCTTCGCGGTCAGCGCCTCCCTCAACTGCGCGCCGGCCTGCCTCTGCCTGGCCCTCTGGCTGGCCTGCGACCGCGGCTGGCGCCGGCAATGGCGCTGGCTGGCCGCCGGCGCCGCGGGCTGGCTGGCCCTGGCCGGCCTCTGGTGCCTGCGCCACGCGGACGTCGGGCTCATCTATGACCAGGCCGTGCGCTTCAACACCACGGTCTACGCCCGCTATTGCGGCTACTCCGGACCAGCCTGGCTCGGAGTGCTCAAGGCGGCTTTCGCGGACAACGTCCCTTACTTCCTCTCCGTCTTCGACTGGGGCGGCCCCAGCCAGTATCTCGAGAGCCTGCTCAAGCTCGCGGTCTGGGCCTGGCTCACCTGGCGGCTGCGCCGGCGCGAGTACTGGCGGGTCCTGTGGTGGCTGGTCTTCATCCCCCTGCTGAAGGTCCGCGGCGAGCCGGCCGCCCTGTCCGTGCCCTTCCACAGCGCGGGCTACTTCCTCGTCGCGGCCCTCCTGCTCTGCCGGGAGCTCTCCGCGCTCTGGGACAGGGCCAGGGGCCGCCTCCCCCTGCGCTGGGGCCTGGCCTGCGCCGCGGCGCTGCTCCTGGCGCCGACCTGGCTGGCCAGCGCCGCTTTGGTCAGGCCCGAGTGGCTGCACCCCCGGGGCGACCCGCTCTGCGCCGCGGCCAGCGACGCCGTCGTCCGGCTGACCGGACCCGAGGACCGCATCGCGGTGTTCCCCATGGCCCCCCGCATCTACTTCGAGACCGGGCGGCTCCCGGCCGTGCCCAGCGTGTACTACCTGCCCTGGCAGGCGGACTGGTTCAGCCAACGCGCCGCGACCCTGGCGGCCCTGGCCACGAACCGGCCCAAGGTCATCGTCCGGCAGAACGAGCCGGTCTGGGGGCGCCCCTGGGACGTCTACGCGGCCGACGTCGAGGACTGGCTCGTGCGCGAGTACGCGCCCGCGCTCATTCCGGGCAAGAGTCCCGACGAGCCCTACGCCTTCGTCTACCTCCCCAAGCGGCGCTGAAGTCGATTTCCTATAATTTCTGTCTCCCCGCCCTATGATCACCCTGCGCAACGTCGCCAAGTCCTTCGGCCAGCAGCTCCTGTTCCAGGACGCAGCCTTGCAGATCAACGAGGGCGACCGCTACGTGCTGGTCGGTCCCAACGGCTCGGGGAAGTCCACGCTCTTCAAGATACTGCTGGGCATCGAAGAGGCGGATTCCGGCCAGTTCACAACCAAGCGCGGGGCCAAGGTCGGCTACCTGCCCCAGGAGAACGCCCCGGTCACGCAGGATACGGTCCTCGACACGGCGCTGGAGCACCACGAGGACCCGGACGGCCGCCTGACCGCCAAGGCCAAGGCCATCCTCATGGGCCTGGGCTTCCGCGTGGCCGATTTCGATAAGAGGCTCGACACCTTGAGCGGCGGCTGGGCCATGCGCGCGGCCATGGCGCGCCTGCTCATGCAGGAGCCCGACCTCATCCTGCTCGACGAGCCCACCAACCATCTCGACATCGACGCCCTGTTCTGGCTGCAGAGCTACCTGCAGTCCTACCCCGGCGCGGTCTTCCTCATCTCGCACGACCGGGCCTTCATCAACGCGGTCTGCCGCGGCATCGTCAGCCTCCAAGACCACACCCTGAGGGTCTACCACGGGGACTATGAATTCTACCTCCGGGAGCGCGAGGCTGAGAAGGAGCGTCTCCTCTCTGCTTGGACGCGACAGCAAGAGGAGATCGCGGACATGGAGGACTTCATAGCCCGCAACCGTGTCCGATTCTCCACGGCCAGTCGCGTCCAGAGCATGATCAAGCGCCTGGAGAAGCTGGAGAGGATCGAACTCCCGCCGGACGCCAAGACCGTCAAGATCCGCTTCCCTCAGCCCTCGCGCACGGGCGTGCACGTGCTCACGCTCAGGGACGTGCGCAAGTCCTACGGCGAGACCAAGGTCTACGACGGTCTGGACTTCGAGCTGGAGCGCGGCTGGAAGGTCGCCTTCGTGGGGCACAACGGGGCGGGCAAGTCCACTTTGCTCAAGATGCTGGCCGGGGCCATCCCCTTCGACTCGGGCGAGATGAGCTCGGCCGACGGCGTGCGGGTCGGGTATTTCTCCCAGCACCGCGAGGGCCAGTTCGGCGCGGGGCGCACCGTGCTGCAGGAGGCGCAGGCCTCCTCCAGCCGCATGAACTCGGACCTCTTCGTGCGCACGGTGCTGGGCACCTTCCTGTTCCCGGGCGATACGGTCTACAAGCCCGTGGAGGTCTTGAGCGGCGGGGAGAAGAGCCGCCTGGCCTTGGTCAAGCTCCTGCTGGACCCGCCCAATGTGCTCCTGCTCGACGAGCCCACCACCCACCTGGACATGGCCAGCGTGGACGCCCTGGTCGAGGCCCTGCGCGATTTCGAGGGCACCATCTGCGCCATCAGCCACGACCTCTACTTCCTCAACGCCATCGCGGACCACGTGGTGCACATCGACCAGGGCCGGATCATCTGGTACCCGGGCAACTACGAGTACTTCAAGCATCGCCAGTCCCAGTGGCACGAGGAGAACCCCCAGGCCGTGGCCGTGCCCAAGCTGGAGAAGCCCAAGCCTGGGGCCCAGTCCAGGGCCGTGATCAAGGACGAGAAGGCGAGAGCGAAGCGCAAGACGCAGCTGGAGAACCAGGTGCTCAAGCTCCATGAGGAGCTCGAGTCTTTGGCGGCCAAGCTCTCCGACCCTGCTCTTTATTCGGACTTTGCCCAGGTCAAGACCATCGGCGACAGGATGGAACAGGTCCAGGCCGACCTGCAGGCCAAGGAAGCCGAGCTAGATTCGCTCTAGGGCCAGGCGCAGCGTCTCGGCGTCCAGAGGCTTGGCCAGGACGGCCGCGGCGCCCAACAGGCGGGCGTCCTTCTCGAACTCGGGGTCGAAGTGCCCGGTCATGAGGATGGCCGGGGCCTGGCTGCGCTTGCGGACCTCGGCCAGGGCCTGCAGGCCGGTCATGCCCGTGAGCACGTTGTCCAACAGCACCGCGTCCACGCTCTCGCGCCCCAGCAAGTCCAGCGCCTCCTCCGCGCTGGCGGCCAGCCGGACCTCATGGCCCCAGCCCTTGAGCTGGCGGGCGAGCATCTCGCGGACGATGTCTTCGTCATCGACGATGAGGACCTTGGCCGGCATGGGCGACATTATAGACGATATGGCCTGGTCGGGCCAGGAGTTTATAGAATGCTCGCGCCATGAGGAGGATCCTCGCCTGCGGTGCCTTGAGCCTCCTGCTGGCTGCGGGCTGTTCTTCGGGACCGGCCCCGCGCGTGCGCAAGGCCCTGCCGCCCGTGCCGCCCCTGGCCAAGGCCGTGGCGCGCACGGCCAAGACCTGGCTGCCCGAGGAGGAGAAGGGCCGGCCCGCGCCCAAGGACTGCTCGGACTACGTGCGCAAGGTCTTCCTCGAGAACGGCATGGACCTGCCGCGCTCCGCGCGCGAGATGGCCCTGGTCGGGGACAAGGTCGGCGCGTCCCAGGACCTGCGTATGGGCGACCTGGTCTTCTTCTCCGGCGAGAAGGTCGCGCGCGCGGTCGGCCACGTGGGGATCTACGTCAACAACGGGGTGTTCATCCACCTGCCCGGTTCCGGAGTCGTGGTGATGGAGAGCTTCTTCAGCGACTACTACCGCAGGCGCTACCTGGGCGGGCGCCGCGTCATACCCTAGTATGGCCCGCCTCATCTCCCGGGCGGCCGCGCTGGCCGTGGTCTCCGGAGCGCTCGCCTTGGGCGCCTCGGCGGACAGGCATCCCCGCCCGGCCGACCTCGGCGAGTTCTCCTTCCAGCGCCGCTGCGTGCCGGACGAGACCCGCGTCTACGACCTGGAGCGGCGGACCTACCGGGACGGCGCCTCGACCTACCGCGCCGACGCGGTGTCCACGCACACGGTGGAGGCCTGCACGCCGTACGCCGAGACGGTACGGTTCTCAGCGCTCTCCAAGTCCGCCGGCCGACAGTCCATGGACCTCTCCCAGGCGGCGGCGGACTTCGCGGGCTTCTCCATCGGCTTGTCTTCCGTCACGCAGGAGGACGAGGATGGCCCGGGGGACGCGGCTCTGCCCGACGCGGACCAGACCCTCCGCGGCCTGGCCCGGGACCTGCACGCCGTCTTCTCCTGGGCCGACGCGGCCGCGGCCTCGGGCCGGCTGCGCCGGGTGGGGGACTCCTTCGTCAGGCCGTCCTTGCGCCGTCGGCGGCGGGGAGAGGCTCCGGGACCGGGGCGAGAGCTCTGCAGCGAAGTGCGCATGGGGCTGACCGCCTTGACCCCGACGCGCGTCACCTTTCGGGTCTCCTTGGCCCCTCCGGATGCGCCCTGCCTGGCGCCGCGCCAGGCCTGGGAGGAGCCCGCGGCGGATTCCGGAGGGCCGCCCAACAACTATGAGTCGGTCTTCTGCGCGGGGGGCGTGTGCGGCGTGCGCTGGGGACAGGCGCGCACGATTGTGGACGCGGTGCTCGACCGCGGGACGGGGGCCCTGGTCTCGGCCGAACTGGAGGACGTGCGCAGCCTCAAGGAGCGCACGCGCTGCGACGCGGCTCTGGAGCACTGCTCGCCCGAGTCCTCGGCCCTCTCGCGGCGGCGCTTCAGCCTGAAGCTGCGCCAGGCCCTGTCCGGACCGGACCGGTAGTCACGGCATCCCGGCCGTCAAGCGCAGCGATTCCCAGTCGGCATCCCCCACGCGGAAGAACAGCAGCCCCCGCGCCGTCTCCCCGGGAGGCAGCCGCCGCGGCCGCCAGAGCAGGTCGTCGTACTCGATGCGCGTGGTCTTCTTCAGGGAATTGTAGACGTCGCCGTCGAGCCTCTCGGCGATGGCGCCGAGAGCATCCGGGGTCTCGAACGGCCCGCCGTGCGCCGCGGCCGCCAGGGCGGCGGCGAAGACGGCCACGAACGCCGTCACGCTTACGACCGCGGCTCCCGTGTTGTAGACGTTGGCGGCCGCCGCCTTCGGATTGAAGCCGGCGAAGGCGCGGGGCAGCTCCTCCTCGGGGATGGGCGTGAAGCTCCGGGAGCCGTCCGTCAGCGTCAGGCTCAGCCCCTGGAGTTCCGCCGGGGCGCCGCCGCGGTTGACCGTCTCGACGTAGACCGGCGCGTAGCCGTGCGCCAGGAGCGTCCGCATGGCCGCGGCGTCGGCGTTCGACGGAGCGTAGCGCAGGCGGACGGAGCGCAGCGCCCGATTGAAGTCCCCCCGGGAGAGGCGCTTGACGAAATCAGCGAGCGGCAGGAGAGCCGGCCTGTAGGCGAGCGAACGGACCTGGAACGGCCCGGCGGTCTGCTCCTGGACCGCCTCCGCCGCGCGCCGGCCGTCGAGGCCCGGCGCCGAGAGCGAGCGGGTCTCCTCCTCGCGGATGCTGATGCACCCGCATGGCCACAGGCTGAGCGCGATCAGGGACAGTCCCCGCGCCCTCGGTCCGATCCGCATCCCGCGACTAGGATATTTCATGTTTCTACTCCCGCGCCAGCAGCACGCTGCGGCCGTCGTCCAGCACCGTCTTCCAGGCCCGGTCCCGGCTGAGCTCATGGCAGAGGCGGTCGTCCGGCTTGAGCAGGGCGAGCGTGACCTTGTAGCCGTCCAAGAGGTTCCGCCAGCCCGGCCGCGCGTCGCGCAGCGCCGCGTAGTCCCCGGGCAGAAGCTGCCAGTATGGGTCGAGCCGGCCGTCGATGAAGACGAGGTTCTTCGGGTAGAGCTTGTAGATGAGGTAGCCGCCCCAGTCGTAATGGTGGAAGATGCGCCGGCCGGGATAGCGCTGTGCGATGAGCTCGGCCGCGGCGCGCGGATAACCCCGCTCCAGGTCCCAAAGCGGCTTGGACCAGGGACGCTTCAGCGTCACCCAGCCGGTGACCCCAAAAGCCAGCAGAGCCGCCCCCAGCAGGACCAGGCGCCTATGGCGGCGCGGGACGGGCCCCAGCTTGAAGGACATGATTGCCAGCGCCGCCATGGTGAACTCGGGCAGGAGCTTGCGGCCCCGCAGGGCCAGCACGGCCAAGACCACGGTCCACGGCGCCCAGGGGAAGCGCCGCTTGATGCCCGTCATGCCCAGCCAGATCAGCAGGGCCAGGATGAGCAGATAGGGCGAGGCGGTCTTGTCCGCGAAGTCCAGAGCCTGCCATTCCGTGATGAGGCTCCGCCCCGGCGGCGGGAAGGCCATGAACCAGATCGGATAGACCAAGCCCGTGACGCCGTTGGGATGCAGGCAGCACAGAGCGGCGCCCAGGCCCGCAGGTCCCAGGGTCGCCAAGCGCCGCGTCTCCCAGGCCCGGCGCAGGCACAACAGCCCCAGCAGGGCCAAGCCCAGCATGAAGCCTCCGTGCAGGTTCGCCCAGGCCGGCACGACCCCGGCCATGGCCCAGGGCGCCCAGTCCGCTCCGTCATCCCACAGCGCGGTCCAGTATAGGAAGAGGGCGAAGAGCAGGAAGGTCCAGTTCTGCGCCCGCACCGCGTAGAAGTTCAAAAAAGTGAAGGCGGCCAGGCCGAGCAGGCAGAGGCTTTCCGGCAGGGGCAGTCGCCGGCGCAGGAGGGCGAGCAGGATCGCGAAGATCGCGACGAAGAGCCCCGCGTTGAAGGCGCAGAGAGCGCGGTAGCCGCCTGCGCGCCAGACCAGGTAGGTGACGGCCTCAGCGCCCCATGCGTGGGCGGCGAGGGCGCATCCCTGCGCCGTGAAGGAGAACTCCTCCCGCACAGGGACGCGGCCCTCTCTTGCGACGATCTCCCCGTCCTTGAGCTGCCAGAACAGGTCGTGATCGGCCATCCGTTCCATCTTGAAGGCGGCCAGCAGCCCCAGGACGGCCAGGAAGACCCCGGTCAGCAGGCGGCTGCGCATGGCCAGATTCTACCAACTCTGTAAGGACTTGAATTCCCGGCTTCTTCTGCTATGATAAAGCCATGGACTGCCGACGAGCCTGCGCTCTGCTCCTCGCGGCCGTGCTTTCGGCGGCCTGCGCCGCTCCCCAGGTCAAGCTCTACCCGGACGAGCGCCTCAAGAGCATCCCGAAGGAGACGGTGGACAAGGACATCAAGGAGTGCGACGATCGGGCCAAGGAGTTCGTCAAGGCCAACAAGGGCAAGATCGTAGCCAAGCATGCCGGCGCCGGGGCCGTGTTCGGGGCCTTTTTGGGCATGGTGGCCGGCGCCTTCACCGGCAACTTCGGCCGGGCCATCGGCGAGGGCGCGGCCATCGGCGCGGCCGCCGGCTTGGCCGGCGGCGCGGTCCATGCCAACAGCCCGGAGGGCGTGCACCGCCGGTTCGTCGAGTACTGCCTGACCGAGAAAGGCTACAAGCCCATCGGCTGGAAATAGACGGGGCTCCGTCAGGGGCCGGCAGAGAGCTCGAACACGGTGATCTCCGGCCGGCACAGGAAGCGGACCCTCGGAGCGGTCCCGCCCTCCGTGCCCAGCCCCCGGTTCACATAGAGGATGGTGCTGCCCACCCGATAGAGGCCGCTTTCGAAGCGTTTTCCGAAGGTGGCCAAGGTCACCAGGGCCCCGTAGAAAGGCAGCCGGACCTGGCCGCCATGGGTGTGCCCGCTGAGGTAGAGGTCTATTCCGGAGTCCGCGGCCTCGTAGGCCAGGTCCGAGGTGTGGTGCAGGAGGACGTCGTAGCCGCCGGAAGGCCCTAGGGCCGCCATCAGGCGCTTGAAATGCGGCGCCGAGCGCAGATCGAGCCCGATGACCCGGACCTTGGTGCCGCGGACGTCGAGGACCGCGGCGCGCCGGTCCAGGTGCTCCGCGGCGAGGCCTGAGAAGAGCCCGGGCGCCGGGACCAGGAGGTCGTAGTTGCCGGTCACGCAGAACACTCCGTAGCGGGAGCGCAGGTCCTGCAGCAGGCGCCGGGCCGTGGGCAGGCCGGCCTGGGTGTTGAGATAGTCTCCGGTGACCATGACCAGGTCCGGCTGGAGGCCGTTGATGAGCGCGGCGGCGCGCGGCTCGTTGCCGGCCCGCGCTTCAGAATGCAGGTCCGAGATATGGACGATCCGGATCGTCCCGGAGCCCGCAGCGACCCGGGGCGAGGCGATCCGGACGGTCC
Source organism: Elusimicrobiota bacterium (assembly GCA_016212885.1). Classification (GTDB taxonomy): domain Bacteria; phylum Elusimicrobiota; class Elusimicrobia; order UBA1565; family UBA1565; genus UBA9639. Next base: position 4,855 of record JACRDO010000083.1, on the reverse strand, counting down.
GCACCTCGATCCAGGAAGGCTCCCAGAGGGACCCGTAGAGCACGCAGGCGGCCGCCAGCGCCGCCGCCGCGTGGAGCAGGAGGCTCAGCGGCCGTGGCAGCGGCCGGGCGCCCCGCCAGCCTTGGACCAGCTGCCTGGCTTCCAGATAGAAGAGCAGGACCACCGCTGCGATGAAAGCGACCGCGGCCGCCAGCTCAGACATGCAGCCGCTCGAGCAGAGAGGAGAGTATCCGGTAGGTGATGCCCCACACCACGTGCCGGCCCACCCGGTAGCCGGGCAGGCGCCGGCGCTTCCCCGCGATGAGGAAGTCCGCCTCGCAGGCGCGCTCCGGCAGGCTGTCCAGGCGGACCCAGAAGCAGCGCGCCGCTTCAGGCCCCGGGACCGCCTTGGACTTGCGCGTCAGGCCGAAGACGAACGGCCGCACGGCCAGCTCCGGATAGGTCGCGGTCCTGGGCCGCAGGTCGTCGAGCTCGCCCAGGAGGGAGGCGCGGCGCAGCTTCAGCCCGGCCTCCTCCCGCGCCTCGCGCAGGGCGGTGGCCAGCCGGTCCCGGTCGCTGGGCTCCCGGCGGCCGCCGGGGAAGGCGATGTGCCCGGACCAGGGGTCGCGGGGGCGGCGGATGCGCTCGATGAGCAGGACCTCCAGGTCGTGCAGCCGCCGGCCCGCGAGGACCACGGCCACGGAGGCCCGGGAAGCGGCCGGCGCCGGGGAGCGCCTGGGCCTGCGGCCGCGCCGGCGCCGGCGCAGGGGGAGGAAGGGGTCCTGAGGGCGGGCCATGGCAGGAGCATTCTATCAAACCGCATCGAGCCCTATTGCGAGTCGGTGAAAGGAAAGCCCCTGCGCGGTCAGAGCTTCCGAAGAGAGCCGCGCGGGCCTGGCTTCTCCGGGCCCTTCATGGCCGGCCGGGTCCGCCTTCTACCAATCCTCCCGGCCACGATGTGCCGGCGTAGGGCGGCCGCTGCCTGGAGGGGGCTCTGACCTGCCGCGTCATGGATATTGTTGGTACAATAGAGGTCCTGTAGAGGAGGATGTCATGAGGATCCTGCCCCGATGGCTCAATGGTCTCATCATCTCCGCCCTATCCCTGCAGCTGGCTGCCTGCGGTACCATCATGTATCCGGAACGGAAAGGACAGAAGGATGGGCGCGTGGACATCGGCGTCGCCCTCCTCGACGGCATAGGCTTGCTGTTCTTCATCATCCCGGGGGTCATCGCCTATGCCGTCGATTTCAGCAATGGGACGATCTATCTGCCCGGCACGTCGACGAAGACGAAGAAGGCCGGTCTCGAACTCCGAGGCCTGAAGGCGGTCAAGTTCGACGCGAAACATTATACGCCGGACTCGCTGAGAGCCGTCATCCGCAAGGAGACCGGCTATGACCTCGATTGGCGGGATCCGCGTCTGCAGGCGGTCCAGTTGGAAAGCCGGAGCGAGCTACCCTCCTGCTTTGCGCGGACCGCGCCAACGGCACCGGCGGGATCTGCTAGGAGAAGAGCCGCGAACGCAGGATGAGCTGGCTATCAATCCTCCCGGCCCTGAAGAGCCGGGAGGGATTGGTAGGATTGTCCTGACGATACCGTCGTTAATCCGATTATTATGAGGTGCACTATGGAAGACATCTCTCCCGCAGCGTTGATGCCGGCGCTCCTGATCATCCTCCCTGCGGCGGGCTGGGCGCAATCCGGCAAGACGGCCAAGCAGAAGTCCGCCAAGGCCAGACCGGCGTCGCTCCATCGGGGTCGAAGACCGCGGCACGGCAGCAAAAGCGAGACTACAGGGACCTGGGAGACCCGCAGCCATTCCGGCCGACTATGACCGGGAAAGGGACCAACGACCCGAAGTAGGGAAGGGAATCCTGGGCTTACGGGTGTCGGACCAGCTCATATTAGAGGCAAAGGCGGGGCAACGCCCGCTGAGTCCGCAAGGACGCTCGAAGGGGCTGGCGGCAGTACGCAGAGCGAAGGGGAAACAGCGGCCGCGCGCAGAAGCGGAGAACCGCTGCCGACGAAACTGGAGCTCATAGCGAGGCGCGCGCGGCAGGAACCGCGAAGCAGGTTCACGTCCATAACGCACCTGCTCGACGAGGCCTTCCTGGCGCCGAGCTGGAAGAACCTGGAGGAGAACCTCAAGGCGCTGGTGGGAAGGATGAAGGCCAAGAAGTATTGGCCGCAGCCGGTACGCCGAGTGTACATCCCCAAAGGGGGACACCAAGTCCGGCCGCTGGGAATCCCGGCGGTGGAGGACAAGGTGGTACAGAAGGCGATGGCGAAAATCCTTGAGGCCATCTATGAAGGGCGCTTCCTGGATGTGTCGTACGGGTACAGGTCCAAGCGCGGCTGTCACGAGGCGCTCAAGGCCCTCGACCGAGCCATCATGGACAGGCCGGTCAGCTTTGTGGTGGAGGTGGACATCAAAGGATTCTTTGACCACGTTGACCACAAGTGGCTGATGGAATGTCTGAGGCAGAGGATAAAGGCGTTTGAGCGCTACCTGGAACGGCACCCCTTGCCGAAGGCCCGTATCGTGCATCGCTTCTATCCCGCACCGGCCGCCTTGTGAGTGCTGACGAAGAGCCGGATATGGGAAAACCGTACGTCCGGTTCTGTGAGGGGGTGCGAACGTGATTCAGCATTCTACTCGACCAATTCAAAGCACCGTCGTCCAGCATCGATTCCCGCATCGATTATATACTAAACGCCTGAAATGAAATTCATGCGGGGCTTTATCGTTAAGAATATCCGGTTGGCGAATATTCGGCGGCTGCCCCGGGCAGGCGCGCCCGGCGCCGCGCGCTGCCTCCTCCTGATCGCGTCGACGTGGGCAGCTTCCGGCTGCCGAACGGGACGGGATTTCGTCGCGAGCGACAGGGACACAGGGCAATACACGCCCTCCACGCCGGGCCTCTCGAAAGGGCTGGAGCTCGATCCGGTCAAACTGGCCGTCAAGCCGGCCGCTCGAGCGGTCGTCGCCGCGATCCAAGTCCTCTCCGGCCACCGCTCGAGCGCGTCTGGCCGCATCCTGCTCCAGCCGCCCGCCCTCCAAATTCCGCAGTGGGAGCGCGAGCTCAGTGAAGATCCGACCTGGATCGACGCCTATCTCTATTTGGCCTCGGCCCATTTCAATCTCGAACAGCTCTCCGAGGCGCTCGATGTCTTGGAGAGAGGGATGGATCGTCCTGAATTCCCCGACTTCGATCCCAAGACCGACCCAAAACGGAAAGCCCGCTTCGCGGCCCCCGGGGATTTCTTCGAACTTCGGGCCTCAATCCAAGGACGTCGCGGCGAACGCGCCGCAGCGCTGAAGGACTACGCCACGGCGCTGGGACTGGCCCAAGATCTGCTGGGCCGGGCGCCCCCAGAACTGGACTCCATGTTCCGGCAGCGCCTCTTCGTTCTCCGCGCCAAGCGCGCGCAACTCCTGCTGACCGGCGGCGATCCTGAGACGGCCTTGGCGGAGCTCGCCGGCATCACCGGGATATACTCCAGCCCCCTGATGACTCGCGCGCCATACGAATTCGAGATGAAGAACCTGCTCTTGATGCACCAATCTCGTGCCCTGATCCTGGCCTCCCGAGACCGTTGCGGCGAGGCCGCCGAGGAGGGGGCCAAGGCCATAAAGACCCTCCGGCCCAAGAAAGAGCACATCAAGGAGGCCCTGGCCATCGCCCGCCTCAATCCTGCGACAAAGGAGCAACTCATTGCGGCGGAGAGCATGTATCCGGATCGGGATGCGCCGGAGCCAGAGTTCTTCCTACAGTTCGCGCGCTATCAGTCGCCTCTCTTCCTTGACCTGCAGGACCGCGATCCCGTGCGGCGAGCGGCTCTCGAAGCTTGCCTGACGCGGACACAATCTCGGCAGCAGCCGTGACCTTGGTCAAATCGGGGTCGCTTATTGAACGACGTCATTAACCGGCGCAGCCAACGAGGGAGCTACAGTTGGGAGGCGTTTGAGCGCTACCTGGAACGGCACCCCTTGCCGAAGGCCCGTATCGTGCATCTCTAGCGGCCGAAGCCGCCGAACCACCTCGTGGCCCCGTTGAGCAGACCATGCGCCGCCTCGGTCATCCGATCGATCTTGTCGCCCACCGCGGCCTTGACCTGGGCCGAGGTCTCCTTGACCTTGGCCGCGACCGCGTTCACCTTGGCGGCCACAGGCGCCACGACCTCCTGGACCTTGGCCTTCACCGCGGACGCAGTCACGGCCACCTTGACAGCCACAGGCGCTGCGATCTCCACAGCCTTCGTCTTCACCGCGGACACCGCCTGCACCACCGCGGCCGCCACAGGCGCCGCGATCTCCCGAGCCTTCTCCCTCACGGCCACCGCGGCCGCGACCACCTTGGCCGCGCCGGAGGCCGCAAGCTCCTGCGCAACCGTCTTCACCTTCACCGCCGCGGCGGTCACCTTGGCCGCCACCAAGGCGCCCGCATCCACGACCTTCTCCTTCGCCGCGACGTAGAGCTCCCTCAGCTTCATGCCCGCTTGCGCGGCCAGGTCCTTGGCCGGCTCGAGGACCTTCTCGTCGATCGCCTGCGCCGTGCGGGAGGCGAATCCCTTCACGGCCGCGAGCGCGGAGGCCGCGTGCGCCTTCAGACTCTCGCCCCAGCCCGGCTTCTCCCCGGGGATTCCGGGCGCGGCCGGAGCCCGGGCCGGATCGTCCAGATTCACAGCCGGAGCCGCCGGCGCCGTCAAGCTCGCGGCGGCCCGGGCCTTGTCCGTATCCGTGGAGGCCGGAACAGCCACCGCCGGCTGGTCCTGGCCCGCCAGCTTGGACAGGTCATCGGCCGCCGGGGCATCCGAAGTGTTGTCGAAAAGCCTGCCCGAGTCCTGCTTCAGCTTCTCCTGCGCGGCGGCCG
>JACRDO010000082.1 GCA_016212885.1 Elusimicrobiota bacterium | reverse complement strand
CAACGGAGCTGAAGGCCGCGGCGGCGCGCAGGATCTTGTCTTTGAGCCCTTCATAGGTCAAAGACTCTTCTTCGCCGGAGAGCGCGGAGCGGTAGGCCAAGGCGGTCCGCTCGGGGTGCTTGGCGGCGATGCGGTCGAAGTGGAGGTTGAGGTTCATTGCAGGGGATTCTCCGATCAACGGCTTGATGACCTCGACGGGCGGAACCCCAGGATGACGTTGCGGGAGCCCGGGGCGATGTTGTTGCGGTCGGCCGCCCGGGCGTCCCCGGCGTCGTGGCTCCAGGAGCCGCCCCGATTCACCCGGAACGAGCCCGTAGGACTCTCCCACGCACTACCGTCACTCGGCGCACCGTTGTACGAATTATGATACCAGTCCTGCACCCACTCCCAAACATTGCCCGCCATGTCGCAGAGTCCCTGCTGAGTGTTCCCCCGGGGCTTAGAGCACACAGGCTCAGCCTTGCCACTGCTGCAGCCCGAGATAACCGCCCTCTCGCAGGTCGCATCTCCATCGCCCCACGGATACTTCCGGTCCTTCCCCGCGCTCCGGGCCGCGTACTCCCACTCCGCTTCCGTGGGAAGCCGTCCTCCGACCCATTCGGAAAACGCCTTGGCCTTGTTCCAATCCACATTGACTACGGGTTGATCGTCGCCTCCTTCATACGAACTTGGCGGAGCGCACGCCCCCGCCTCTACGCAAGCCCGGTACTGCTTGTTCGTCACCTCGCTCTTCGCCATCTGGAACGTCTTCATATTCACCTGATGCGCCGGCCCTTCATCCCCGTTTCCCGTCCCCATGCTGAACGTCCCGCCCGGTATCCTCACCCATTCGATCCCCGCCTTGCCGGCTTTGACCCGCGACGCCAGGGCTGAGGTGGGCTGTACGGACTCGGCCGGCGCGGACTTGGAAAGCTCCTTGAGCGCCTCTTTCTGCGGGCCGGCCGGCAAATGCGGGACAATCGCCTTGGCCATCTCCGGCTCAAGGCCCGGTGATCCCAGGTACGCCTCAATGAACTGCCCCGCCCACCGCTTCTTGTTCGGCTCAGGCACCACCTCTACGTCCAAGGCCAGAAGTCTCGAAAGCTTTTCCCAGTCCGAGTCCCGGGCTTCTACGCGCTTCTCCCTCGCCTCCTCCGCCGCCTTCTTCTGCGCCGCGTAGCTGTCCCACTCAAGAGCCCTCTTCTCAGCCACCTCCGCGAACTTTGGGGCGTCCTTGGCCAGCCGCCGCCAGCTCTCGGCCTTGTCCTCCGCCGAGGCGTCGCCCTTGTCGAATTTCCGCGCCGCGCCGTATTTCTCCAATGCCTCAACGTCCATGCTGCGAAAATCAAGCCCGCCAGCTCCAGCTGCCCCAAGCGCCTTCGGCGCCTCGGCCCTCGGCACGGCCGGAAGGCTGGATACCTTGAACATCTCCTCCTGCGCGCCTGCCCCGGCTGTCGCCTTCGCCATGGCCGCCAAGTTAGGGCCCTTCTCCCCGGCCGAGGCCGCCATCACGGCGTCATCTCGGCCGATGAGCTCCGGGGTCTGATTGCGGCCCCGCAAAGTGGCATCGAGGGCGTCGTTCGCGTAGCGACGCAGGTCCCCGGCCCTCACCCGGCCTTCCTTGCCTCCGGCCCAGCCGCGCAGGCCTCCAAGGACCAGGTAGCTGAACGCGGGCCTGCGCGCCCCGGGCAAAGCCCCGGCGAATTGATCGCCCTTCGCAGCTGTCAAGACCGCCGCCGCTACCTCGGAAATCGCCTCCCTTCCAGGCTGATGCGCTCCTGCGCGTCTTTGTCGAAGAGATGGACCCGGCTCGCGTTGAACCAGACCGAGACTTTCTCGCCCGGCTTGCCCGCGAAAGCGGCGTCCACGGTGGCGAGGAGCTTCGTCTCCCCGGCCTTCAGGTGGAGGTTCTTCCGGTGCCCCAGCAGCTCAACGACCTCGATGACCGCGGGGATCAAGTCCGGCCCGTCTGCGGGCTCGGGGGGCTTGGCGTAGATATCGTCAGGCCGGATGCCGAGGACCACGGACCGCGGCTTGCCGCCTTCGGGAGCCCTAGGGGCCTGCGCGTCCAGCGGCAGGGGTATGCGCACGCTCATGACCTCGTTCTTGAATCTCGGCCCGTCCCCTTCATCAAGAAGCGTCCCGTCGATGAAATTCATTGTAGGGCTGCCGATGAAGCCCGCCACGAAGAGGTTCGCCGGGCGGCAGAAGACCTCCTCAGGGGTGCCCGCCTGCTGGATGCGCCCCACGTTGACCACCGCGATGCGCGAGCCCAGGGTCATGGCCTCCACCTGGTCGTGGGTCACGTACACGATGGTCGTGTGCAGGCGCTGGTGGAGCTTCGCGATCTCGATGCGCATCTCCTCGCGCAGCTTCGCGTCGAGGTTGCTTAAGGGCTCGTCGAAGAGGAAGACCTTGGGCTTGCGCACGATGGCCCGGCCGATGGCCACCCTCTGGCGCTGGCCCCCGGAAATCTGGCGGGGGGTGCGCTTCAAGAGGGGCTTGATCTGGAGGATGTTCGCGGCCTCGCCCACGCGGCGGGCGATCTCGTCCTTGGGGAGCTTGCGCAGGCGCAGGCCGAAGCTCATGTTCTCTTCGACGCTCATGTGCGGGTAGAGGGCGTAGTCCTGGAAGACCATGGCGATCTCGCGGTCGCGCGGCGGGAGGTGGTTGACGATCTTTCCGTCGATGACGATCTCGCCCTCGCTGATTTCCTCCAAGCCCGCGACCATGCGCAGGAGCGTGCTCTTGCCGCAGCCCGAGGGCCCGACCAGGATCATGAACTCGCGGTCCGCGATGTCCAGGGACACGTCGTGGAGCACCTCGGTATCCTTGTACCGCTTCGTGATGCCGCGCAAGGTGACAGAAGCCATAGAGCTACCCCTTGACCCCGCCGAGGGTCAGGCCGGATATGAGCCATTTGGAGGAATAAAGGAAGACCCCTAGCACGGGCAGGGTGACCAGGATCGAGGCGGCCGCGAACATGCCCCACTGGGTCAGGTACTGGCCCTGCAGCTCGAAGAGCCCCAAGGTCCAGGTGTACATGCGCGCGTCCGTGAGGACCACCCGGGCGACCAGGTACTCGTTCCACGCCTGGGTGAAGTTGAAGAGGAAAGCGATGGCGAGCGCCGGGGTCGAGAGCGGGAGGATGATCCTCAGGAAGGCCCCGAAGCGGGTCGTGCCGTCCACCAGGGCCGCCTCTTCGAGCGACTTCGGAATCGTGTCGTAATAGCCTTTAAGGATCCAGATGCTGAACGGGAGCGAGGTCACGGAATAGGCGATGATCATGCCCAGGTAGGTGTTGACGAGGCCGAGCTTCATGATCATCAGGAAGAGCGGAAGGAGCAGCATCGCGGCCGGGATCATCTCGTTGCCGAGCAGGAGCGTAAGACCGGTCTTGTGCCCCGGGAACTTGAAGCGCGAGAAGGCGTAGCCCGCCAGGGCCGCCAGGCTCACCCCGATGGTCGCGGTGGCGCAGGTGATGATGAGGGAGTTCCAGAGCCAGAACAGGAAATTGGTTTCGTAGAGGACCTTCCAGTAGGAGAGGAAGCTCGCCCCCGCCGGGATCAAGGAGAGGTCGGTCGAGACGATGCGGTCCCCAGGCCGGAGCGAGACCGAGAAGATGCGCAGGAGCGGGTAGACGCTGACCAGGACCCAAGCGATCAGGGCTGCGTGGATGAGGACGAGCCAGGCCTTCCGCTTGAGGTGGTGGGCCTTGAGCGCCTTCTGGTATTCTTCTCCAGCGCGGCCGTTCTCCGCCCGCTGGCCCCTGGCGCTACTGGAAGCCAGGGCCCGTGCGGTATTGGCGTTCTCCATATCCGCACGGCCCTCGGAGGAGTTCTGGGAACGACGGAGAGGGTTAGTCTCGCTCATAGACGGACTCGGTCCCGCGCGTCCACTTCAGCCAGGCCATGGAGAAGGCGAAGAGGATCAGGAAGATGACGATGGCGAAAGCCGCGCTGTAGCTGTAGCGGTAATAGGTGAACGCGGCCTTATAAAGCGCTGACACCAGGATGTCCGCATCCTCGGTCCCCCCTGCCTGTCCGGTGACGAGGTAGATGACGTTGATGTTGTTGAATGTCCAGACGGTCCCGAGCGTCACCGCGGGGGCGAGAACCGGCTTGATGAGGGGCAGGGTGATCATCCTGAACTGCTGGAAGGCGGAGGCCCCGTCGATGGCAGCTGCGTCGTAGTAGTGCTGGGAAATCGACTGCAGGCCCCCGAGGATGACGACCATCATGAATGGGATGCCGAGCCAGATGTTGATGATACAGCAGGTCAGGAAGGGGTGCTGGGTCAGCCACTGCACCGGCTGGAGCCCGAGGCTTGCGAGCAGCGGCATCCAGGAGACGAGCCGCTCGACGGCCACGTTGATGAAGCCGTACTGGGAGTGGAACTCGCCGCGCATCGCGAGCACCGCGACCACCTGGGGCATGGCCCAAGGCACGATGAGCAGGGTCCGGTAGAGGCCCTTGAGCTTGAGCTTGTGGTGGAGCAGGAGCGCCAGGGCGAAGCCGCCGCTCACGTGGAAGAGGACGTTGACGAAGGTCCACCAGAGGGTCCGCAGGACGAGCTGCCAGAAGCCCACCTCGGAGAGGGGCGAGGACATGAAGACCTTCACGAAGTGCTTGAAGCCCACGAAGGGCAGCTCCCCGGTCCGGCTCCAATGCAGGATGGTGGTGAGCTTGAGGTCGTGGAAGGAGAGGTAGACCTCGAAGAGGAGCGGGTAGATGATGAGCAGGGTCAGGCCCACGATCCCGGGCGCGAGCATCATGTATGGGAGGGCCCAGCGGCCGCGGATCACGTATTTGAAGAAGAGCGCGATAGCCGCCTCCAGCATCGCCGCGCAGACCGCGGCCGAAGCAGCGCGGCCCGCGTCGAGCTGGAGCGGGGCTAGCATGAGAGAGGCGAAGCACGCGGCCCCGGCGCCGAGGATGACGGCTGGCAGGAACCATTTTCGGCCGTAGCGGAAGAAATGGACGTAGAGGTACGCCTCCAGGACCGCGACCGCGGCGAGGATGAGGCCCACGAAATGGCCCACCTGGAGGATGGAGCCGAGGATGGCGCCGGCTCCGCCGGTCATTCGTTCATCTCCGCGATCTTCGCGACCGCTTCCTTCTGCATCCTCCCGGGGGCTTCCTCGGCGCTCAGCTGCTCGGCGAGCACCCTCCCATAGATCGGCCGGACCGCGTCCCAGACCGCGCGCATCTCAGTGGCCATGGGCATGGGTTTGCCGGCCAGAATCTGCTCCATGGAGGTCTTGAGAACCGGGTCATCCAAGATGACCTTGGACTTGGCGGCCTTGCTCAGCGCCGGCAGGCGGCTCAAGGCCTTCACCTGGGCGATCTGCCGCTCCTCGCTCACCGCGAACTCGATGAAGCTTTTGACGAGCTCGAGCTTGCCCCCCTTGAGGCTGGAGCTGAGCAGGAAATACTTGCCGCTGACCATGGGCGAGGGCCAGCGCCCCGTGGCCGAGAGCCTCGGGATCTTCGCCGCGCCGAAGTCCTTGCCCAGCTGCTGGGCGTAGGTCCCGAGCGCCCAGTCCCCGTTGATGATGGCCGCGACCTTGCGCTCCTTGAAGAGCGCGTCCATGCAGTTGTAGTCGCACTCCATGGGGATGTGCTTCTTCTTGAATTTGAGGTCCAGGATGAAGTTCAGCGTGTCCCTCATGGCCTGCGTGTCCAGGGTGGGGGTCCTGCCGTCGATGGGCCAGCTCCCGTAGGCCCCGAGCCAGGGCATGACCCAGAACGGCTCGCCCATGAAGAAGGCCCAGCAGCTCGAGAGCTTAAGCGACTTGGCGCGGCTGTCGCAGAAGCGGGCGAGCTCGTCGCTGGTCTCGGGCGCCTTCGGGAGGTACTTCTTGTTGTAGAAGAGCATCAGGTGGTTGCCGTTGGAGAGGGGCACGCCCCAGGAATGGCCGTCGAGGGTGATGGCATCGACCACGGGCTTGTTGAAGCGGGACATGTCGAATAGGCCCTCGACGCTCAGGATGAAGCCCGAGATGGAGTAGATCCCGGCGGGGTCCGAGGGGCTGAGCAGGAGGTCGGGCGGGTTGCCCGCGATGGAGGCGGTCTGGAACTGCTGGCGCTGGTCCTCGGTGTGGTAGTGCGTGCGGACGAACTGGACGTCCGCGTTTCCCGGGAGCTTCTTGAAGCCTTCGAAGAGGGAGTCGATGAACGGGGCGACGATGGCGTCCTCCTGCTCCCAGAGGACGATGGTGCGCTCCGCGGCGCCTTTGTCGTCGGTCTTAAGGCACCCGGCGGCCAGCAGCGCGAACGAGAAGAAGCCCGCGAGGACGCGCCGCTGGAGCATGGGCCATTCTACAAATTTCACTTGGAATGACAACCGGTGGGCGGGAGCCGTTGCTGAGAGGTTGAAGTGAAGGGGTGGGGCTGGCTAATCAGCGGCTAGTTCCCAAACATTGAAATCCGAAGTGGTTGTTTATTTCGGGAGTGTAGGTGCAGGTACTCTTGCAGCTGGTATTCTGGGCCGCACGACATGAGGCTACGTTCATATCCCATTCAGCGCCCTTGCAGCATCCATATTTCCCTTGACATGACCGCGCATCCGTGCAGTCGGCCTTTGCCTGAGAGCCCCGCCTCCATGATCCTCCGACATCCGCGCAACAACGGCCGCACATGCGATCATGCCATGCTGGGCTACAAGTATCCAACGAGAGTTCTTTCCTGGCGGGTTGGCTTTCTGTTTCTTTCACTTCCGTTGCCGCCGCCCCAGCCCCCTGATACTCCCCTCCTCCTTTGATCATCCCCATCGAATCCTGCGGCTGAGCCGCCGGCCTCTCAGTTTCTTTCCTTGTCTTAACATCAACAAAGCGTCTCGACTCCGCTTCCTTTTCTTCAGCCTCTTCAGCATCCTTTCTCGCCGCCTCTTCCCCCGCCTTCTTCGCGTCCTCCTCGGCTTTCAGCTGCATCCGTTCGTTGATGACCTGCTCCAGACTCTCAGCCTTCGCGATCAGCTCTTGGGCCAGCTTGATCAGCCCCAGCACCCCTTCGCCCTTCACGAACAAATACGGCCAAAGCTCTTCGACAATGAACTTCTTCCCATCGTGCGCCCCACCAAAGATCTGCATCCCCGTGGTCCTGGCCGTCAGCCCCTCGTCCCACATGTTCGCCAATTCGATGACATTGCCCGGCTTGCTGAAGTCATACCCCGAAATCCAAGGGATCCGCTTGAACCTCATCTGGTTCATGCCCACGAAGATGACCTTCTTCGCCCCTGCCTTGTCTTTTTCCAAGCTCTTGAGCGCTTTGAACACCGGCGCGGCCGCCACCCCCTGGGCCACGACGTTCACCACGGCCCCGGCCTCGTTCGCCTTCGCGATGACGTTCTTCACTTCGCGGGCGACCTGCTCCAGGTCAGCCAAAGCGAAGCCTTCATGTGTCCAGACCACCGCGTCCGGTTCAGCGGAGAACACCCGGGCCAACGGCGCGGGCTCGCGCGCCTCCCTGAGCTGCCCGGGAACATTGAACGCGGCCCTCAGTATCGAAACGATCTTTTCCCAGGCCGAGAGCTCGATGTCCTCCGGAGGCAGGCTGAATACGCCCCCGCCCGCGCTCGCATCGGCCAGCACGAGCGTGACGCTCCGGCTGCCCACAGGGATGCGGTTGAGGGTCCAGTCCCCGATGAGCCTCTCCAGGCCAACGCTCAAAGGGCCGGGCTGGGCTGAGGCGAGACGCTGGTGCGCCCAGAAGCGCAGGCCTACAACGCAGATGGCCGCGGCCAAGGCGATGGAGATGACAGCTTTCATCGCTCCCCCATTGTACTTTACATGGCCTTTCAAGGGAACTTTTCTCAGCCTCGCTCGTATTATCCTTCATGGACGACTCAAGCCTTATCGCAGAGCTGGAAAGCGCGGTGCCCAAGGAGCGGGAGGCCCTGGTCGAGGTCCTGACCCCTCTCATGGAGTTCGACCGGCGCAAGCTCTACGCGGAGGAGGGCTTCTACTCCCTCTTCCTCTACTGCACGCGGGCCCTGGGCTACTCGGAACAGGCCGCCTTCCAGCGCACGGCGACGGCCAGGACCGCCCGGAGCTTTCCCCAGGTCCTTGAGCTTCTGCAGAGCGGGGCCCTGCACATGAACGCCGTGGTCATGCTCGCGCCCTACCTGATGGAGGACAACTGCCGGACCCTGTTCACCCTGGCCCAGGGCAAGAGCAGGCGGGAGCTCGAGTTCTTCCTGGCAGGCATCTCCCCCCGGCCCGACAAGCCGGACTACATCCGGCCCATCTCCGCTTCTTGCGCGCCATGCGCCGAGGCCGCGGCCGATCCCCGGGAAAGCCCCGTCGAGCGGCCTGCGCAATCCCTGATCGAGCCCGCTTCCTCATGCCGTGTCCGCTTCGCCTTCACCGGCAGCGAGACCCTCCTGCGCAAGATCGAGCGCGCCAAGCAGCTGCTCAGGCACAAGCACCCGGACGGCAGCCTGGAGCGGATCATCGAGGAGTCCGTGGACATGCTGCTCGACAAGCAGGACCCCGAGCGCCGCATCCTGCGCAAGGCCCTGCGTCCCGAACATCCAAACGGCGTAGTTTCGGGACGTACCAAACCAACAGACTCTGGACGTTTGGTACGGGACATCCCCCAGCAGGTCAAGGATGCGGTCTGGCAGCGGGACGGAGGCTGCTGCGCCTTCATCGGCCCGGACGGCAAGCGCTGCGCGGAGCGCGGGATGCTCGAGTACGACCATATCCGGCCCTATTCCATGGGAGGCGCTTCGGACGATCCAGCCAACATCCGCCTGCTCTGCCGGACCCACAACCAGATGTTCGCCAGGAGGATGTTCGGGGAACAAGCCGGGGACCCTAGGACTATCAGAGATTGAGCCGTAATTCCCGTCCGCGCTTGAGTAAAAGTACAGCCAGCCCCCGCGGTCTATCTGGTTGGACACCATCATGCTCTCACTGATGAGCCAGACGCTCGAAGAGTCCGCGTGGTAGTTCGGGGCCTTGGCCTTTGGTATGGCCGTCATGTACTTTCCATTGATGGTCAGGGCGTCTATGGTGGCGGGATACTGCCCCTCCATGTCGCCGTAGTAGATGCTCAGCGCGGAACGGACGCCTCCCAGGTTCCCCTTGCTCGCGCCTTCGTTGGACTTGCGGATGAGCTCGGCGAATTTCGGGAGGGCGATCATCGCCAATATGCCGATTATCGCCACGACGATCATCAGCTCAATGAGCGTGAAGCCATGGCCGCTGAAACCTCGCCTCCGCGGCGCCGATATTGCCCTTTTATCGTCTCTCACGGCTTTCATTCAGCCGCGCGACCAAGTCGAGCCCCCGCGGGCATCCTTGACCTTGATCCCCTTGGCGGCCAGGTCCTTGCGCAGGGCGTCCGAAGCGGCGAAGTCCTTGGCCTTGCGCGCGGCGCAGTAGCGGTCGAAAAGAGCCTGAAGGTCTTCACTCAATTTGTCCTCGGCCGGCTCCAGCAGGCGCAGGCCCAGCACCTTGTCGGCTTCTTGAAGGTACGCCCGCTGGCCTGCCGGGGGCAGGACATGCATCGCGTCCCAGAGCGAGGCGACCGCGCCGGGCATGTCCAGGTCCTCGGCGATGCGGGAGCGAAAAGCCTCCAGAGCCTTCATCACGTCGGGGCCCGCCTCCGGCTCGACCTTCAGCAGCTCCTGGCCGCGGTCCCTCAGCTTGCGCCGCGCGGTCCTCGCCGCCTCCAGAGCCTCCCAGGAGAACTCGAGCTGGCGGCGGTAGTGGGCCCCGAAGCAGAAATAGCGGTAATCGAGCGCGTCGAAGCCCTTCTCCTCGGCGTCCTTCAAGCGGATGAAGCCCCCGGAGGATTTGGCCATCTTGGCCTTGTTGAGGACCAGGAACTCGCCGTGCAGCCAGAAGCGGACGAACGGCTTGCCGGTCGCGGCCTCGGCCTGGGCGATCTCGTTGGTGTGGTGGATCGGGATGTGGTCCACCCCGCCGCAGTGGATGTCGAAGCTCTCTCCGAGGTGCTTCATCGACATCGCCGAGCACTCGATGTGCCAGCCGGGAAAGCCCTTGCCCCACGGCGAGTCCCATTCCATCTGGCGCTTGGCGCCGGCCGGGGAGAACTTCCACAAGGCGAAATCCGTCGGATTGCGCTTCTGTGCGTTGGCAACCACCCGGGCGCCTTCCTGCAGGCCTTCGATGCGGGCCTGCCCCCCGGCCAGGCGGCCGTAGCCCTGGAACTTGGAGGTGTCGAAATAGACGCCGTCCGACGCGCGGTAGGTGAAGCCCTTCTCCTCAAGGCGCTTGATGAGCGCGATCTGCTCGAGAATGTTGTCTGTCGCGCGGCAGAGCACGTCCGGCGCCTCAAGGTTGAGCTTTTTGGAGTCCTCCAGAAAACTTTTCGTGTAAAACTCCGCTATTTCCCAAGCGGTCTTTCCCTCCCGCGCGGCGCCCACCTCCATCTTGTCCTCGCCTTCGTCCGCCTGGCTCGTCATGTGCCCGACGTCGGTGATGTTCATGACATGGCGGACCTTCAGCCCGAGGAACTCCAATGTCCGGCGCAGGCAGTCCTCGAAGACGTAGGTGCGGTAGTTGCCGATGTGCAGATGGTTGTAGACCGTGGGCCCGCAGGTGTAGATCCCGACTATCCCCTCAGGAGAGGAAGGCGAGAACTCCTCCGTCCTGCGCGACAGGGTGTTGTAGAGGAGGATGGGGACGCTCCTCACGCGGGCCTGCTCACCGGTCGCCTTTGTAGCGGCCGAAGATCATCCGGCCCGCGGAGGTCTGCAGGATCGAGGAAACGACCAGGTCCACGCGCTTGCCGATGTGCCGCTTGCCGTCCTCGACGACGACCATCGTGCCGTCGTCGAGATACCCGACGCCCTGGTCCCGCTCCTTGCCCTCCTTCATCACGAAGACCGCCATCCCCTCGCCGGGGAGCACCACGGGCTTCAAGGCCGTGGTCAGATCGTTCACGTTGAGGCAGACGATGCCCTCCACGGCCGCGATCTTGTTGAGGTTGAAGTCCGTGGTCACCACGCAGGCCCCGAGGTCCTTGGCCAGCCGGACGACCTTGCCGTCGACGTCCTCGACTGCCGGGATGTCCTTGTCCATGATCTTCACCGAAAGATCGGGGTTCTCCTGCATGCGGGAGAGCATGTCTAGCCCCCGCCGGCCGCGCGCCCGCTTGATCCCGTCGGGAGAGTCCGCCAGGCGGTGCAGCTCCTGCAGAACGAAGCGCGGCACGATCAGCGTGCCGGTGAGGAACTTCGTGTCGCAGATGTCCACCACCCGGCCGTCGATGATCGCGCTGGTGTCCATCACCTTCATCGTCGAGCCGCGCCTCTTGCCCGCGGCCAGGATGTCCTTGTCCAGGGTGTCGAGCTCCGGGAACTTCCGGATGAAGATCACCATGCCGAGGACCCCCATGGCGAGGTTGCGCAGTATCTCGTACTGGTCCCAGACCCGGTAGAGCTCCTCCCGGCCGAGCTGGAAGACCAGGTAGTCCAGCGTCTTGGAGACCAGGAGCCCCGCCACCGCCCCCAGCAGGCCCGCGATCATGGAGAGCAGGCTGATGCTCTCGATGGCCATCTCGAAGAGGACCAGCGTCACCCCTACGACCAGGCCCACGACCAGCCCGGCGCGCGTATGCGAGATTTGAACGTAGACGATCAGAGGAAAGCCCACGACAAGGACGGCTCGGAAAATCCAGGTCAGCATAGGGTCATTCTCCAAAGTCTCTTAAGGCGGCCTCGACGGCCCCCGGGATATCGGCCGCGCGGGATAATTTTAGAGCTGTCACGGCCCCGGACTTCGCCAGCTCCGCGCCGGCGCGAGCCCCGATGACCGCCCGCTTAAAGCCCAATCGTTCGGCCTCCCGAAGGCGCTGGGCGAGCCGGCCCGCCCGGCCGATCTCTCCGAGCAGGCCGACTTCGCCGATGAAGACGCGGCCCGCCGGAAGCGGCGTGTCCCGCGCGGAGGAAACGACGGCCAGGCATACGGCCAGATCCAGCGCCGGGTCCTTGACGCGCAGGCCCCCGGCGATGTTGATGTAGACGTCGTAGGCGTCGAAGCGCAGCTTCAGGTGCTTCTCGAGCGAGGCGACGAGGACGAACAGGCGGTTGACGTCGAGCCCGGTGGCCATGCGCCTGGGCAGAGGGGTGTGCGTCGGCGTCACGAGGGCTTGGACCTCTACGAGGATCGGCCGGCTTCCCTCCAAGGTCACCGATACCGCGCGGCCCGCGGCCGGGCGGCTGGAGTGCTCCTCCAGGAACAGGGCGGAGGGGTCTAAGACCTCGCGCAGGCCCCCTTCGGTCATCTCGAAGAGCCCGATCTCGGAGGTCGGCCCGAAGCGGTTCTTCTCGGCGCGCAGGACGCGCAGCTGCTGGCGCTCCTCGGCGGCGAACTGCAGCACCGTGTCAACGATATGCTCGAGGACCTTCGGCCCCGCGACGGCGCCCTCCTTGGTGACATGGCCCAGGAGGAAGAGCGCGGCGCCGCTCGCCTTGGCCTCGCGCAGGAGCTCCGCGGCGCAATCCCGGACCTGTCCGACGGTCCCGGGCCCACCGCTCAGCTCCGGCCGGAAGACCGTCTGGATCGAATCCAGCACGATGACTCCAGGCTTGACCTCCGCGACGGCCTCCAGGATGCGGCCCAGCTCCGTCTCGGAGGCGAGGGCGAGGTCGCAGTCGCCCAGCCCGATCCGCCGGGCCCGGTCCGCGACCTGGGAAAGGGACTCCTCGCCGCTGACGTAGAGGACCTTGCGCGCCGCCAGCCGGCCCGCGGCCTGGAGCATCAGCGTGGACTTGCCGATGCCCGGAGGCCCGGCCAGCAGCAGGACCTGCCCGCAGACCACGCCGCCCCCGAGGATTCTGTCCAGCTCCCCGATGCCGGTCGGAACTCGCTCAAGGGCCTTCCCGCGCGCCTGCGAGAGCCGGACGACCCCGGAGGAGGCCGCGGCCCGCGGACGGGCGCAAGGGCGCGATTTCTCCTTGCCGACTGAAACGACCTCCTCGACCAGGGTGTTCCAGGCCTCGCAGTCCGGGCACTGCCCCGCCCACTTGGGGGCCTGGAAGCCGCACTGCTGGCAGCGGTAGAGGGACTTCAGCTTCAATTGCCCTTGCTCCTGCCCTTGGCCCCGGCCGAGCCGAAGGAGATCAGCCCGAAGAGGTAGGCGATGTCTTTGTCCTCGAAATTCACGTTGACCCAGCTCTGGTAGCGCGTCGCTTCCGCCAGATCCTCCGCGCGGACGCCGACGCCGACGACCTTGCCGACCCTTCCCAGCGCGCCGACGTCGTATTGCGGCTTGTCGAAATGCCGGCCGTTGAAATTCCTGTTGCGGCCGAAATCATAGGCCTGCGCCTGGAGGCTGAAGCGGCCCCAGAAGGGGTCCTCCTTCATGGGCGTCCAGGTCACGCGTCCCCCGCCCCCCGAGCGCAGGACCCCCATCCCGAGGTCCAAGCCGCCCCATCGGAAGCCCAGCAGGCCGTCCACCCGGTTCTTGGGCTGGTAGTCGCCGCCGCGGCGGCTTGCGTCGGACTCGTTGCCCAGGTTCGACCCGCCGACGTAGTAGTAGCGGCCCTCGCGCGGCTCGATGCGCACCCCGATGTCCGAGCGCCCTCCTTGGATCGCGTGCTCGTAGCGCCAGTCGTAATTCCAATAGACCCGGAACTGGTTGATCCGCCCGAGCACGTCCTTGACCGAGCCCACCGTGTCCTTCAGGTTGGTTACCGTTTCCTGGACCTCGGTTTTCATCTTCTCGTCGTTGAGCAGGGCCCCGATCGGCCCCTTGCCCGAGTCGAGGTTGGCCATCAGCTTGTCGGTCTTGGACAAGATCGAGTCCAGCTTGGAGGAGACGTCGTCCATGCGGGTCAGGGCCTGGGTGAGCTGCGGCTTGATGTCGGCGAACATCTCGTCGAGGTTGGCGGTGAGGCTGCGGACATGCTCGACCGTGGCGTTGAGGTTGTTTGCAAGCATGCCTTTCTTGCCTTCGCCGTTCAAGCCTCCGAGCAGGTCCTGAAGGCTGCCGAGAGCCTTAGTCAGAGATTTCTCGACGGAGACGGGGTCGATGCCCACGACGACATCTCCCGGCTGAAGCAGTCCCGCGGCGGGCTTGCCTTGGTCAATCTCGAGGTATTTCGAGCCGATGAGCCCGGTCGAGCCGACGGTGAAGACCGAATCCCGGCAGACGGGGACCCCGGTGCGGATGCGGGCGTCCACGAAGACCTTCCCGTCCCGGAAGTCCAGCTTGCGGACCTTGCCCACCTCGACGCCGGAGAGCTTGACGATGGAGTCCTCCGCCAAGCCGGTCACGTCGTTGAAGGTGATGTAGATGGAATAGCGCTTCTCCAGGGTGAAGTCGCCGAGCAGGAAGATGCCTACGGCGAGCAGAATCAGCCCCGCCAGGACGAAGGCGCCGACTTTGACCTCAGTGGACATTGGCCGCACACCCGCAACGGACCCGACAGAAGATAAGTATGCGGGGATTATATTGAATTTTCAAGACTTAAACGTCATTCCTCCCCATACTCCCGCAGCTTCATCCGGATGGGGCCCTCTCGGTGCCCTTCGATGAACTGCCGGACGTAGGGGTTTTTCGTGCTCTTGAGAGCCTGAGGATCGGCCACCTCGATCATCCGGCCCTCATGCAGCATCGCGATCCTGTCCCCGATCTTATAGGCGGACTTCATGTCGTGGGTCACGGCGATGGCGGTCACCTTGAGCTTCTTTTTCAGATCCAGGATGAGCTCGCTGATGATGTCCGACATGATGGGGTCGAGGCCGGTCGTAGGCTCGTCGTAGAGGATGCACCTCGGCTCCGCCGCGATGGCCCGAGCCAGCGCCACGCGCTTCTTCATGCCGCCGGAAAGCTGGGCCGGCTTCATGTCCTCGATGTCTTTGAGGCCGACCAGGGCGAGCTTATCGCGCGCGATGCCCCGGTGGCGGGAGACCGGGATGTCCGTCAGATACCGCAGGCCGAAGGAGACGTTCTCGAAGATGGTCATCGAGTCAAACAGGGCCCCCTCCTGGAAGCAGTAGCCGAACTTGCGCCGATATTCCGCGATCTGCACTTCATCCTGGACCTTCGACACGTCGACGCCGTCGACCTCGATGGAGCCGCCGTCCGGGCGCAGCAGGCCGATGACGCACTTGAGGAAGGTGCTCTTGCCGCAGCCGGAGCCCCCGATGATGACCAGGGTCTCCCCCTCGTTCACGCCGATGTCGAGGCCCCGCAGAACGCGCCGCGCTCCGAAGCTCTTCATCACGCCCGCGGCCCGGATCATGTGATGCCGATCGCCACCAGGATGGCGGTCACGAAGTAGTCCACGACCAGCACCGCGGTCATGCTCATGACCACGGCGGAGGTCGTGGACTTGCCGACCCCCTCGGCGCCGCCGGTGGTCGTGAGCCCCTTGTAGCAGGAGATATAGGAGATGCAGAGAGCGAAGGCGTAGGTCTTGATCAGCCCATGGAAGAACTGCTTGTTCTCGAGGTAGTCGAAGACGTCGTGCCAATAGACGCTCGTCGGGATCCCGAGCTTGAGCTTCGCCACCAGGCAGCCGCCGAGAACGCCGGAGTAGTCGGAGAAGATGGCCAGAACCGGAAGGACCGCCAGGAAAGCCAGCACCCGCGGGATGACGAGATATCTCACCGGGTCGGTGC
The DNA here is from genome assembly GCA_016212885.1 of Elusimicrobiota bacterium. GTDB lineage: Bacteria > Elusimicrobiota > Elusimicrobia > UBA1565 > UBA1565 > UBA9639. The sequence goes on along the minus strand of JACRDO010000082.1, from coordinate 39,001 downwards.
CGAGCGTGTAGAGCGCATCGATCTGCTCGGTCACGCACATCGTGCCGAGCTCGGCCGCGATGGCGGCCCCGGCGCGGCCGGATACCACGAGCGCGGACATGACGGGACCGAGCTCCTTGACCATCGAGAAAGCCACGACCGTTCCGATGAAGAGGGGCTCATTCAAAAGCCTTTTGGAGGAGGCCCCGGTCTGAAGCGCCAGCACCATCCCGGTGAAGAAGCTCGTCATCGCCGTCACCATGAAGGATTCGACCCCGATGCGCACCATCTGGAGCATCGTCTGCCGGCCCTCAAGGGGGGAGCGCGCCAGCCAGACGACGCTGGAGCGCACCAGCATCGCCGCCTTGCCGGCCGATTGGGCCAGGGCGAGCATCTTCGATCCGACGGTCTTAAGCGCGCGGGTGATCATCCGCGGAGATAGAGCCTCGGCACGCGCGCCTGAAGGCCGGAGACGATCTCGTAGGAGATGGTCCGGGCCCAGACGGCCATCTCGTTGGCCGTGATCTCTTCGGCTCCCGAGCGCCCGATGAGAACGGCCTCGTCTCCGACCCTGGCCTCCGGCACGCCGCTCACGTCGATCATCGTCATGTCCATGGTGAGGGCGCCGGCCACGGGGCAGCGGCGGCCTTTGACCAGGACGGCCGCCCCTGGCCGCCCCTCCCGCGGTATCGAAATCAGGCGCGGCAGGCCGTCGGCGTAGCCGATCGGCAGGGTCGCGATGCGGGAGTGCCGCCGCGGCCGGTAAAGGCCTCCGTACGAAATAGGCGCGCCGCGCTTCACATTCTTCAAAAATACGATGCGCGTCTTCAAGCTGAGGATCGGCTGGAACCCTTCGCCGAAGAGGCCGTAGGCCGAAAGCCCGGGCCGGATGAGGTCGAAACGGCTCGCCGGACGCATCAGGGCCGCGGCCGAATTGGCCGCATGCCGCAGGGGCGCTCGGATGCCCGAGCGCTCGAGCCCCCGGAGCGCCTCCCGGAAGCGCTCGATCTGGAGGCTCGTATACTCCGGATCCGTCTCGGCCGAGGCCAGATGGGTGTAGACCCCCTCGAACCCCACGTTGCGCTCTCTCGAAAGAAGCTCCGCGACCTTCAGCCCCGCGGGCCAGCTCACCCCGACGCGGCCCATGCCGGTATCGAGCTTCAGGTGGCAGCGCAGGCGCTTGAACCTCCGGGCCGGCCCGTAGGCCGAACGCGCCGCCTCGGCGATCAGCCGCGCGCCCTCCAGCGAGGCCACGGTGACGCTCAAGCCGCAGCGTACCGCGGCGAGCGTGCTCTCAAAGGGGTAGAGCGAGCCGAGAATGAGGATGGGCCGGCGGATGCCGGCATCCCGCAAGGCCACGCCTTCCTCGACCGAGGAGACTCCCAGCCGGTCCACGACGCCGGTCTCAACGGCCGCTCGGCAAACCTTGAGCGCCCCGTGGCCGTAGCCGTCGCCCTTGACCACCAGCATGATTGCGACGGAAAGAGGCATCCTCCTGCGCAGAAGCCGCAGGTTGTCCGCCAGGCGCCCTAGGTCCACCTCGGCCCAGGTCGGGCGATGGAATTTCTTCGGGAAAACGACCGTTTCGCGCGGCTTCACTCGAAGGTCGCCTGCGTTTCTTCTTCGCCCTTCGGCTCCTCGCTGCTCGTCTCCGCATTCTCGAAGCGCGTCAGCTCCTTGCGGAAGATGAGCGGGATGGTCCCGGTCGGCCCATTGCGGTGCTTGGCCAAAATGAGTTCGGCCTTGTTCTCCAGCGCGGGGTCATCGCGCTTGTAGAAGCCTTCCCGATAGATCATCATGACGAGGTCTGCATCCTGCTCCAGGGCGCCGGACTCGCGCAGATCCGAGAGTTGGGGCTTGGTATCCGTCCGCCCCTTCTCCTCGGTCCTGCGGTTGAGCTGGGAGAGGGCGATGACGGGCACATCCAGGTCGCGGGCGAGTTGCTTGAGGTTGCGGGAGATGTCGGCGACCGCCTGCTGGCGGCTCTCGCGCGACGCCTGGGCGGATCCCTGCATCATCTGCAGATAGTCGATGATGATGAGGCCGAGGCGCTTGCCCCGCTGCGCAAGCTCGTGAGCCAGGCGGCGCGCGCGGGCACGGACCTGGAGCGCCGTCAGGCCGGAGGAGTCGTCGATGGAGAGCGGGGCCTCGGAGATCTTCCAAGCCGCGCTGGTGAGTTGGGCCCAACGGTCCTTGGGGAAATGCGCGGTGCGCACCTGGAAGACGTTGATGCCCGCTTCGGAGGCGATGAGGCGCGTCATGATGTCGCGCTGCGACATCTCGAGGGAGAAGAAGGCCGTGTGGACGGGAGTCTTCGCGCGCAGGACCGCGTGCGCCGCGATGTTCATCGCGAGCGAGGTCTTCCCCTGGCTTGGGCGGGCGGCCAGCAGGATCAGATCGCCTTTCTGGAAGCCGGAGGTCAGGAGGTCGAGCTTGGCGAATCCCGACGGCACTCCTCGGACCTCGTCGCGGTGCTTGCTGAGCTTCTCCAGCTCGTCGATGACCGCATGGGCGAGGTCTTTGGCGTGAGCGAACCTGTGCGTCGTCTGCTTTTGGGCCACCTTGAGGACGCGGGCCTGCGCCGAATCGAGGAGTTCCTCGATGTCCTGCGCCTCCGTGTGGCACTCCTGGACGATCTCAGTCGAGGCCTTGATGAGCTCGCGCAGGATGGCCTTGCTCTGGACGATCCGGGCGTAGTGCTCCACGTGCGCGGCCGTGGCGACCTTGTCCTGGAGCTCCTTGAGGAATTGCGCGCCGCCGACATCTCCGAGGCCTTTGAGCGTGCGCAGCTCCTCGCTCACCGTCACCAGATCGGCCCGCGCGCGGCGCTGGTGGAGGCTCGCGATGGCCTGGAAGACCCTGCGGTGCGCGTCCTTATAGAACATCCCCTCATCGAGGATCTCGATCGCCCTCTCAACCGCGTCGCTTTCGATGAGCATGGAGCCGAGCACGGCCATCTCGGCGTCAAGGGCCTGCGGCGGAAGCTGAAGAGTGTCGGCCGGCATGGAGAGCGCCTCCTAGTGAAAAACGAAAAAAGGCGGAGAGACCGTGGCGCGGGTCAGGCCCGCGGGACCACGGACACCTTGATCTTTGCGGCGGCCGTCGGCGTCAGGCGGACATCGACCGTGTAGTCGCCCGGCTCCTTGATGGCCGCATCCAGACGGACCGCATCCTTTTCGACGCTGTGGCCGGAGGCCTTGAGGCTCTTGACGATGTCCGACTTTCCAACGGAGCCGAAGAGCCTGCCCTGCTCGCCGACCGGGCGCGAAAACGAGAGCGCGACCCCGCTCAGCTTCTTGCAGAGCTCCTGCGCAACCGCTTCCTTCTTGTCCTGGAGGACCTTGCGGCGCTCACCCCCCTTCTCGAACCAGGCCGCGGCCTGGGGGGTGGCCTCCATCGCGAGGCCCCGGGCGAAAAGGAAATTCCGCGCGTAGCCGGGCCGGACCTCTTTGACCTGGCCGGCTTGGCCGAGATGCTCGACGTCTTTTCTCAGGATGACCTTCATGGCAATGCTCCCGTGATCGAAGGAGGCCTTTTCAGAGGGCGGCGAAGGGCAGCAGCGCGAGGTAGCGCGCCCGCTTGATGGCCTGGGTCAGCTGCCGCTGGTGCTTCGCGCAGGTCCCCGTGATACGGCTGGACAGGATCTTGCCCCGCTCCGTCGTGAAGTTCTTGAGGATGGGCACCTGTTTGTAGTCGACATAAGGGATCTGGTCGGCGCAGAAGCGGCAGACTTTGCGGCGAGGAGCGAACCGGCCTCGCGGGCCGCCTTTGCCGGCCGGGGCTCCGCGCGCATCGCGCGAATGGGGAACGGCGGCCGGCAGAGCCGCTTCCGGCGCCGCGGGCGGGCTCGCCGCCGCGGAATTCTGGATCTCTTCAGGCATCAAAACGGGACCTCCTCCGGAGATGTCTTGTCGTTCCCCTCGGCCGGGGGCTCTCCCTGGGCCGCCGGACTCTCGCCGGCCGCCGCATGGGCCGCCGGACTTTCTCCTGCCGCGGCCCGGGCCAGGAACTGCACCCGCCGGGCCACGACCTCGAGTTTGGTCCGCTTCTGCCCCGAGTTCTTGTCTTCGAATTCGCTGCTGCGCAGGCGCCCCTCCACATGGACGGGGCTGCCTTTCTTCAGGCGGTCCTTCAGCCGCTCGGCCGCGTCGCCGAAGACGACGACCGGGACCCAAGCCACGTCGTCCTTCCATTCGCCGGAGGCGTCGTCCTTGTAGCGGCGCGTGACGCCGACGGTGAAGCTGCAGACCGCCGAGCCTTTCTGGGTGAAGCGCACGTCCGTGTCCCGGGCGAGGTAGCCGCTTAAAAGGACGATGTTCTGCTCCAGCAGGCGGATCTCTTTCATTTGGGTTTCACCGGGGCGGCTTTCATCTCGATCGCGTGGACGGTCATCGAGCGGAGGATGTCGTCGGCGATGCGGAACTGCGCGGACATCTTCTGCACGAGCGCGCCCGGCGCCTGGAACTTCAGGTAGAAATAGAATCCCTCACGGACATGCTTGATCGGATAGGCCAGCTTGCGGCGGCCCCACCGGTCCTCGCTGAGGATCTCCCCGCCGCCTTTCGTGATGACCTTCTTGGTCTTGTCGATGAAGTCGACGACTTCCGTGTCCGAGAGCTTCGGCTGGACAACGACTACGGTTTCATAGATATGCATTGTAGTTCAATACTATATCAAACTATCGTCCGTCTGACAACGAGATTCCCTTCGGACGTCGGATGTCCGCGAACGCCGCGCGAAGAACCGCTGCCTGCGCCTAAAGGCGCCTGCATGCGGGGGCATTATAGCATAGAACCGGTTGACAAAACATGGCACATGCTGTAAACTGTCGGTACATGAAGCGCAACGCATTCCCCAAGGCGCTTCAGTGCCGCCGGGACTCGGAAGGCGGTACATGAAGCGCAAACGCCGCAAGGTCGTCCGCAGGCCGCTTGTGGGCCCGCCCCCGGAGGTTATGGACATCAAGACCCTCGCGCAGTACCTCGGGATGGGCCGGTCCAAGATCTACAACCTCATCCGGCTCAAGAAGATCCCCGCCTCGCGCATCGGCCGCCAGTACCGCTTCTCCAAGGACCTCGTGGACCAGTGGCTTCGGGAGCGCTTAATCACGCGGCCCGAGGAGCCGCAGATCTCGCTCTTCAAGGCCTCCGGCCGCTAGACTCCGCCGGCCCCGACGACAGCCCGACGAGAAAAGACTTGCACGCCGTCGTGAGATGTGGTATTCTACCTTCCACACGCCGCAGAGGCCTGCGGCGAAGACACCGAGGAGGAGACTATTACATGGCAGAGACAGTCCACAAGTGCGGCGTAAAGAGGGAGACCGGCTTCCTTTATTACATCGACAAGCAGGGTGACATCGCCCGCGCGACGATGGCCCGCGGCGGAAAGAAGGGCGGGCGGCCGGAGAAGGTCCAGAAGGTCGGCCTGAAGAAGGAATCCGGCTACCTCTATTACCTGGACAAGAAGGGCAATGTTTCCCGGGCGCGGATGGTGAACGCCTAAGCCGTCCTGCATCAAGCAGAAAAGCCCGGCTCTTGCGAGCCGGGCTTTTATTTTTGCAGTCCACTTTTCCGCTTCCTGCATAGCGGAAAAGTGCCTTGCGAAAGGAGAACGTCCCGAACAACCGAACGGCGTAGCTTCGGGACGTCCCAAACCTACGGCATTGGATGTTTGGGACGACTTGCGCAAGGAATATTTACGCGCGTCCCGGTTATCTGGTAGACTGGCGGGAATGCGGAAGATTCGCGGGTCCGAACGCGTAGCGATCGTCGGCCCGGGCGCGCTTGGGAGCGTGCTCGCCGCCAGCCTGCTGCGCGCAGGCTGCTCCGTCGCCCTGGCCGGGGCGGGCGGGCGCACGCTCGGGTCCGTGCGCCGCAAGGGGCTGGAGGTCTTCGACCCCTCCGGGAAGCGGCGGCTCCTGCGGGGCTTCGAGGTCGCCTCCAGGCCCGAGGGCCCCTTCCAAGCGGTCTTCCTCTGCGCCAAAGCCGGGGGCTTGCGCCAAGCCTTGGCCTGCGCGCGGCGCCTCTGCGGCCCGGAGACGGCCGTCGTGCCTCTCTCCAACGGCGTCGCGCACCTCGGACCCCTTCGCCGGGAATTCGGCCGGAATCTGGTGGCCGGGTCCGTGTTCATCGCCGCGCTGCGCGAAGCGCCGTCGAAAGTGCGGCACGCGGGCGGCGACTCCATATGGCTTGCGGCGGACCGCGGGAACGCCTCCGCGCTCCGCGCGGCCCGGCGCATCCTGAGGAAAGGGGGCTGGCGGGTCCGGAGCGTTCGATCGGCTGAGAGCCTCCTTTGGACCAAGGCGGCCCTCAACGCGGCGATCAACCCGGTCGGCGCCCTGACGATGAAGACCAACGGCGAGCTGGCCGCGGGACCCGCAGCGCGCGAGCTTCTGCTCGAGACCCTGCGGGAAGCGCTCTCCGTGCTCCGCGGCCGGGGCATCCGGCCGGCCTTCGGCGGCCTGCCGCGCATCCTCCTGCAGGGCTGCCGCGCGACGCCGGGTCAGAGGAACTCCATGTCCCAAGACCTTCTCGCCGGACGCAGAACGGAGGCCGACGAGATTCTCAAGCCTTTCGTGGAGGAAGCCCGACGCGTGCGCAGGCCGGCTCCGCTCCTCGCGACCCTCTACCGGGCCGTCAAGAGGCTTGAGAAGGAGCTGCTCGTCCGATGATTGCGAAATTGCTCAAAGGCAAGAAGGTCGCGGACCGGCTCAAACCGGGGATCCAGCAGAGGGCCGCCGTAGTCACGGAGAGCCGCGGCTCTCCCCCGCTTCTTGCGGTGCTCGCCGTGGGCGGCGACGCGGCCTCGCAGGTCTATTTGCGGAGCAAGCTCCAGGCCTGCAAAGAGGCCGGCGTCGAAGCGACCGTGGAGTCGCTCCCCGAGAGCGCGAGCGAGCCGGAGATCCTGACTTTGCTGCGCAAGCTGGGGGCTGACCCCACGGTGGACGGCATCCTGGTCGAGCGCCCGCTCCCCTCCAAGCTGGATGCGCTGCGCATCACGGAAGCCGTCTGCGCCGAGAAGGACGTCGAGGGCGTCACCACGGCTAATTACGGCCGTTTCTGCTCGGCGAAGACCCTCGCCGACATGCGCGCCGCCGGGATTCTCATCCCCTGCACGGCCGACGCCATCCTCCAGCTCCTCCTCGAAACCGGGGTTGACGTTCAGGGGCTGGAAGCCGTGGTGGTGGGCCGCTCGAACATCGTGGGCCGCCCGACGGCGCACCTGCTCTCCTGCCTCAACGCCACCGTAACCCTCTGCCATTCCAGGACCCGCGACCTGCCGCGCCACCTCAAGGGCGCCGATATCGTGGTGGCGGCGGTCGGGGAGCCGCATTTCATCCAAGGCGGCTGGCTCAAGCCTGGGGCCATCGTGCTCGACGCCGGCATCCACGGCGCAGGCCCGGACATCCGAGGCGACGTGGACTTCGAGGCGGCTTCCCGCGTGGCCTCCTATATCACCCCGGTTCCGGGCGGGGTGGGGCCGCTGACGGTCATCTGCCTGCTCGACCACGTGGTGCTCTCCGCGGAGCGCCGCACTCGGCAGAGCCTCGCCTCATAACAACCTGGGCCCTTAGTCCTAACCCGGGACCGCGCCTTTTGCTCCTAGATGTTTGGGGGCGGCGCGGGTTATCATGAAAGCATGAAGAACGCCCTAGCTCTCGTTGGGACTTTGGCCTTATGCGTCTCGCTCTGCTCCGCAGCCCAGACGCCCGAATCCATCCGCTTCTCCGGGGCGGAGGGATTCCAGAAGCTCGCGCAGTTCAAGCCTCTGGCTCTGAAGACCTCGCAGTACGTGCGCCTCTCCGGCAACGTCACTCTCAACGGGTCGACGCACGTGCCGCAGAACAGCCACTACGCCTACGTGACCCTCAGCGGCTGGACGAATATAACGGGCGGCGACCGCTATCAGAGCGGCACTACGAATGTAAGTCAAAGCGTCTCTATTTGGCTCAACGGAAATTACGTTTCTCAATGGGTCCAGGTCAACGTCCACGTCAACATCTATAAGGACGGCCGCTACGTGGGCTCCACCTACGTTCAAGGCTCCGTCCACGTCTCCGGCTGGAACAACAACGGCTGGGTGAATCTCTCAGGCTCAGGGACGTTGACCGGCGACATCCTCGCAGAGCAGAACTAGAACACCCTGCACCAGAGGGCCTTGAGGTATTCGCCCTCCGGATAGTCCGCCGCGAAGGGATGATCCGGCCCCGCGCCGCTCTTGCGGAAGATCTGCGCCCGCCGCCCCGCGGAGCCCGCGGCGATGCGAACGATCCGCTGGAACTCCTCCCAAGGGAGCATGCCGCTGCACGAGCAGGTCAGGAGGATCCCCCCCTCCTCCAGCACGGAGAACGCCAGGCGGTTGAGGTCCATGTACTTCTGCCGCCCAAGCTGGAAGCCCTCTTTCGAGGCGATGAGCTTGTAGGGGTCTAAGACGACCAGGCCGTAGCGCTCGTTGTTGGCGCCCATCTGCCGGAGGTAGGGGAAGGCGTCGGCGCAGACCGTGTTGATCCGGAGCTGGTTGATGTTCGCGTTCTTGCGGGCCAGGGCCGACGCTTCTTGGTCCAGCTCCACGCAGCTCACATCCTCCGCCCCGCCCTTCTTCGCGTAGAGGCCGAAGCCGCCCGTGTAGCTGCAGACGTCGAGCACCCTGCGGCCGGGGGAGAACTCCATGACCGAGCGCCGGTTCTCCCTCTGGTCGCAGAAGAAGCCGGTCTTATGCCCCGCGGAGGGCTCCACCTCGAAGAGTATCCCGTTCTCACGGATGCGGGTGCGGCAGGGCTTGGCAGGCTCGACCTTGAAGCCCTCCATGGTCTGCGAGTGCTGGCTGGCCCGATGGATGAACTTGGCGTCCGGGAACTGGCCCTTGAGCAGTCGCTCGATCCGCCCGGCTTGGCGGAACATGCCCAGGGTATAGAACTCCAGGACGATGATGTCCCCATAGCGGTCCGCGGCCAGGCCCGGGAAGCCGTCGCCCAAGTCGTGCACGAGGCGGTAGGCGTCCGCGCTCCGGCCCAAGCCCAGCACCCGCCGCCGGAACTCGATTGCCCGGTTCAGCCGCGAGGCGAAGAAGGCCTCGGCGTCGAAGCCCTCGGCCTCTCTCGTGAGCATCCGCAGGGTGATGAGGCTCCTGGGATTGTAGAAGGCGGCGCCGTAGGGCGCGCCGCTCTTGTCGTAGACCGCCGCGATGTCGCCGGGCCGGGCTTTGGGGTCCGCGCCCGCGATCATCCGCTTGAAGGCCTGGGGCCCGGCGGGAGCGGACTTGAGCCGGACCCAGGGCATGGGCCCCGTGTGCGAGGGCGGCAAGAGCGGCTCTTGCGGTTTCACGCTTTGGGTTCCGGAGCTTCAGCCAGCTCGAACATGCGCTCGAGCGCCTTCTTAGGTGGTCACTCAGGGTTCCAGTCGCGTGCGCCATGCACGACGCCGGTAATCCAGATGTTCTCGCCTTCGAGACGGTACATGATGCGATAGGCTCCGCAGATGACTTCACGGCAGGATTGATTGCCGATTTCAGGAATTGCGCGTCCAGAAAGAGGAAACTCCTGCAAACGATCCGTTGCTTCAAACAACCGGGCTACAAGAAGAGCCGCTTGCTCAGCAGAATCTCTGGCGACATACTCTGCGATCCAGTTGATATCGTCTATTGCGGACGGCGCCCAAGTTACTTTACCCATTTCTGCAGCCGTTGTTTTGCTTCTTCGTGTGAAATGCCCTTGCCCTCCCGGATTTCGCGTTCACCATGTTCAAACTTGATTCCAACGTACAACGCATGGATGATATCATCCATGCTTGCTTGGTCCGGCAGAGCGTCGATGACCTGCTTAGCAGTGTCTTTCACAGTCATTCCCGTACCTCCTACACCAAGTAAGAAATTGTAGCATGGTTTTGGCCGCATGGGGCTAAGGCGGCTATTCAGCCAGCTCGAACATGCGCTCGAGCGCCTTCCTCGCTTTCGCGGCGATCTCCGGCTTCACTTCCACGCGCTGGGCGGGCCTGGGAGCCTCCAGGGTCTGGAGCACGCTCGAAAGGGACGTCATCTTCATGTACGGGCAGAGCCGGCACATCGGGATGAAGGCTTTCTCCGGCATCTCGCCGCGGGCGTAATCTCCCAGGCCGCACTCGGTCACCAGCATGTAGTGCGGCGCGCTTGTCCGGCGGATGTAGCGCATCATGCCGCCGGTGCCGCCCACGAAGTCCGCGAGCTTGACCAGAGCGGGGCTGCACTCGGCATGGGCCAGGATCTTCACTCCGGGGTAGGTCCTTCGGTAAAGGCGGACGGATGAGGCGTCGAAATTCTCGTGAACGATGCATCGTCCCTTCCATACGACGAGCTCCCGCCCGATCTTCCTGCCGAGCTCGCTGGCGAGGTTGCGGCCCATCCATTCGTCCGGCAGGAAGACGATCTTCTTGTGCCCGGCGAAGAGGCGCTTGAGGATCTTCGAGGCGTTCGCGCTGGTCACCACGCAGTCGCACTCCGCTTTGACCTCCGCGGTCGTGTTGATGTAGCAGACGACCGGCGCGCCCGGGTGCTCGGCCTTGAGCCGGCGCACCTCCGCTGACGAGATCGACTCCGCGAGCGAGCAGCCGGCCTCCGGCGCCGGCAGGAATACCTCCTTCTCCGGGTTCAGGATCTTCGCGGTCTCGGCCATGAAGCGGACCCCGCAGAACACGATCCGCCTGGCCGCAACACCCGCGCAGTCCTTGGCCAGCTTGTAGGAGTCCCCGATGAAGTCGGCCGCCCCGTGGATGACCTCCGGCCGCTGGTAGACGTGGGCCGCGATCACGGCTTGGCGCTCCTTCTTCAGCCGCCCTAGGCGGAGCGTCAGAGCGGCCAAGCGCTCCAGCTCCGCCTCGCCGTACCCAAGGGAAAGGAGCCCCTTCTCCGAGAGCCTGTCGACTTCCTCTTCAAGCTCAGAGTTCATAGGGTCCCCCCGACCGGGTCCGCCGGCCGCAGGAGGTCCGGATAATCGGAGAAGATGCCGTCCACCCCCAGGGACTTGAGCCGCTCGGCGTCCCTGCGCTCGTTGATGGTGTAGACGAAGATCTTCAGCCCTTTCAAATGCGCTTGATCGGCCCATCGCTCGGAAAAGACCCTGCCGCTGATGTGCACGCTCTCGCATGCGAGCTCGCAAGCCTCGCCAAGAGCCTGCTCCAACGGGGTATGGCTCGCGAGGCAGCCCAAGCGGAGGCCCTTGTCGAGCTTGCGCAGGCGATGGAGCGTGGGATGGTCCGCGCTCGAGACCACGCAAAGGGCCTTGCCTGAGGGCATCTGCGAGATCGCCTCGAGCACGCGCTTCTCGATGCCCTCATAAGGCGTTTGGGCCTGCTTCACCTCGACATGCGCCTCGACCCTGTGCCTGAGCAGCAGCTCCAGCGCCTCCTTCAAGCGCGGCGCGCGCGCCCCCTTGAACCTGGGGCCGAACCACGCGCCGACGTCGTGCCTCGCCAGCTCCTCATAGCGCAGCTCGCCGACCAGGGCTCTCGCGCCGGCCAAACGCTTGAGATCCGTGTCGTGGATGACGGCCAGCTCGCCGTCCTTCGTCTGCTGGACGTCGAGTTCCACCGAGACGGCGCCCATGTCCAGGGCCGCCTGAAAGGCCGCCCGTGTGTTCTCCGGGAAGTATCCGCTCGCCCCGCGGTGCGCGATGAGCTTCAACTCAGCCCCCCAGCCTCGCGACGACGCTCTCATACACCTCCTGCGGCATCACGATGCCGCCGATCTCCTCGCGGCCGGTCTTGGGGCCGTGATAATCGGACCCGCCGGTCGGCGTGAGCCCGAAGCGCCAGGCCCAGTCAAGCAGCCGGTCCACGACGCCCTGGGTGTGGGTCGGATAGTAGACCTCGATGCCTTCCAGCCCCCAGCCGGCGTAGCGCTCCACGTCCTCGACCCCCGCGCAGCCCGGATGGGCCAGCGAAGCCCAGCCTCCGGCCGAGCGGATGAGCTCGATGGCCTCGCGGACCGTCGGCCCCATGGGCTCGATATAGGCGGGCTTGCCCTTGGCGAGGAATCGCTCGAACGCCTCGTGCCGGTTCGAGACCACCTTCCTGCGCCGGAGCGCGTCGGCGATGTGCGGCCGGCCGATCACCTCCCGGTGGGCGGCGCGAACGTCGCTCAAAGCGATGTCCACCCCGAGGGCGCGCAGTTTCTCCACCATCGCCGCGATGCGCGCCTGCCTGCGCGAGCGGAACTCAGCCAGGGCGCCCTCGAAGCCGGGAGCGTCCGCATCCACCCCGTAGCCGAGGACGTGGAGATTATCCTCCTCGCGCGTGTTGATCTCGACGCCGCGCAAGAACCGCAGGGCCGAGCGCTTCGCCTCCCCGGCCGCTTCCTTGAGCCCCGACACGCTGTCGTGATCGGTCAGGGCGAAGAGCTCCACCCCGCGCCCCTTGGCCAGGCGGACGACCTCGGCCGGAGTGTTGGTCCCGTCCGAGTAGGAGGAATGCGCGTGCAGGTCGATGCGCCTCACTTGAAGAGCTTCTCCACGCTGGCCTCTTCGCTCGCGACCTGCTCGATGGTCATCCTGTCGAGAAAGGACTCAACCAGGGCGCCCAGCTTTCGCCATACCGGCCGGATGCCGCAGCCGGAGGAGTGCCGGCAGTCCTGCTTGCGCACGGCGAGCCGGTCGCAGACCACGTCGAAGACGTTGTCCTCGACGGCCCGGACCACCATCCCGAGCGAGATGGCCGAAGGGGGCTTCGCCAGGGCGTAGCCGCCCTGCGCGCCCCGGCGGCTCGCGACCAGCCCGGCCCGCCTAAGCTTGAGCATGAGCTGGCCGATGAAGTCGCGCGGGATGTTCTCGGCCTCGGAGAGCTTCTCGGCCGAGATGGTTTCCTGCTCCTTGAGCTCCGAGAGGCGCACCATGACGCGCGTCGCGCAGTCCACGGACGAGGTGATTCTCATAAGTTCTCCATAAAGCTCTAAAAGATCCCCAGCATATCCTTCGCCTCGTCGCTCGCCATGGTTCTCGGGTCCCAGGGCGGATCGAAAGCCAGCTCGACCCGCGCGTCCCGGACCCCGGGCACCGCGGCGAGCGCGGCTCGCACGGACGCGAGCATCATCGGCCCGTAAGGGCACGCGGGCGAGGTCAGGCTCAGCTTCAGCACCACGCGGCTTCCGCCCTGGGGGTCGGGCTGCAGCTCGGCCCCGTAGACCAGGCCGAGGTCCGCCAGGCTGACGTGCATCTCCGGGTCCTGCACCGGGCGGACGGCCTCGCCGATCATCTTGAAGGTGACAGCGGGGGCGGGGGGCAGGCTCACGATTGCCTTTCCTCCAGCGCCTGGATCAGGACGTTCCAAGCCAAAAGAGAGCACTTGATGCGGACCGGGAACCTGCGCACCCCGTCCAGGGAGCGGACCTCGTCGAGCTCCTCAGGCAGGGCCGCCGCGGGAGCGCCTTCGAGCATGAAGGCCTTGAAGGCGCCCGCGAGCTTGCGGGCCTCCTCGAGAGTCTTGCCCTCCAGGGCCTCGGCCATCATCGCCGAGGAGGCCTGGCTGATTACGCAGCCGTGCCCGCTGAAGCGCACCTTCGAGAGCCGGCCGTCTTCGACGGCCGCGGTCAGCTCCACCTCGTCGCCGCAGATGGGGTTCGCGCCGCGCCCGCGCAGGTTCGCCGGCTCCGCGACCCCTTTATGGGCGGTGGACCGGAAATAGTCGATGAGCACATCGCGGTAGAGGTCCTGCAGCTCCGCGTCGCCTTCGAGGGTCATCGCGCGCTCGTCACCCGGAAGAATTCCTTCGCCTTGCGCAGAGCCTTCGCGAAGGCCTCCAGCTCCGGGAGGGTGTTGTAGGCGTAGACGCTCGCCCGCGCGGTGCCCGGGATATTGAGCTTTCGCATGAGGGGCTGGCAGCAATGGTGCCCGACCCGGATGGCGACCCCCTCCGCGTCGAAGATCTGCCCGACATCGTGCGGGTGCACGTCCCCCACGTTGAAGGAGACGACTCCCCCCCTGTCCTCGATCCTCCGCGGACCGTAGACCGCGACCTCCGCTTCGCAGCGGAGTATATCGAGGAGGCGCTCGCTCAGGAGCCGCTCGTGGCGCCCGATGTCCTCAAACCCGATCGCCGCGAGATAATCCACGGCGGCTCCGAAGGCGATGATGCCGCCGATGTCCGGCGTGCCGGCCTCGAATTTGTAGGGCAGCTCGTTGTAGGTCGCGCGATCCAGCCAGACCTCGCTGATCATGTCGCCCCCGCCGAGGAAAGGGTCCATCGCCTCGAGGAGGTCTTCCCGGCCGTAGAGGACCCCGACGCCGGTCGGCCCGAACATCTTGTGCGCCGAGAAGGCGAGGAAGTCGCAGCCGAGAGCCTGCACGTCGGTGGGCCGGTGCGGGACCCACTGGGCGCCGTCCACGAGGCTCAGCGCGCCGTACTCCCGCGCGAGCGCGGCCAGGGGCCCCACCGGCGAGACGGAGCCGAGCGCGTTCGAGAGCGCGGTGAAGGCGAAGATGCGCGTCCTCGCCGTGAAATGCCGCCGGGCCGTCTCCGCCGAGAGGGTTCCGTCCGGCTCGGATTCGACGAAGCAGAGCTTGGCGCCCGCGCGCTGGGCGAGCATCTGCCACGGGACGAGGTTCGAGTGGTGCTCGATGTCGGTGAGCAGTATCTCGTCGCCGGCCTTCAGGCAGCGCTCCCCCCAGGCCCGCGCGACGAGGTTGATGGCCTCGGTCGTGTTCCGGGTGAACACGATGGTCTGGGGTTTCGGAGCGTTGATGAAGCGCGCGATCTTCCCCCTGGCGCGGTCCACGAGCTTGGTCGCCTCGCCGGAGAGCGTATGCACGCCTCGATGGATGTTCGCGTTGTGCAGGCCGTAGAAGTGAGCCAGGAGTTCGACTACCTGCCGCGGCTTCTGCGTCGTCGCGGCGTTGTCCAGGTAGACGAGAGGCTTCCCCCGCACCGCCCGGCCGAGTATCGGGAAATCCCTCCGGATCTTCTCCACATCAAGGGGCATGGTCCACCTCCAGGATGGCCTCATCGATCCGAGGCCTCAGGCGCTCCGCCAGCCTGCCGCCCGGCAAGCCGCATAGGATGGGCTCGAAGAAGCCCGAGACCAGGGTGCGGGCCGCCTCGCCGGGGTTGAAGCCGCGGGAAGCGAGATAGAAGAGCGCTTCCGGGTCCAGGGGCCCGGCCGATGCCCCGTGCTTGCAGCGGACCGCGTCCGTGAGGATCTCCAGGATCGGCGTGGTGTCCGCCCGGGCCGTTTCAGAAAGCATCAGGCTGCGGCTGAGCTGGGCGGCTTCGGAACCGGCGGCGTCAGCCTCGATGCGGATGAGCCCGTCGTAGCCGGAGCGCGCTTTCCCGGCCAGCGCGGCCCGGAAGAGGAGGTCGCTCGCGGTCCGGGGCGCGCAATGATGCTGGCTCGTGCGGGTGTCGAAGCGCTGGCCTCCCCGGCCGAATAGGACCGCACGGACCTCGCTTCGGGCCCCGGGCTCGAGGAGCTCCACGTCCAGGCCGCTCTGGTGGCGGATGCCTCCGAGCGCGACGCTGGAGTGCAGGAGGGAGGCTCCGCGCTTGAGATCCACGCGCTGGTGCCGGAAGTGCGCGGCGTCACGGGGGAGCTCCTGGGTGTAGAAATACCGGATGCGCGAATCCTGCGCCGCCGAGACCCGGGAGAACGCGATCGAGATCTGCCCCTGCGCGTCCGAGACGTGCTCCTCCACGACGGCCGCCTCGGCGCCCTCCTCCAGGATCACGAGGCAGCGCGGGAAAGAGTGCCCCGGGCCCTCATGCCGGAAGCTCAGGACCACCGGCTCTTCCATGCGCACGCCGCGGGGGACCCTCAGGAAGGCCCCGCCCTGCCGGGAGGCGAGGCTCGCCGCCTCGAAAGGCAGGCCCTCCGGGCCGGAGCAGGGCGCGAGGCTCGCCTCCACGAACCCCGGATGCCGGGCAGCCGCCTCCTCCAGGGTCAGGAGCTCTGCCCCCGCGCGAGCGGCCTTCCGCGCCTCCTCTTGGGAGAAGCAGGCCGAAGGGCCCCGAGAGGGCTTGATCTCGCCCAGCTTCCACACGGCCGCGTCGGTCATCCGATGTTGCCCTCCATCTCGAGCTGGATGAGGCGGTTCAGCTCGACCGCGTATTCGAGCGGCAGCTCCTTGGCGAAGGCCTCGAAGAAGCCGTTGACCACCATCGCGACCGCGTCGTTCTCCTTGAGGCCGCGGCTCATCAGGTAGAAGAGCTGCTCTTCTGCGATCTTGGAGACCGAGGCCTCGTGCCCGACCTGCACGCGCTCGCCGTCGATCTGCATCGTGGGGTAGGTGTCGGACCGGGACCGCTCATCCAGAAGAAGGGCGTCGCAGCGTACGTTCACCTTCGCGTCCTTGGCCTGCGGGAGCACCTTGACGAGGCCGCGGTAGCAGGCCCGGCCGCCGTCCTTCGAGATCGACTTGGAGATGATGGTGCCGGAGGTGTTGGGCGCGGCAAAGACGAGCTTGCCGCCCGTGTCCTGGAGTTGGCCCTTGCCCGCAAACGCGCAGGAGAGGATGTCCGCCCGCGCGCCCCGGCCCACGAGGTGGACCGCCGGGTACTTCATCGTGAGCTTCGAGCCGATGTTCCCGTCCACCCACTCTACGAAGGAGTCCTCGTGCGCCCGGGCGCGCTTGGTGACGAGGTTGTAGACGTTGTTCGACCAGTTCTGGATGGTGGTATAGCGGATGTGCGCGCCCTTGAGCGCGATGAGCTCGACCACGGCCGAGTGCAGGGAATCGGCCGCGTACACGGGCGCGGTGCATCCCTCAAGGTAGTGCACGCTCGAGCCCTGGTCCGCGATGATGAGCGTGCGCTCGAACTGGCCCGCGCGCTCCGCGTTGATGCGGAAATAGGCCTGCAGGGGCATCGTCACCTTCGTCCCCTTGGGGACGTAGATGAAGGAGCCGCCGGACCAGACGGCCGAGTTCAGGGCCGCGAACTTATTGTCCTGCGGCGGGATGACGGTGCTGAAGTAGCGCCGCACGATGTCCGGATGCTCGCGCAGGCCGCTGTCCATGGAGAGGAAGATGACGCCCTGCTTGGTGAGATGCTCCTGGACCTGGTGATAGACCGCTTCGCTTTCATATTGTGCGGTCACCCCCGCGAGGAACTTCCGCTCGGCCTCGGGGATGCCGAGCTTCTCGAAGGTATTCTTGATGTCCTGGGGCACGTCGTCCCAGCTCTTGGCCGAGCCCGCGGAGGGCTTGAGGTAGTAGTAGAGGTCGTTGAAGTCGATTTGGTCCAGCAGCGGACAGTTGCCCCAGCGCGGGATGGGCTTCGCGAAGAAGGCCTCCAGGGCCTTGAGCCGGAACTCCAGCATCCAGTCCGGCTCCTTCTTCATCCGGGAGATGTCCATGACGATCTCGCGGTCTAGGCCCTTGCGCGACTTGAAGACGAACTTCTCCGGGTCCTTGAAGCCGTACTTGGCCTGGTAGTCGTCCTTCAGGTCCGAGATATCTTTGGAGGCCATTCTAAGCCGCCGCCTTGGGCGCCTCCTCTCGCGACAGGTAGCCTGTCCTTTCGAGCTCAGCGGGCAGCTCCGGCCCGCCGGAGCGCGCGATGCGGCCGTCCGAGAGGACATGGACGAACTGGGGCTTCACGTAATCGAGGATGCGCTGGTAGTGCGTGATGAGCAGGAGCCCCTTGTCCGGGCCCATGACCTTGTTGATCCCCTCCGAGACGATGCGCAGGGCGTCGATGTCGAGGCCGGAGTCCGTCTCGTCTAAGACCGCGAACTTGGGGGCCAGCAGGGCCATCTGGAGTATCTCCAGGCGCTTCTTCTCCCCCCCGGAGAAGCCGTCGTTGACGTAGCGCGAGGCGAACTTCTCATCCGTGCCGAGCATCTCCATCTTCTCGCGCAGGAGCTTGCGGAAGGACTTGACGGCCTGGGCCTCCCCGCGCACCGACTTCAGCGCGGTGCGGAGGAAATTCGCCACGCTGACCCCGCTGATCGCGACGGGGTACTGGAAGGCGAGGAACATCCCCTTGCGCGCCCTCTCGTAGGTCCTGAGCCCGGCGATGTCCTCTCCTTGATATAGGATGCGCCCGGCCGTGACCTTGTATTTCGGGTGCCCCAGGAGAACGTTGGAGAGCGTGCTCTTGCCTGAGCCGTTGGGCCCCATGAGGGCGTGGACCTGCCCGGCCTCCACTTTGAGGCTCACGCCCTTGAGGATTGACTTGCCTTCGACTTCGGCGCACAGGTCTTGTATCTCGAGAAGCGGTGCCATGATTCCTCCGGACACTCATAATTTATCATAGATGACAAAGCTTGTCAAGATTAAAAGGTTGCCATCCTTTTGAGGGATATTCCATAATGAGCCCATGAGCCGCCACGCGCGCCCCGGAGACCACGGCATGACGTCGTATGACGGGAAAACCCGGGTCCGCAAGGACCACCCCCGGATCGCGGCTTTGGGGGAGCTCGACGAGCTCAACTGCCGCTTGGGAGCGGCCCTGGCCGATTGCCCATCTACAGCCTCTTTCGCGGCCTTAAGGCGCAACCTGCTGAGCGCGCAGGGCCGGGTCTTGGACCTCGGCGCTCAGCTCTCCGGCGCAGCCAAGCGGCCTGTTCGCCTTGCGGAAGCTGTCGAAACCCTGGAAGCGGATATCTCCCTTATGTCCAAGGGGCTGGCCAAGCTCAGGAGCTTCATTCTGCCCGGAGGGCCGCGGCCCGTGGCTTCCCTCCACCTGGCGCGCTGCGCCTGCCGGCGCGCCGAGCGCTCCGTCGCGGCCCTCGGCGCGCAAGCGCCGGAGGCGGGGATCGCTTATCTCAACCGCCTATCGGATTGGCTCTTCGTTGCGGCGCGCTGGGCCGATCGCAGGACACCTCATGCGCCCTGACAAGGCCCTCGCCTCGGAAGAGCGCTCACGCAAGCTCGGCCTATGGCTGATGGCTCTCGGGCTCCTCTGCCTCGCGGCGTCCCTTGCGCTTTATCTCGCGGCCCGCAGGATCACCCGGAAGGCGGGCCCTCCCCCGGCTCCGAGCGCCCTCTCCGGCCCCCCAGAAAGCCTGCGAGGACGGGCGAGCGGAGGACAGCCAGCGCCCGCGGAGAATGTCCGCGTCCCCTGAATTTGATATCTTTGATCAGGAGGCGAGCTTATGCTTCTGGACCCGCTTAGAAGCCTGACCGATTTCGAGTTCTATCGGACCCTCCCCAAGAAATCCATCGCGGCGACCGTCGGCTATCTCGCCTTCCTGGGCATCATCTTCGCCGCCCTCTATGTCCTGATGTTCTCGCTGCGCTACGGCCCGAAGGTGGACCAGGCCATCGAATGGGCGGCCGCGAACATCCCCTCCATGACCCTCTCGCAGGGCAAGCTCACGAGCGCGCTGACGGAGCCCAAGCGCATCGAGTACCCGGGCCTTCCCCAGTTCGCCTTCATCATCGACACCAACCGCACGGACCCGGTGTCCCCCTACGAGATGCGCGCGAGCACCGTCGTGGCCTACATCACCCAGAACGCCGCGCACTACTTCACCGCGGATGGACGGCTCTCGGTCACGGACCTCTCGGCGGTCCAGACCGGCGAGGCCTTGACCATCGACGCGAACTTCTACCGCAGCGCCGGCGCGGTGCTGAAGAAGGCCCAGATCCCGATGACTTTCATCATCACCTGGGTCGTCTTCATGCTCTCGACGCACCTGGCGGCCTTCATCTACTCGCTCATCGCGCTGCTGCTCAACGCCTTCCTGAGCGCGGGCCTGAGCTACCACGACCTCTACCTGGCCGCGGTCTACGCCCAGACCCCGGTCATCGTCCTGCAGGCCATCGTCATGTTCCTGCCCAAGCCTGTCCCGTTCTTCCCCCTGCTCCTGCTGATCGTGGTCACGGTCTATCTCTGGCAGGCCCTGCGCCACATGAAGGCCGGCCCGGCTGAGCCGGGCGCCGGCGAAACGGCTTGAACGCGCCAAGGCGCCGCGACAGACCTGTCCTGGCGCTCGCCGGCCTGCTCGCGCTCGCCTCTCTGGCCTGCGCCTGCAGGCCCGCCTCCGAGGCCCGCTTCCGCCTCCAGGGGGTGATCACCGCCTCGCCGCAGATCCAGAGGAAGGCGGAGCGGCCGGAGACGGTCCTCTTCATCGTGGCTATGAACGCCGCGGGCATCCCGGTGGCGGTCAAGCGCGTGCTCCACCCCAGGCTCCCCCTCGAATACCAGCTCACCGAAGACGACCTCCTCCTGCCGGGCCCGGCCTCCCGCGGCCCGCTCGCGGTCAAGGTCCACATCAACACCCACGGCCAGGCCGGGATCACGGTCCACGGGGACATGATCGGCGTCAACACGGGGCCGGTCTATTCCGAGGACAATGGCGTCAACGTGTTCGTGGATAAGGAAGTGTGACGATGGCTCAGACCAAAGACGAGTCGTTCATCGGCAAGTTCCTCGTGCTCAGGGGCGCGGTGCGCGAGCTCTGGCTCATCTTCGGCACCAAGATCCTGACCATCGTGGCCTATGGGCTGGTGAACTCCACGCTCATCCTCTGGCTCTCCTCGGACCTCGGCTACGGGGACAAGAGCGCTGGCTTCGTGGTCGCCGCCTGGTCCACGGCCATGACGCTGTGCACGATCATGGTGGGATCCCTCGTGGACGCCATCGGCCTGCGCAAGTCCTTCCTCTTCGGCTTCGGCATCTGCGTGCTCGCCAGAGGGGTGATGGCCTTCTTCGCGGTCAAATGGATCGCCCTGCCCTTCGGCCTCTTCCCGCTCGCGCTCGGCGAGGCCCTGCAGACGCCGGTCATGGTCGCAGCTGTCAAGCGCTACGCGACCACGGCCCAGCGCTCCATGTCCTTCTCCATCTTCTATGCCATGATGAACGTGGGCTTCGCCATCTCCGGCTGGACCTTCGACAAGGTCCGCACCACGCTCGGGGAGTACGGCCACTACACCCTGCCCGTTCTCGGGATCACCTTGAGCACCTACCAGACCCTCATCCTGCTCGGCTTCCTTTTCACCATCCCGAACCTGCTCATCATGTACTTCGGCTTGCGCGACGGGGTCGAGGTCACGGACGAGGGGGTCAAGATCCACGAGGAGAAGCCCAAATACGCCGGCGAGCCTGTCCTGCGCGCCTTCGGCTTCTCCTGCCGCGACGCGCTTAAGGACTGGGCGCGCATCTTCTCGAACCTGTGGACCCAGCCGGCCTTCTACCGCTTCCTCGTCTTCCTGAGCCTGGTGGTGTTCGTGCGGCTGATCTTCTACCACATGCACTACACCTTCCCGAAGTACGGCATCCGCGAGCTGGGCGAAGGCGCGCCCATCGGCCGCATTTTCGGGGTGCTTAACCCTGTCATGATCGTGATCCTGGTGCCCATCGTGGGCGCCCTGACCCAGAAGCTCTCGGCCTACCGGGTCGTGATCATCGGCAGCTTCATCGCCGCCTCCTCGGTCTTCTTCATGGCCATGCCCCCGGCTTGGTTCACGCCGCTGGCGGACGGCTGGCTTGGGGACCTCCTGGTCCACAAGTGGTTCGGCATCCAGGGGGCCGTGAACCCACTCTACATCAGCATCTTCATCAGCGTGGTCATGCTCTCCATCGGCGAAGCGTTCTACTCCCCTCGCCTCTACGAGTACCCGGCCGCCATCGCGCCCAAGGGGCAGGAGGGCTCCTACATGGCCCTCTCGCTTTTGCCCTACTTCGTGGCGAAGTTCTTCGTGGGCTCGGTGTCCGGCTTCCTCCTCGCCCGCTACTGCCCCGCCTCAGGGCCCCGCGACTCGCAGACCATGTGGCTCATCATCGGGATCATGTCCATGGTCTCCCCGCTGGGCCTGCTGTTCCTGCGGCGCTACATCCAGGTGCACGAGGAAGGCCGGGACGACGCGCCGGCCGCGCACTAGTGGGGCCGGAGAAGGAGGAAGGCGTATTCGAGGGCGAGGGGCCCTTCGGGGTGGACCCCGTCCGGGCCCTGGAGATCCTGCGCTCCCGCCAGCTGGCCATCCGGGCCTCCCGCTTGGGGCTCTGGATCCGCGCGGCGGTCCTGCGCAACGCTTCCTTCATCCGGTTCTCCTGGGCGCCCCTCTCACTTACCATCCGCTTCGACGGGCGGCCTTTCTCCACGCAGGAGTTGGCTGACCCCTTCTCCGAACTACTGGCCGGAAGGCCTTCGCCAGAAGCCCGCTGGTTCGCCCTGGCCCTCCTGCACACCACTCGCGCCAAGGTGCGCGTGCGCGTGGAATCCGGCCCGTCCGGCGGACGGCGCTGCCTCCTGCTCGAGCGCGGCGGCTTGAGCCTGGCCGAGGCGAAGGAACGCTGCGAGGACAACATCGCGGTCGTGCGCTGGCCCCTGGTCACGAGCGTCTTGGACGACCCGCTCCACCCCTACGGCTGGGACAGCATTTCCATACGCGAAGCCTTGGAGCCGTGCCCCCTGCGCGTCGAGGTCCGCCGCGCAGGAGAGAACCAATCCTGGGATTTCCGCCCCCTCCCGCCGGACCCGCGGGGCTTCACGAACGCGGAGGTCCGCCAGGGCGCCTTGCGCCTCCTGCTTCGGCCCGGAGCGGCCCACACCGGGCTCAGGATCCGGCCCTTCGCCGCGGGCGTGGCCCTGGAAGACCTCGAAGCCCTGCCCTTTCCCATCGGCCTGGACGCCTGGGCCGAGGACCCCAAGCTTTCCTTGGACGCGTCCCTGCGGTCCCCGGTGCGCAACGCGAAGTACCGCGTTTGCGTCCGTACGGCCCAGGGGGCGGCCCGGTCCTATGTGTTCTCCCTTTTGAAGCGGCACGAGCGGGCCATGCGCCTGGCCGGGCGCCTGATCGCATCCTGTCCGGATATCCGCCGGCACTGGAGCGGCCTCTTGGGCAGGCCTCTGCCGAAGCTGCTGGACGCGCTCATCTCCAGCCGCCGCCGGCCCCTGGAAAAAGGCTTGTTCGCGCGGAGGCTCTCCGGGGACAGCCGGCGCATCAAGGAGTGCGCGGCGCTGACCTCGCACCTGCGCGCCGGGGCGGCCGCCTCTTTAAGGACCTTCCCGGGCAATGCTTTGGACCCGCTCAAGGCCGCGCTGTGGAAAGCCCCTCTCTTCTTCAACGACCAGGGAGGGCTCCTGTCCCTTCAGGGCCTGCAGCTGGCTGGAGGGAAGCTGTTGTTCGAGGATCAAGACCGAGCCTATCTGCGCAGGTACTTCCCCGATATCGCGCGGCGCAGAGCCTGACTACGCCGTCACCACGTCCGGCACGCGGAAGGTGGGGGACGCGACGCTCCCGTAGAAGGTCAGATCCGAGGCGACCGCGTCCACGCGGGAGAGAAGGTCGAGGATGTTGCCTGAGATCATCGCGTTCTTGATGCCCTGCGACAGGCGCCCGCCCTCCACGGCGACGCCGGAGACCCCGATCGAGAACTCCCCTGAGATCGCGTCCGCGGTGTGCATCCCGAGGAACTCGAAGGCCAGGATGCCGTCCTTCGTGGAGCCGATGAGCTCCTCGCGGCTCATGGGGCCCGGCTCCAGGTAGAAGTTCGAGCAGCCCGGCCCGGGCAGGCCCTTGTAGCCGGAGCGGCCGGCGCACCCGTTGGAGGGCCGGCCCTCCTTGAGGGCCGTGTAGCTGTCGTAGAAGTAGTCCTTCAAGACCCCGCGCTCCACCATCGCCTTGCGCGCGGTCGGGACCCCCTCGTCGTCGTAAAGCGAGCTCGCCAGGCCCCCGGGCCGCCGGGGGTCGTCGGTGAAGCTCACCAGGGGGCTTGCGACGGTCCGGCCGATCTTCCCGGCGAAGAGCGACTTGCCGCGCTGCACCGCCTCGGCGGAGAGGGCGCCGGCGATGAGGTCCAAGATCTCCCCCGCGACCCACGGGTCGAAGAGGATCGTGCGCCGGCGGCTGGGGAGCTTGCGCGCCCCCAGCAGGGAGACGGTCCGAAAGACCGCCTCCTCCGCGGCGCGGTCGAAGTCGACGTCGCGCTCGAAGCGGGCCGAGCGGGAGGCGGAGCCGATCTGGATCTCGCCGTTTTGTTCGCCGACCACGGCGACGGCGACGCCGCAGCTGGTCCCCCGCTCGCATATCCGCAGTCCCGACGTGCTCGCGATCGCCATCTCCGCGCGGCCCTCGCCGTAGTCGATCTGGAGCACCTTCTGGACCCTCGGGTCCGCGCGCTTTACGCGCTCCTGGAGCTCCAGCAGCCGGGGCACCCAGCCCGACATCGGCGCTGAAAAGAGCGAGGGGTCGTAGAGGGTCGCCGCAAGGCCGGGGTCCGCAGGCGCCTGAGCCGCCGCGGGAAGGACGCGGTGCTCGTCCGGGGGAAGATAGGCCATCTGAGCGCGCACCAGGGCGTAGAGCCGGGGCAGGACGTCCTCCTCCAACCCTCCGGCTGAGGCGAAGCCCATGCGCCCGCCCTCGAAGATGCGCAGGCCCATGCCGGCCTCGGAAGACTGCTGCCTCGTCTCCACCCGGCCGCTGCGCAGGTCGAGCCCGCGGCTTTCTCCGCGGTAAAGATAGACTTCCGCTCCGCGGCCCGGCGCATCTGCGGACCCCGCCGCGATGTCCCGAAGCCAGCCGACGGCGCGCTCGGCGAGCTCAGAGAGTTCCATCAAGGGAGCCGGTAGAGCGCGGTGTAGCCCATATAGAGGAAAAGCACGGACAGGAGCAGGAAGAAGACGCCCCACTTCCTGCGCTCCAGCGCGATGTGCGCGTCGTTGAGGACCACTTCCCGGAGGAAGGAGTTGATGCGCTCGATGATCGTCGGGCGGTAGAGATAGCCCAGCCCGAGGAGGAAGAAGACGACGCCGAACGCCACCTTAACCCAGTGGCTCATGTTCTCATCCGGCTTCGCTCGGGTTGAACTCGTTCATCGCGGCCGCAAGGCCCTTCGCGCAGATCGCGCGCACCGCGTCGCCCGCTCGCGCGATCATCTCGGAGGCTGGCTCCCGCTCCTCAAGACGGAAGCGGCCCAGCACGTAGTCGGCCGCATCGAAGCCGGGCGGGAGCGGCCCGATGCCGAGGCGCAGGCGCGGGACATCCTTGGTGCCGAGGTGCGCGAGGATCGACTCGAGCCCCCGCTGGCCTCCGGAGGATCCGCTGAGGCGGATGCGGATGCGGCCGAGCGGCAGGGAGAAATCATCCGAGACGACCAGGATGGAGCCCGCTTCGATCTTCCAGTACCGCGCCAAGAGGCCGACGAACTCGCCGGAGGCGTTCATGTAGGTCCTCGGCTTGGCCAGGCGCACCGCGGCGCCGCCCAAAGACGCCTCGCAGACCTCTCCCTTGCCGGCCGGAACCGGCCGCCACGGGGGCCCGGCCGCCTGCTCGCGCAGGCGGTCGACCGTCCGGAACCCGATGTTGTGCCGCGTCGCCGCGTATTCGGAGCCCGGGTTGCCGAGCCCCACGACGAGGCGGATCCGCTCGCCCTCCGCCACTATTTTTTGGGCTCTTCCTTCTTGCCCGCCGCGGGCTTGCCCGCCTCGGGCTTGGCCCCGGGCTTGCCCGCCTCGGGCTTGACGCCGGGCTTAGCCTCGCCGGCTTCGCCCTCCTCTTCGCCCTTCTCCTTGCCCTTGGCGATGACCTCGGGCTCGGCCAGAGCGCCTTCCGCCGCCACCTCTTCGGCCGGCTTTTCCTCTTCCGCTGCCGGGACCAGGACGTTGACGACGATTTGCTTGGGATCCGCCAGGACCTCGACCTCGGAGGGCGCCTTCAGGCTCGAGACGAAGAGCTGCTCGCCGATGTTCAGCAGGCTGATGTCCGCGTCGATCCTCTGGGGGATCGCGTTGGGCAGGCAGCGGACCAGCAGCTCGCGGAGCACGTGCTCGAGGATGCCGCCCTGCAGCTTGACCCCGGGCGCCTCGCCGACGATCTCGATTGGGACCTTGACCTCGATCTTCTCGGTCAGGGAGATGCGCTGGAAATCCGCGTGGACGGGACGGCTCGTGACGACATGGCGCTGGAGCGCCTTGACGATGACGGTGTCCTCGCCTTTTTCGTGCTTGAGCTTGAGCAGGGCGTTGGCGCCGCCCGCCTTCAAAGCGCCCAGGAGATCACCCTCCCCGACTGCGACGCTCAGGTTCGCGCCCTTCCCGCCGTAGACCACGGCCGGGATCATCCGGCCGCCTCTCATCTCCGAAAGAACCTTCTTCGTGCCCTTCCCGAGCCTGATTTCCACCTTCAACTCGATCTCTGCCATGTTATCCCCTGGGGTCAGGTCTGGACATTAGACATTGACATAATCGGCTCCTACTTGCTCACAATGTCTAATGTCCAGACCTGACCCCTCATATCACACGAACAGCTCGCTGATGGATTCGCCGCAGTGGTTGCGCCGGATGGCCTCGCCCACCAGGGGCGCGATCGACAGCTGGACGATCTTGCCGGCCGGCTCCAGCGGCAGCGGAATCGTGTCCGTGACGATCAATTCCTCGATCTCGGACCGTTCGATAAGGTCCCTCGCGTTGCCGGAGAGCACCCCGTGCACGCACACCGCCAGGATCTTCACCGCCCCGTGCTCGCGGATCTTAGCGGCCACCTTGTTCAGGGTGCCGCCCGTGTCGATCATGTCGTCGAAAAGGACCGCCGTCTTGCCCTGGACGTCGCCGATGACGTTGTAGACCGAGGCGACGTTCGGCCTGGGGCGGCGCTTGTCGATGATGACGAGCCCGGCCGAGAGGCGCTTGGCGAAGGCGCGCGCCCGCTCCACCCCCCCGACGTCCGGCGAAACGCAGACCACGTCCTTGAGATTCTTCTTCCGAAGGTAGTCGAGGAAGACCGGGGCGGCGATCAGGTGGTCGACCGGGATGTCGAAGAACCCCTGGATCTGTCCGGCGTGCAGGTCCACGGTGATGACGCGCTGGGCCCCGGCCTTCGTGATGAGATTCGCCACGAGCTTGGCGGAGATCGGCACGCGGGGCTGGGTCTTGCGGTCCGCGCGCGCGTACCCAAAATACGGGATGACCGCCGTGATCCGCCCGGCGCTCGCGCGGTGGAGCGCGTCGACCATCATCAGGAGCTCCATCAGGTTCTCGTTGACGGGCCTGCAGGTCGGCTGGACCACGTAGCAGTCGCGCCCCCGGACGTTCTCCTTGACGTGCACGTTGATCTCGCCGTCCGCGAACCGGCCCACTTCCGCCTTGCCGAGCGGCACGTTGAGAACGTCCGCGATCTTGTCGGCGAGCGGCCGGTTCGCGTTGCAGCTGAAGAGCTTCAATCCAAGCGCCGGCCTCGGGCCGCCCTGCAATCCCGCATCCGGGGCGTCTTTCGCCTTCGGCGCGGGCATCCTCTGCGCGGATTCTTTCGTCGTTTCCTTGGATGTTTCCATCATCTTGAGTGTCAAGCGATACCCCCACGGGCCTACGATTTACGGAGCTTGTTCACCTGCTGGGCCCTGGCCAAGGCCAGGGCGCCCTCCGGCACGTCCTCGGTGATCGTCGAACCGGCGCCGATCGTCGCGCCTTTGCCGACCTTGACCGGCGCCACCAGGTTCACGTTGGAGCCGATGAAAGCCTTCGCCTCGATGATTGTCTTGTGCTTCTCGACCCCGTCATAGTTGCAGGTGATGGTCCCGGCGCCGATGTTGACGTCCTCCGCGACCTCGGCGTCCCCCACATAGCTGAGGTGCGGCACTTTCGAGCCGAACCCGATCTTCGAGGCTTTCACCTCGCTGAAATTGCCGACTTTCGCCCTGGGCCCGATGACGCTGCCCGGCCGGATGTTCGAGAAGGGGCCCACGGAGCATTTCTCGAGGATCCGCGAGTCGGCCACCTGGGAGAACGAGATCGAGCACTCGTTGCCCACCGAAGAGTTCTCGATGTAGGCGTTGGGCCCGATGCGGCACTGCCGGCCGATCTTGGTCGAGCCGCGCAGGATCGTCCCGGGCAGCAAAAGGCTGTCCTGGCCGACCTCCACGTCGGCGTCCACATAAGTATGGGCCGGATCGGTCGCCGTGGCCCCCGAAAGCATCAGGCGCTCCAAGGTCCGCCGGTTGAGGACCCGTTCGGCCTGCGCGAGGTGCAGGCGCGTGTTGATGCCGAGGATCTCCTCGTGGCCCGGCGCGAGGTAGGCCGCGGCGCGGCCGCCCTTGCGCTGGATGATCTCCAGGCAGTCGGTCAGGTATTGCTCCCGCTTTGGGCCCTGCGGCTTGAGCTGCTTGAGGGCCTCGACGAGCAGGGCGGTCTCGAAGCAGTAGGTGCCCGAATTCACTTCGCTGATGCCCGCCTCTTTGGCCGTCGCTTGGGACTCCTCGACGATGCGCAGGACCTCGCCGAGCGGGCTGCGCACGATGCGCCCGTATCCCTTCGGGTTCGGCATGCGCGCGGTGAGCAGGGTGACCTGGGCCTTGTCCTTGGCGTGGCCGTTCAAGAGCGAGTAGACCGTGTCGAAAGTCAGCAGCGGCGAGTCCCCGCAGGTGACCAAGGCCGTCTGGAATTTGCGCAGGAAAGGCAGGGCCTCGAGGACCGCCGCGCCCGAGCCGGTCTGCTCTTTCTGGCGGATGAACGTCACCGGCCGCGTCAGCCCCCACGCCTTGGCGGACTCGCTCACCTCTTTGCGGACAAGCTCCTCGTGATGGCCCACGACCAAGCCGATGCCGGATGGCTTGAGCGCGTTGGCCAGGCGCAGGAGATAGGAGATCATCGGCCGCCCGCCGATCGGGTGGAGGACCTTCGGCAGAGCGGAGACCATCCGCGTGCCTTGGCCCGCCGCGAGGATCAGCACTCCGAGGGAATGCCCGGATTTGCCCTGAGCGTTCATGGTCTCCCTCTATATCCAAACTTCCCAGACGTCGTAGGTTTGGACGTACCAAACATCCGGAATCTGTAGGTTTGGTACGTCCCGAAACTGCGTCGTTTGGATGTTCGGGACGTATTGAACCTACACCGTGTGGAAAGTTCAACGCGAGTTCCCGGGCCAGGACTCGAACCTGGAAAACCAGCTCCAAAGGCTGGCGTGTTGCCGTTACACCACCCGGGAGTGATCATTCCGCCGCCATCTCTGGGCTCGGTTTTTTCAGCTCCTCCTGGTAGGCCGCCAGGATCTTATCCTCCAGCGCTTTCCGGAATTGCATTGAGATCGGGTGCGCGATGTCCTTGTACGTGCCGTTGGGGAGCTTGCGCGACGGCATGCAGAGGATCAGCCCTTTGTTCCCCTCGACGATCTTCATGTTCCGCACCACAAAACAGTTGTCGAACGTCACCGTGACGAAGGCCTTGAGCTTGTCTTCATTGCGGATGTGAACGCGAACCTCCGTGATCTCCATTAGCCAAGCTTTGGAAGGCGCCTCATCCCAAAAGGCAGGTATGATAAGCTTTCCAGGGATAGACTTGAAGCCTCTTCAGCGCCGCCTTTCCCTCCGCCTCGGAAGAAACGAATCCGAAGACCGACGAACCTGAACCGGACATCAGAACGCCCCGCAACCCGAGCTTGCGCAGGATGCGCTTGGCCCGCAGGGCTTCCGGATGCCCGGACAGCGCCGCGGCCTCCAAACGATTGAACAGCAAGCCTTCCCACTCTGGAATAGGCCTGCCTTTTTCAAGCTTTTTTTGAGTGTACCAAGCTGGGAAAGGCTTGTCAAGACGGACTTTCGGGCGGACGGCGAAAAGTCCCCGAGGATCTCCCTGGCCTGGAGCGGAGCGCCGGGAACCACGAGGCCGGCCTTCGCAGGGCACTGGACCTGGATCATTTGTCCTTAGGGCTCGCAATGAAATAATCTGGCCAACTGGGAGGCCCGGATTTGAGTCGATTTCGAGGCGCGAGGAGGGAGCAATGCCGCAGCGCATTGTGACCGACGTCCCGAACATCCAAACGGCGTTGGTTCGGGACGTACCAAACCAACGGACTTTGGATGTTTGGTACGAGCAACGAAGAAATCGGCCGAAGATGGGCCTCCCCGACGGGCCGGGGCGCTTTTGGGCTGCAACTGCGTCGCTCGGCGCTCACACCATGCCGCAAAGGTGTTACTCCTCGGCGGCATGGTGCTCGCTTCTCACTCCTTGTTTCGCTCCAAAATTGCCCCGGCCAGTTGATCATATTATTTCATTGCGAGCCCTTAAAGCGGACGGCAACCTCGGAGAGCTTGAACTCGATGGAAAAGCCTTTGCCCTCGAACCGAAAAACCGCCGGGATCCCGTGCCCATCGCGGCGCTGGAAGCGCTCCAGCGAAAGCTTCAAGCGTGGGCCGGCCGCGGCGCCGGCATCTTCGCCGGGCTTGAGGGCCGCCAACTGCGTCTGCGTTTCATCGGGGTAGAAGATGAGCCCGGGGGTCTCAATCCATTGCGAACGCCAGGTCTTCCGGTAGGCCGCCCCGATCTGCGCGAACACCTTGCCGGAAAGATAGTCCCGGAGCAGGGTCAGCGCGGCGTAGAGATGGTCTCTCAGCAGGTCCGGAGGGATGCCGTCGATCCTGGGGACGTCCATCTCGAAGGCGTCCTCGCCGGAGAGGACTGCATGGAAGATCGGGACGAAGAGGGGGCCGAGAATCTCGACTCTCAGCTCGTTGGGCGCCTGGTAGCGCAGGAGCCCCCGGAATTCGAGGGTCTTGGAGCCCGCGCCCCCCTCGATGAGGCAAACGGCGCCGAGAGATTGGATCGTCCCCCGCAGGCGCGCAAAGAGCTTCAAATAGAGGGCGCCGATCTCCTCTGAAGAAAGGCGGGATTCCGCTTTCCCGATCTTCTTGGCGAGGTCGGGCCTCTTGGGGGCCGCGGATGAGGCGAGCTTCCAAGACATCCAGGCCGTGTAGGTATCGCCGACGACCATGTACGCCTCTCCGAGATGGTCCCAGATCGCCTCGTCTTCGGGGAGCAGCTTGGAGGCCGCCTTGAGCTCGGCGATCGCGTCGCGGACATTCCCCCGCTTGTAGATGACCCAGCCCAGGGAATCCCGGTAGGCGCCGTTCTTGGGGTCAACGTCGAGCGCCCTGCGGATCATCTCCTCGGCCTCTTCGAGCTTCATGCCGCGGTCCGCCAAGGAGTAGCCCAGGTAGTTCAGGGCCGGCGCGTCCAGAGCGTTCCTCTTGAGGATCTCGCGGAACTGGGCCTCGGCCTCCGCGATCCTGCCGCCGCGTTCGTAGATGGCCCCGAGCTGGAATCGCGCGTCGCGGTGCTCCGGGTTCGCCTTGAGCACCTCGAGCATCATCTCCGCGGCCTTCGAGGCCAGCTTCATGTCGTCGTAGCCCAGCGCGAGGAAATAGGCGATCTCCTCGCTGTCGGGCCATTTCCGATGGGCGCTCTCCAAGACGCCGACCGCGTCCTTGAGCCGGCCGGCCTGCGTGAAATAGTAGCTCAGCCGCAGGTTGACGGAAGCGTCGTCCTTGAGCGCCGCGCTGTCCTCAAGGGCCTTGGCAGCTGAAGCGAAATCGCGCTCCTGCTCGGCCAAGAGGGCCAGCCATAGGCACGCCGCGGGATGGTCCCGCAGCACCCCCTTCGCGCGCAGGAAATGCTCCCGGGCCTTGGCGGACTCCCCCCGCAGGAAGAAGAGCTCGCCGACATGATTGAGCAGGGCGATGTTGCGCGGGTCGCTCTGCAGTATCTCCATGTAGACGCCCAGCGCGGCCTCCGTGTCCCGCTTCGTCTCGTAAATCTGGGCCAGGGCGAAGCGCGCCTGGGCGTTGTCCGGGCTGCAGCGGACAGCCTCCTTCAAGTGCTCGGCCGCGGAGTCGAGGCGGCCCTCCCGCTGTTCGATCAGGGCGATCTGGTACTCCGCCTCGGACGCGTTGTCGGGGTTGTCGATGAGGTACTGCTCGAAGTACTTCTTCGCTTTTTCAGGGGACTCGGCGCTCAGGAGGTTGGCGAGGGCGAAGAGGGCCTGCTTGTATGCGCCGTTCCCCTCCGCGGCCGCGGCCCCCGTCGAGACCTTGACGCCCCTGCCCTCGCCCTTGAGCTCCAGCACGCGCTCGAAGGAGGCCTGTGCCGCGGGAAGGTCTCCCTGCGCCCATGCGACGTTGCCCTCCAGCAGGACCGCGTCCGGGTTGCCCGGATCAAGCTTCAGGAAGCGGTCGGCCAGCTCGCGGGCCTTGTCGAGGCGGCCCATTTGCAGCGCCAGCTCGGCCGCCTGCTGGTACATGAATGCGGACTGCGGATCGAGCTCGAGCGCCTCCTCGTATTCCTTCAGCGCTCCCTCGTGGCTGCCCTGGTTGGCCAGCAGAAGGGCCTTGAGGTAATGCATATAGGACGCTTTGGTCGAAGCCTGCGCCGCGCGTCCCAGGAAGGGCGCGGCGAAGAGCGCGGCGGCGAGGGCGAGCGTTCGGCGCAGCTTCATCGGCGTTCGCGGAGATCATTATATTTTTTTGAGACGGCTAGGTCAGCGGCTTGTCCATCAGGAGGGCGTCGGAGCCGTCGTCGTAGTAGCCGGGCCTGCGGCCAACCGCGGCGAAGCCGGAGGATTCATAGAGCCCCCGCGCCGGAGCGTTGCGCTCGCTCACATCGAGCGTCGCGCGCCGGCAGCCCGCGGCCTTCGCGGCCTCCAACACGGCATCGAGAAGGAGCCGGCCCACCCCGCGCCGGGCCATCCCCCCGTGGACAGCAATGCTGAGGATCTGGACCTCGTCTTGGACCAGCCACGCCGCGGCGTAGCCCGCCACGGCCAGATCATCTTCCGCGACCAGGAAGACCGAGCGCTTTAAGCCCAGCTCGGACAGCTCGGCCTCGAATTGCCGCCGGGGCCAGTGCGGGGTGGTCGGCCAGGCGGCCTCGATCTCGAGGACCGCGTCGAGATCAGCGGCGCAGGCGGGTCGTATGGACGCGCTCATAGTTGGCCGGCTTCAGGTAAAGCGGGACCACGGGGAAAGGCTTCCTGCGCGACAGGCGCCGGAGGGCCAGGGGCAGGATGTCCGCCGCGGCGAGGGGCCGCTCGGAACCCGGGACGATCCCAAATCGGCCCGAGCCCTTCACGAGCGCGAGCGCCTGCGCGGCCCCGGCCCCGCAGAGCCGTATTTCCGCCCCATGGGCGGCCTCTTTCAATCGGCGGGCCGCATCTTGGGGCGCGGCCCAAACGGGTTCCCAGGCGGGAACGATCCAGCCTCGGCGGACCCGGAAGAACTGCAGGAAGAGCTCGCCGCGGATGCCCGGCAGGGCCGCGCATAGTAGATATCGGCCTTCTTCCCCTGCGGCGGACCTCAGCGCCGCCGCTTCCAGCAGGCTGAGCGCAACCGCGGGCCGGCCCAAGGCCCGGGCCATGACCGTCGCGAACGTCATGCCGATGCGGATGCCCGTGAACCGTCCCGGGCCGCTCGCCGCTGCGATCGCGTCGATATCGCTCGGCTCCAAGCCGGCTTTCTTCAGAAGGCGGCCGAGCTCGATGAAAAGGGATTCGTCGTGGGGCCGCTTGGACCGCGAGGCCAGCGCAAGCGTTCTTTTGCCGCCGCCGAGCGCGAGCGAGAGCCTTTCCCCCGTGGTGTCCACCGCCAGGATTTTCACAGGGCTCCACGCAGAAGCGCCGAGGATTTCCTGCCGAACGCGCGCAGGCGCATGGTGCGAGAGCGGAGAACGACCTGCGCGCCGTCCTCGCGGCGGGCCTTAGCGCCGCGAGGACTGCGAGAGCGGAGAACGACCTGCGCGCCGTGGTCCAACCGGATCTCCAACCGGTCAGCGGGCAAGAGGCCTTCCGCCGCCTCCGGCCATTCGATCAGGCAGACGGCCGACGGGTCCTCGAGGTGGTCCCGGAAGCCGATGTTGTCGAGCTCGTTGGGCTTGAGCCGGTAGAAGTCCATGTGGATGACCTGCGGCTTGACCCGCCGGTACTCGTGGATGAGCGCGAAGGTCGGACTGCGCACGGCGCCCCGCACGCCGAGCGCCCGCAGGAACCCCCGCGCGAAGGTCGTCTTGCCGCTGCCGAGCGCGCCGTAGAGGCAGATCGTCTCCCCCCCTTTGGCCCGGGCCGCAAGGCGCGCGGCGACGCGCAGGGTCTTGGACGCGCCGGTCAGAAGGATCCCCCGGATATCGCGCGGCATCAGAGCCTTTCAGGCCTCCCGCCTTCGGCCTGCAATGATATCAAATGATGATGAAGCGCCGGCCGTAAATCGAATAGTCTTACTTTGATTGACAAGGCCGAAGATGACAGCTGTACTCCGCGCAAAGGCATTTCGTCGCACCGAGGAGGCGCCTGATGGCGCGTTTAGCTCTCGCCGTACTCTTGATCCTGCCGGACCCGGGGTCATGGGCCCAGCAGGGGATCGCCCCGCTGGGCTGCCGTCCACCCGCGGTTCTGTCGGGAGCCGTGTGCCTGGGCCAATTCCAGTGCCCGGCGGGAACAACGGCGCAGGGCCAAACCTGCAGCGGCCGCGTTGTCTGTCCGGCGGGCTCGACGCCGGCAGGGAACACCTGCCTGGGCAAGATGGTCTGCCCTTCGGGAACTCAGATCCAGGGGGACCGATGCGTCGGAGCGAACAAGTGTCCTCCGGGCACCGTCATTCATTTCGACAACCCGAAGCTCCTGCTTTGCGTGGCCTGCGCCAAGGACCAGCGGCTGGTCAAGGGCCAATGCGTGCACTGCAGCAAGAGCCCCTCACCTGCTGGGGTCGCTCTACGAGGACATGGCGGCCTGGGTAGAACGACGCCTCCGAGACGCCGAATCTGCGGCTAAGCCTGGCTGCTTCCAATCCCGGATCGTCCGATGAGCCTTCTCGAAAGCTTTTCTTGATATCTTCGGTAGTATTCAACGAGCTTTTTGGGATCGTGCCCGCACTCCTCCGAAATTTCGTGCCTTACCTGGCGAATCCTCTCAATCGTTGGGTCGGGTAGCATCTCAGACCTCCTCAAACATCAACTCATAGGGCGTGGTCATGATCGGTACAAAGAGCCCAAGCAAGGTGTTCACGTGCCGAATGTGCTCGAACTTGTTGGCGTTGGCCAAATTCTGACAGTTCCAAGTCAAAAGGAACTGACAGTGATAGTATGACGCCAAGGCCAGATGAAGGGCATCGCCTCCGGGGTCTCGCGGCATGAGCTTATGGGAAATGTATTCGGCGATGATGCTCTCGATATCTCCGCTGATTTCCAGAATGGGCAATTCTTCTACAAGCTTCATTGTGTCCCGTTTGGTGGGATAATCCCCTCTCTCAAGCTCATCGATCACGTTAGGTCCTGTCACCAATTCATAGTTGCGTCGGTGGTTGTCCCACCACTCCCTCGTCCACTGCCTCTTGGCTGCGGACTCTGTATCTTCACGAATCTCGCAATAGTAGCTCGGAATCGTCGTCTCTATGTATATTTTTGGTTTTATTCCCATTTTCTACTCCTAACCTCGGTTCGGCCCAGCGCAATCGGGAAAGACCCATGCATCGGCTCGGCCGACTCCGTGGCAGCTTCTTTCACGCCCACGCCTCCACCGATTCCCTACCGCTCAAGGGTAGAACGACGCCTCCGAGACGCCGAATCTGCGGCTAAGCCTTGCGATTTGCTCCCGAGCGAGCTTGCGTTTGCCGTTCAGGACGTAGGAAACGGCAGGCTGCCCTCCCAAATCCTTGGCCAAATCGTATTGGCTTAAATCATTCTACTCCATCAAGAAGCGCATGACCTCCTCCGCGCTGGCCGACCCGATAGGGAACTCTTTCTTCTCGTATTCTACGATGAAGGGAATCACGGACCTCAAGTATGTCGCAATCGCCCTCCGGCTTGAGCCGTCGAGCGTTCCCTTCTCTCTCTCCGCCATGAGGATGCCGGCGGCTTTCGCATACGCCTGGTGCCTTTTCCTGTTGACCATCGGCTGCAGAGGCAAATGGAGGTAGAGCCATCTAAGAAGCGGATTGGCGACGGGCTCCTCAAGGGGCCCCAGTTTTCTTTCCAAA
The DNA here is from genome assembly GCA_016212885.1 of Elusimicrobiota bacterium. Lineage (GTDB taxonomy): Bacteria > Elusimicrobiota > Elusimicrobia > UBA1565 > UBA1565 > UBA9639. The sequence goes on along the minus strand of JACRDO010000082.1, from coordinate 3,395 downwards.
GCCTGAACGGTCATGGCTATTGCCTCCAAAAGGGCCGAGGGTAATCAACGGCTTGACCTCCGAGGCCGCAAGCCGAGGTAGGCGCCGCGGCGGCCCGGGCCGACGTAGAAGCGGTACGCGGCCCGGGCGTAGACGGCGACGCCGTGCCACGAGCCGCCGCGTACAACCCGGTAGGAGGCCGCTGGACTTTCCCACGCGCTGCCATCAGCAGGCGCGCCGTTGTATGAATCATGCCACCAATCCTGCACCCACATCCAGACATTCCCAGCCATGTCGCACAAGCCTTGCTCCGTATTTCCCTTGGGCTTTGAGCACACGAACCATGTTGCTTTGCGGCCGCGGGCGTCCCCGCCCCGCGCGGGTTGAGGAACACGAACTCGCCCTCTCCCCTGCGCCCCATCTGCGGGTTCTGCCTCGCGCCCAGCCTCCCTGAAGCGGTCTGCGCCACGTTCTTGCGCACGTGCTCGGCCAGCTCGTAGCTCGTGATGATGCCGTCGCCGTCCTTGTCCGCCGCTCCGCCCACGCCTTCGATGAAGAACTGCTGAAAAGGCCCTGCCCGTCCAATTCGTTGGCCTCCTCCCCCTTGCCGCCCGCCACCAGGGCCAGGCGCACGGGCTTCTCGGTCACCTGCTTGAGATAGTCCTGGGCCGCGGGGGAAAGTGGCGAGGCGCGCGTGTTCAGGGCCAGGCCGGAGTAGCACGCGTCAGCCACGAACATCACGTGCTTGCTCTTGTAGCGGCCGAACCACTTGACCACATCGCTCATGGACACGCCCGTGGCCACCTTCTTCTCCGGGCTGCCGCCGAAGGGCATCAAGAACCCCTCGGCCGTGTCCCCCTCCCCCTCCGTGACCCCGTGGCCTGCGAAGTACACGAGCACCCTGTCTTCCTTCGTCGTCCTCTTCGGCATCTCGTCGCCGAGGAGCCCTGATATCTTCTCCTTGTCCGCCTCCGCGTCGATGAGAGTGATGACCTCGAAGCCCTGCTTCTTGAGCGCGGCGCCGACGTTGCGCGCGTCGCGCACGGCCACGGGCAAAGGCCGCAGAGGCTCCTGGTAGCGCTGTATGCCGATGACCACGGCATAGGAATGCTCATAGAGCGTGACCTCGCCCCAGAGGCCCTGCGCTCCCTGGGCCGGGGCTTTGTAGACGACGCGCATCCCCCGGGTCCGCTCCGCAGAGACCGGCGCGGCCGGGACGAGCGCGGCTGCGAGCAACGCCGCGCCGCCGTGCCGCCAAAAGTCCAAGATCGCCATGGGCATAGTCTAGGCCGTCTCGCGGCTTCTGTCAACACGAATTCTCCATTATTGATAGTATTGCGGCATGTCGAGCGGAGAACGGCCCGCGCGCCGCCTCCTCCTGGCGGCGCTGGTAGCGGGGGGCTGCGCCGCGGGCTTTCTCGTCTTGGAGCTTGCCGCCCGCATATGGGAGCGCCGGCTTCACGGAACCCCGGTCATGAGCGTTGAGAACTACCTCCAGCGCGAGTTCCGGATGGAGAACACCTGCGCGACGGATTGGGATCCGGACCTGGGCTGGGCGCCGGTGACGGCGAAGAGCGGCCTTCCGAATATCTACGGCACCACGGTCAGGATCCTTGAGCAAGGGATCCGCTCCAACGGCCCCGGCGAAAAGCCTCTCGACTCCAGCGAGCCCAGGCTCCTTGCCGTGGGCGACTCCCTGACCTTCGCAGACCAGCTCTCCGACTGGGAATCCTGGCCTTCAGCTCTGGAACGGAAGATCCCCTACAAGGTCATGAACGCCGGGGTCTGCGCCTATGGGATCGACCAGTCCTATATCCGAGCATCGCAGCTGCTTCCGGCCTTCAAGCCCAAGGTTATGGTCCTGAGCTTCGCCGTGTCCGGGATCGTGCGCAGCGAATGGACGACCTATCCGGAGATCCACGACGCGCCGAAGCCGTACTTCGAGGTCCACGGCGGCCAACCGCTGCTGAGGAATTCCCCAAGCCCCCGCGTCGACAGGGGCCTCGACCTCGACTTCCTGCATTCCGCATTGGGGCTCAGCGCCCTCTCTCACAGGCTCTTCGGACGCTACTTGAAGAGCTTCTGGTACACGCATTTAGCCCGCCTGCCGGCCCAAACCTCGGGGCAGAACGGCGAAGCCGTCGCCTGCGCGCTTATGGGCGGGCTGAAGAGAATGGGCAAGGAATCCGGAGCCCGCGTCATCCTCCTCCTCCAATACTGGCCGCGAACCCTTCCGGGAGAGCGCGGCCGGATGCTGGCGGTCAAGGGCTGCGCGCAGCGCGCCGGGCTCGAAGTGCTGGACCTCTACGGTCCTTTGGAGTCGGTCCGTTTGGCGGATCCCAAGCGCTACGACGGCTTCTTCAACAGGCACATGAGCGCCTCCGGGAATGCTTTCGTCGCGGACCTCCTGGCCGAGCGGATCCTGAGACCGCGGCCCTGAGCCGTCCCTTCCTCGTTTTGTAAAGGCGTAACGCCGAGATATTTTATGGCTGGCATCACCATTTTGTGATCCTTCTCGCCCAGTCTTTGCCTGGCGCGATACAGGCCGATGGCGACTTCGAGATAAATATCTACTGGAAATATCGACCTTTTTTCAAATTTCACCTTCAGCGTTGAAGGTCCAAGCAAAACAATTGCTTATATTTTCGACACTTTTCGTTGCGCAGGTCGCCATCCAAAAGGCAAACATTCGGCAATCCCATATCCCCCGTAGCTAGCCGACGGCTTCGCCGAATCAGAAACAAATCGGGACCAGGCCTGGGGATATGCTAAAGGAAGAAGGCGCCGGGCGAGCCGCGAACCAAGACAGGAGGCGCGGGGATGAGATCAGCGATCCGTTCGAAGGCGGCGATAGCCGGCGCCGCCATCATGCTCGCGCTCGCCGCGGGGATCGCTGAGGCCCGGCCGCCGTGGACCCCGGCGCTGATGATCGAGAAAGCCGCCGGCGGCTTCCGCCTCCCAGGCATGGGCCTCTCGCTCGAAGAGACCTCCAAGCCGGAAAAAGCCTCCCTCAGCAGGTTCGCGCGTTTCGCCGGGAAATTCATGGGCCGGGGAGACGTAGCCTCGCTGGGCGCATTCCGCATCCGCTTCAAAGTGATTTTGGAGTAGTCAGCCGATCAGCCCGCGAACAGCTTCAAGCAGGGTATCCACAGTGTAGGGCTTGGCCAGGTAGGAGTCGCTTCCGAGCGCCTTGGCCGCCTTGCGGTCAGCGGGAAAGGACTTGGCGCTGGAGACGAGGATCTTCGTGTCCCTGAAGCTCCCATCCCGCCGCAGAACCTCGCAGACCTCGAAGCCGTGCATCCCCGGCATCATGATATCGAGGATGATGAGATTGGGCCTGCGCTCACGCGCGCGTTCGACGCAGTCCCGGCCGTTGGAAACCGTCAAAACCTCGTAGCGCTCTCCCCGCAGGCAAT
>JACRDO010000080.1 GCA_016212885.1 Elusimicrobiota bacterium | reverse complement strand
CCGGTATGGGAGGCGCCGCGAACTCTGGAACAACTGTAGCCGGCTACAGCTTTGGTGGTTGGCGGCTACGGTTGGGAGGCTGAGGGAGAACTACGGATCAGGCGTCTGCGGAAAAAAGCCCGTGTTTGTGAGGACACACCCGGCAGGACGTTCCTACTCACATCCACGCAAATATCAATATCCAAACCAAGAACTTGTGTATAACGCTATGCCCTTAGAGGGGTAGCGATTCCAACCTAAACGGACCCCCTGCGGGGGGTGTCATTCCCACCAATCCGGACCCCCAAGAGCGGGGTCCATTCCCAGCTAAACGGACCCCCCTGTTTGGGCCGGAAGGCTCATTCGCCGCAGAGGTCGGTCATGGCATCATGTCCTCTGGTCTTACTGAGAGGAGGCGAGATGAGCCAGACGACGAGGAGGCAATTGATGGACAGGAAGATTATCGAGATGCTGCGGGAGGGATCTGCGGTCAAAGCGATCGCGCGCAGCCTGCACGTCAGCAAGAAACGCATCAAGGAATTGCGCCGGCTTGCGTGGAAGTACGGCTACTTGGACCGCGGCGGCGGCCCGGGCGAAGTGGCGTTGCCGCCTTACCCGGAGGCCGTTTTCCCGGGCCGCGCGGACGGGCGAAGCCAGAAGATGTCGGAGGAGCATCGGATGCTCGACGCCATGCGCGACTGGATCAAGGATCGGCTTGAAGTGGGGTGGGATCCGATCACGGTCTTCGAGGAGCTCCCGTCGAATATCTCGGGCGTAGGCCGCTCCAGCTTCTACCGGTATCTTGCGCGCGCTGGGCTGACCAGGCTGGGCAAGCACTACCGCGTCGCCTGCGAGATCGTCCACGAGCCCGGCGAGGCGCTGATCCTGGACTGGGGCAAGCTCTGCACCGTGATTGATCCGGCCACTGGCAAGAAGCGGACCTTGTGGGCCTTCGTGGGCGTCCTGGGCTATTCGCGCTTGCGCGTCGTGCGTCTGGTCTGGACGCTGGACGTCGAGACGACCCTGCGCGCCATCGAGGACATGCTGCGTGAGATCGGCGGCGTCACGCGCAAGGTGACGATGGACAATCCGAAGTGCATCGCGCTGGAAGCCTCGCTCTATGAGCCGGTCTTGAACCCGGTCGCGGAGCGCTTCGCCCAGCACTACGGCTTTTTCTTCGAGTGCCTGCCGCCGCGCCGTCCCGACTTGAAAGGGAAGATCGAGAGGCAGGTGCCCTTCGTGCGTAGGCTGCGGCAGTCACGCGAGGGCTTGTGGGAAGGCCTGGAGGCCGAGGAGGCTCACCTGCGCCGCAAGGTCGCGCTGGCCAACGAGCAGAAGCACGGCACGACCAGGCTCCGCCCGAGAGAAGTCTGGGCCGCGGAGGAGCGCTCGACGCTTAAGTCCTTGCCGCCCGTGGCCTACGAGATCGAGCGCTACCACGAGGGCATCGCGCGCAAGGACGGCTACGTGCGCTTCGACAACAAGTACTACTGCGCTGGTGAAGAATACCGGGACAAGAAGATCGTCGTCATCGGCAATTTCAAGCACGTGGCCCTCTACCACAAAGGCGAGCTGCTGATCATGCACGATCGCTCAACCGACCCGCGCGTGAGCAAGATCGCTAAGCCGCATCAGCTCAAGCCCTGGGAAAAGACGCTGCAAGACGGCGCGTACTACTGCCAGCGCGCGGCCGACATCGGACCCCACGCCAAGTCGTGGGTTGAGGAGGTGCTCCGGCAGGGCCAGGGTTTCGTGGACACGCGGCGGGTCTGGGGGTTATTGAGCCTCGACAAGCGTTACGGCCGCGAGCAGATCGACCGCGCCTGCGAGCGCGCCCTGGCGATGGGGAGCACGAGCTACCGGATGGTGATGAAGATGCTCGACATCGACGAAACATTGGGCACGGCCCGGGCCGCGCCCTCGGCGGGCGTTTTCAACGGCCGCGCGAGCGCGACGCACAAGTTCACGCGACCGCTGGAGGAGTACCAGAAACTGCTGCCCCTGTGGCAGACGAACGACAAAGAGGAGGGACACGCATGAACGCTGAAATCGTCAAGACACAGATGAAATCGTTGAAGCTCTCGACGGCCGCGCGGGAATTGGACGAGGTTCTCGCCCGCCACCGCGGCGCCGCGGAGCTGGATTGGCTGTCGGAATTGTTCGAGCACGAGCTCGACGCGCGCAAAGAGCGCTCGATACAACGCCGCATCGAGAGCGCGGGCTTTCCCGAGATCAAGACGCTCGAGGAGTTCGACTGGCTGTTCAACCGGAAGATCGACCGGAACAAGATCGAGGAGCTGGCCAAGCTCGACTTCGTGCGCCAGCGCCGGATCGCCCTTCTGCTCGGCCAGACCGGCACGGGCAAGACCCACGTCGCGCTGGCCCTGGGGCTCAAGGCGGTCAAGGAAGGCCTGCACGTCTACTGCGCCAGCGTCAAGCGCCTGGCCGAGGAAATCCAGGCCGCGCTCAATAAGAATGCGCTCGACGTGCTCTTCCGCAGGATCCTGGCCGCCGACCTTTGGGTCATCGACGACTGGGGCGTGGTGTCGATGAAGCGCGAGATCGCCGAGGAGGTCTTCGATCTGCTCGACCGGCGCAAGCTCGGAAGCGCGATGGTCTTTACATCGAACCGCGACGTAAAGGAATGGAGCGAGGTCTTCGCCGATCCTGTCCTCGCCAACGCCGCCATCGATCGCATCTTCGAGGCTGCGCAAATCGTCGTCTTCGAGGGCAAGAGCTACCGGCTCAAGGACAGGATCGCCCTGCCCTCGCTCAAGCCCGAAGAGGTGGTGGCGGCCAAACGCCGCGAGCCGGCGGCTCGCAGAGGAAGAGCTTCATGAAGCCTGTGGACATGCCGGGCCTGATGGAAAGCGTGGACAACATAACGGCGCGTTGTCCACCCTTCCCACAGGCCCTTGGACAAGTGACGTTCATCTTTGGCCGTTTTCTTCACTTGCCCACATGCCCACGAGGCCGATGACGGAGTTTTCTTGGAGGAGAAAAACATGCGAAAACTACGACAGCTGAAGTGCTAAAATTACGCGAGGTCCGGACAGGGGGTCCCGTTTCGTGGGAACGAGAGGGGTCCCGTTACCTGGGACGTGACAACCCGACACCGAATGCATGACAGTGTCCAGGATCAGCACCGATGGTTGGTCAGCGTGCTGCGCGGGCACTATCAATACTACGGCCTGCCGGGCAATATCCGGCGCATGAGGTCGTTCCATTGGGAAGTGTGGCGTCTATG
>JACRDO010000079.1 GCA_016212885.1 Elusimicrobiota bacterium | reverse complement strand
TCGCGATCACCCAGGGCGCCGTTATCAAGGGAAACAGCGGCGGCCACATCACGCTCCAAGGAGGGCTGACCGCGGCCGGCGCCGCTGCCAAGCCCGTGACCTTCACGAGCATCAAGGACTATCCCGTCCATTATAATTGAAACAGATAGGAGTAGTCGAATCTGTTGACACTCTGCCTCCGAAGAAAGGAGCAAGAAAGGAGGCAGTCATGGGAAAGAAGAGAACGTTGAGGAAGGCATGGAGCATCGCGGAGAAGCTCGAGGCGGTGCAGGCCTATAAGAACGGGCTGACGCTGGGCGAGGTGGGCGGGCTATTCGGGATGAGCACGACGACGGTGGGGGAATGGGTGAGGAAGCATGAGCGTGGAGGGATTGCCGCGCTCGAGAACAGCCCCCGGGGCGTGCGTGAGGGAGCGCCGAGCCCGAAGGTGGCAGCGGCGGCGGAGATGGTGGCGCAGGTCAAGCAAGAGCAGCCGGAGGCAGGGGTGGGCAAGGTGCAGGGCGTTCTTTACCGGCGAGGGTTTCTGGACCTGGCGCGGGAGACGGTGCGCAAGATCCTGCGCGGGCAAGGGCACGGTCCCATCTTGGGGCGCAGCCGAAGGAGGAACGCGCCGACGAAGGTGCGTTTTTTCGAGCGGGCCAACCCCAACGAGCTGTGGCAGACGGACATCATGACGTTCATGATCAAGGGGCAGTACCGGGTGTACCTGATCGGGTTCATGGACGATCACAGCCGGTTTTTGGTGGGCTGGGGGCTCTACCGGTTCCAGACGCAGGCCAACGTGATGGAGGTGTTCCGGGCGGCGACGGAGAAGCACGGGTTGCCCAAGGAGGTGTTGTCGGACAACGGGCGGCAGTACTACAGCTGGCGCGGGAAGAGCTCGTTTACGGCGATGCTGGTGAAGCTGGGGATCCGGCACGTGCGCAGCCGGCCGTACCACCCGCAGACGCTGGGCAAGATCGAGTCGTTCTGGAGGAACGTGCTGCAGGAGTGTCTGTTCCGGACGCCCGTGCAGACGTTCGAGGATGCGCAGGCGAAGATCGGGGAGTACGCGGAGTACTACAACTTCAAGCGTCCGCACCAGGGGATCGGGAACGTGACGCCGTCGGACCGGTACTACGGGGTGGCGGGGCAGGTCAAGCAGATCGTGGAGGCCAACACGGAGAAGGTAGCGGCGGCGGAGGGGCGCGTGGGAGAGTACCGTCCGCCGGCGTACATCGTGGGGAGCATGGGGGGCAAGGAGCTGCGGGTGGTGGCCAGAGACGCGGAGGTGGTGCTCAAGGATGTGGGGGCGGAAAAGGTAGAATCGGGGAACGCCGAGGTGATTGATGGAAGAGCATCCGAGAGCCGAGAAGCTGCCCAGTCCGCAGGAGCGGCTGGACCTGATCCTGTTGGGGCTGGCGCGGCGCCAGCCCGTGACGGAGCTGTGCCGGGAGGCGGGAGTGTCGCGGGAGCTGTTTTACCGGTGGATGCGGGCCGTGCGGGAGGCGGGATTGGCTGCGTTGGAAGCCAAGGCGCCGGGGCCCAAGGCTGTGCCCCCGGAGAAGGCGCAGAGCCTGGCCCGGAAGTTCCTGGGGCGGGTGGAGCGCCTGGAGGGCCAGGTCCGGCAACTGCACAAGGAGCGGGACCATTGGAAGCTGTTGGCGGAGACGGCGCGGCGGATCATCGGGCGCAATGCCTGGGGACCCATGCCGGGGGCCAGGTCTAAAAAAAACGCCATGCGAAGCCCGAAACCCGGAGCCTTTACCTCCGAGAGTGGGTCAGCGAGCGGGACGCAGGGACCCCAGCCCAGGCCTTTGCCTGGTGCTGGGGCCTGTCCCGCAGCACCCACTGGAGATGGGTCACGGGGCGGTGCGCAGGCGTCCGGCGAGGGGTCATGAGGATCGCGGCTGAAGTGAGAGAACTCGTGGTGGAGCTTGACCGGCGCTACCGGTCCACGTGGGACGCGCACACCATCGGGCACGTCGTGAAGTTGAGCGCGACGACGGTGGCCAAGATCCTGCGGGAGGAACGGGGTCCGCGGCCCAAGCGGGCCAAGCGGCCGCATACGCGCAGGACGCGGTTCACCCGCCGGGACGTGATGTGGTCGTCGGACTTCATGAGACTGGGATGGGGCTGGCTGCTGCTAACGACGATGGACGAGCACAGCGGCTACATCCTGGGCTGGGACTTGGTGCGCAGCGAGGCTGCCTTCGCGGTGGTGGAGCATGCCGAGTCGATCCTGGAGAGGATGGGGCGGGCGCCGTTGGCGTGGAAATACGACCACGGGTCGGCGTTCACGAGCGAGATGTTCCAGGGGCTGCTGGAGGAATACCAGATCGTCCCCTATCCTATCGCGGCCCACTCGCCGTGGGTCAACGGCCGCAAGGAACGGGACCACCAGGAAGTGCACCAATGGCTGATCCCGCTGGCAGGCCGGGAGATGAGCCGGGAGGGCCTGGACCGGGAGATTGACGAGGAGATGTTGATGCGCAACTTCATCAAACCCCGGGCCAGTCTGGGGTTCAGGAAGTCGGCGCAGGTCTACTTCGACGAGGACGCGATGCTCGACGCGGCCGACGAGGTCCGCGGCTGGCTGGCGCAGGGCATCAGTGACGCGAAGTGCGAGTTGGGCGTCGCGGAGCCGGACGAGCTGTACGAGATCAAGAATTCAGGCGAACGGCGGCACCGCAAGGCGGTGCGCCAGGCGCTACAAAAACTGGGACTGTACGAGGAGTGGGACGTGGCGGCCCAAGAAGGGCCGCCGGAGGCGGAGTCTGTCAACAGATCGGAGCCTTCGAATGTTTCATTTTGAACTGGACAGGACAGGCCGGTCATCCTTATGAGGAGGGAGATGTTGAGGCTAGTATTTATGGAGCCAACCTCGGCACTCCATTTCAGTGCAATGGGGCAAGCAAGGGTGACTGTTTGTACGAGTGTCTGAAGAAATACCAGAACCGATGAGCCAAGAGCCT
>JACRDO010000081.1 GCA_016212885.1 Elusimicrobiota bacterium | reverse complement strand
CTCTCCTCTCGCGCAGTCCTCGCGACGCTCAGGCCCGGCGCGAGGGCCGCGCGCAAGACGCTCTCCTCTCGCGCAGTCCTCGCGACGCTCAGGCCCGGCGCGAGGGCCTGCCGCCTTCTGGGAGTCTCGCCGGATCCACAGGATAAGGTCGCCTCGCGCGTAGCGCGCGCCCGCGGCGAAGACGCCCTCCATGTCGGAGGCGGTCAATCGCGCGTCCCGGCCGAGTTTCCCGGTACGTTCCGTATGGACCGCCGCTCAACGCACCGGAATGAGCTTGTGGCGCCCTTTCCGGCGCCTGCGCGAGAGGGTCCCCCGCCCGCCCGGAGTGCTCATCCGGGCGCGGAAGCCGATGGTCCGCGCGCGTTTGCGTCTGTTCGGCCTATAGGTCGGAAGCATGGTGCGATTATAGTAAAATGTTTGGAAAGTTTGGATGTAAAAAAAGCCATGTCACTTTTCCGCGTCCCGCTGCTTGCCGCAATCGTCCTCCTGCCCTTCTCCGGGCCGAGCGCCCAGGAGCTTCCCGACACGGCCGGCGCCCACCTCCGGCGGACCTGGCAGATCGTCCGGCGGAGCGCGCCGGACGCCCGGCTCGTCGAGATCTCCGGCAAGACGGACTCCTCGGGCACGGTGCAGTGCAACGCCTTCGCGCCTTTCCAGGACGGCTGGCGCTTCACCTTCCACTCTCAAAAGACCCAGGAGTATTGGCTGATGGCCGACTGCCGCGGCCGCAGCGCCGGGCCCCTGAAGGAGCTCCGCGACACCCAGGCCCGCCCCCTTCTCCCCATCGAGGGCGCTTTCGCCGACAGCGACGAAGCCCTCGAGTTGCTGGCTTCCTTCGGGGTCTCTCTCGATCCCCGTAAATATAAAGTCCCGCCCAAGCGGCCCTTCACGATGAAGCTCTCGGCCCTCAACGATCCGCACTTCCCCTCCGTCAAACCTGTTCTCTGGACCGTCTCCATAGGAAGATCCTCCTTCCTCATCGACGCGCTCAAGCGCGTCCAATTCGACCCCACCCTTTACGGTGTGGACCCGGAGGACCTCCTGCCGCCCGAGGAGAAGGCCCGGCTCGAAGCGAATCTGGCTCAGAGGCCGAAGAAGAGGCCGGGCACCTTCACCGCCCTTTCGGACCTGGAGAAAGCCCGGGCCCTCGCCGGCAGGAAATACCCGGGCTCCCAGCTGATGGCGATCGAGGGATTCGTCGACGCCTGGGGAGGCTCGCCCTGCGTCGGCGCCGGGGACGGCTGGGCCTACTACTTCCTCGACCCGGCGACCTCGGGTTTCGCCGTGCTCTTCGCCTGCAAAGGCGACGTCGGGCCCGGCGCAGTGACCCGCGTGCCGGTGGACGCGGCGCGCCACCAGCCGCTCGGAGACCGCTTCGTGGACAGCGACGCGATCGCCGACAAGCTGCTGGCCAAGCAGCCCGACGCGATGCACGAGGGCATGGGGCGCAACTACACCCGCCACGGGACCCTGCGGCTCCTCAACTATAAGGCCCCTCCCTACTCCGACCCGGCCCTCTCCCGGACCACGCTGTTCTGGGTCCTGGACCTCGGCAGCACGCGCTACACCTTCGACGCCCGCAGCGGGCGGATGCTCCAGGCGAAGGAGTGAAGCGAGCTCCCGGCCACCCAGGCCGCGCCCGCGCCAGCCTTGATATTCGGCTATATTTACATGCTAGAATCTTTTGCCGGATGAAGCCGTCGTCATTCTGAACCCAGGAGGGCCGATGCCAGCCAAACAGCCCGCGCCCAGGCCGCCGCACAAGAAGATATCCGTCATTATCGCCGACGACCAGACCCTTTTCCGCGAGGGCATCAAGGACGTCCTGGAGGATGAAAAGGACATCGTCATCGTCGGCGAGGCCGTCGACGGCATCGAGGCCGTCGCCAAGGCCAAGAAGCTCAAGCCGCACGTCATCCTCATGGACATCAAGCTGCCGAAGATGGACGGCATCACGGCGACGCGCCAGATCCGCAAGGAATGCCCGGACACCAACATCCTCATCCTGTCTTCCTATGAGGACGAGTCCCACGTCCTGGAGGCCATCTCGGCCGGCGCCAACGGCTACCTCTCCAAGATGCTCCCGGCCATTGAGCTCATCCGCGCGCTCAAGACTTTCGCCAACGAGGGCGTGATGATCCCGCAGGGCGTGATGGGCAAGCTGCTCGAGGGCCTGCGCTCGAAGGCCCTCGCCGGCCCGGACTCCCCCTCGACGGCCCTCACGAAGACGGAGATCAAGGTCATCCGCTGCCTCGGACGCGGGCTCTCGAACAAGGAGATCGCAGTGGACCTCCAGTGCAGCGTGAAGACCATCAAGAACCACCTCAACAGCGTCTTCCAGAAGCTGGGCGTCGGCAACCGCACCGAAGCCGTGGTGAAGGGCATTGAAACGGGGCTGATCTCCTCCGAGGAGTCCGCCGCGGCCTGAGGCGGGGTGGGATGAATCTTGCCGCGTACCGGAAGCTGATCGCCTCAAGGCGCTACCCGCGCCTGGCCGTCCTGCTGGCCGAGGAGGACCCCTGCGCCTTCGCGGCCTCCTGGACGAACCTCAAGCCCGTCGAGAAGCTCGTGCTGTTCAAGCTGATGGGGACCGAGCCCGCCATCGCGCTCTACCGGTCCCTGCCCTTCGAGGAGAAATATTTCCTCCTTCTGGGGCATCCGGCCGATTCCGCGGCCCCCATGCTGGAGGGCCTCCCGCCCGAGGTCCGCCGGCTCTTCGCGCGCAAGACGGAGGGCTTCTACGACCGCATGCTGAAGCTTCTCCTGCGCGCGGAGATAGACCTCCGCCTGACGTACGACCGCAATTGAGGCGCTGGCGCAGCCGGGGATGCATCGTCCTCACTCCGGGCGTGGTTCTGCGCCGGGGCCTGCACGGCGAGAGCGACCGCCTCTGCGTAGTCTACACGCAGGACCATGGGAAGCTGCCCGTGCGCTTCATCGGCGTCAACCGCCCAAGGGCCAAGCTCAAGGCGCTCTCGGAGCCTCTCTCGGCGTGCGAGTATCGCCTGCACATGCGCGACGCCTCGATCGGAGCCGGCCGCCACGGCCCCGCCCTCTGCCTCGGGGGCTCCATCCTGACGACCTTTCCGCTGCTCCGCTCAGACCTCTCCCGCCTCCTGCGCGGCTTGGAGCTCTGCGAGCTGGCCGACCGCTTGACCCCCATCGGCCAGACGAACCCCGAGAAGTTCTCCCTGATCGTATCGGCCCTTTCGGAGCTCGAGCGCGCCCCGGCCGGTCCCGGGGCCGCGTGGGTCTGCGCGGCTTTCGCCCTGAGGCTGCTTTCCACCGCCGGCTTCGGCGTCGGGAGCCTCCAGGTCTCACAGGAGCACCGCGCCCTTTGGGAGCGGCTCCATCACGCGGACCTCTGCGAGATCTCCGCCCTTCCGGAGGACCCCGAGAGGCTCTCCCGGCTCGAGGCGTACCTTCTGCGAAGCGTCGAGCGCCTGAGCGAGAGGCCCCTGGCCGCGGCGCGGGTCAGGTCCACCCTCTCCGGGAGCGGAGAACGACTACCCTCCGAGGACGGCGCTTCCAAGCGCGCCGCCGCGTCTTTAGCGAGGAACCCATGAACTTCCAGGAACTCGTCATGAATCTCGAACGCTTCTGGGCGGGCGAGGGCTGCCTGATCGTCCAGCCCTACGACGTCGAGAAGGGCGCGGGCACCTTCAACCCCGCGACCTTCTTCGGCGTGCTGGGCCCGGAGCCCGCGCGGGCCGCCTACGTCGAGCCCTCCCGCCGCCCGACGGACGGCCGCTATGGGGACAACCCGAACCGGCTGGCCAAGTACTTCCAGTACCAGGTCATCCTCAAGCCGGCCCCGCCGGACGTGCAGGCGGTCTATCTCAGGTCCCTCAAGGCCATCGGCCTCGACGCGAAGCGCCACGACGTGCGCTGGATCGAGGACGACTGGGAATCCCCCACCCTCGGGGCCGCGGGCGTGGGCTGGGAGGTCTGGCTGGACGGCATGGAGGTGACCCAGTTCACCTACTTCCAGCAGATGGGCGGCCTGCCGCTGTTCCCGGTGTCCGTCGAGATCACCTACGGCCTGGAGCGGCTCGCCATGTACTCGCAGAAGAAGCGCAGCGTCTATGAGCTGGCTTACAACGACACGACCACCTACGGGGACCTCTTCCTCCGCCAGGAGCGCGAGTACTCCCCCTACCACTTCGAGCACGCGGACGTGGACATGCTCCGCAGGCACTTCGACGACTACGAGCGCGAATGCTCCGCCCTCTGCGCCAAGCGGCTTCCCCTGCCCGCTTACGACATGGCCCTGAAATGCTCGCACCTCTTCAACCTCCTCGACGCGCGCGGCGCGATCTCCGTCTCCGAGCGGGCGCGCTGCATCGCCCGGGTCCGCGCAGCCTCCAAGCGCGTCATCCAGGCCTATCTCGGCTTGGGCGAGCCCGCCCAGAAGGAGAAGGCCGCCTCAGGAGGCCGGCCATGACCGCGCGAAAGGCTGCTCTCCTCGAGATCGGAACCGAATCCCTTCCCGCTCGCTTCGTGCCCCCGGCCCTGGCCCAGATGGAGCGCCTCGCCGCCGAGCTCCTGCGCTCGAACCGCCTGGCTTTCGCGGAGGCGCGCGCCTACGGCACCCCGATGCGCCTGGCCATCCTCATCCGGGGCCTGGCGGAGAAGTCGGCGCCGGAGACCCGGGAAGTCCTGGGGCCGCCCGCGCGCCTGCTCAAGGACGATAAGGGCGCCTTCACGCCTCAAGCCCTGGGCTTCGCCCGGGCCCAGGGCGTGGACCCCGAAGCGCTCCTGGTCCAGCAGAGCCCGAAGGGAGAGGTGCTTCTCGCCCGCAGGGCCTTGCCCGAGGAGCCGGCCTCGAAGGTGCTCGAGCGCGTGTTCACTGAGATGATCGCCCGCATTGAATTCCCCAAGGGCCTGGAGTGGGAGGAGTCTCGCTTCAGGTTCGGCCGCCCCATCCGCTCCCTGGTCGCCCTCTACGGCAAGCGCGTGGTCCCTTTCAAGCTCGCCGGAGTCCGCTCCGGAGCCAAGTCCCGCGGCCTGGCCGCTCTCGGCCAGAAGCCCGTGGCCATCGCGGACCCGGAGGATTACCTGAAGATTCTCCGGGGCCGCTGCGTGCTCGCGGACCCCGATGAGCGGCGCGGGGTCCTGCTTAAGGGGCTTGAGGACGCGGCCAAGCGCTCCTCAGGGCGCCTGGACGCGGACGAGGATCTCATCAGGGAGGTCCTCTTCCTCTGCGAGCATCCCGTGCCGGTCCTGGGACGCTTCGAGAAAGCGCACCTGGAGCTGCCCCAATCCCTGCTGACCACGGTCCTCAAGCGCCAGCTCAAGTTCTTCCCCCTTCTCGGCAAGGACGGCAGGCTGGCCGCGGAGTTCATCGGGGTCCGGGACGGCCTCTCCGAGAACCAGAAGGAGGTGCAGGAAGGCTACGAGCGCGTGATCGAGGCGCGCTTGAGCGACGCCCGCTTCTTCTACGAGCGCGACCGGGAGACCTCCCTCGCCCAGAAGCGGCCGAAGCTCGCCCTGCTGGGCTTCCAGAAAGGGCTCGGCTCGATGCTGGACAAGAGCGAACGCACCCTGTGGATCGTGCGCTGGCTCTGCGAGCGGCTGAGGCAGGACGTGCATTTCGACGAGTCCGCGGCCCAGGCCATCGCGGAGCTCTGCCACGCGGACCTGGTCGCGGACGTGGTCAAGGAGTTCCCGGAGCTCCAGGGCGCGATCGGCGGGGTCTACGCCAGGCTCGACGGGCTCGGCGAGCGTGTGGCGCTGGGCCTGGAGGAATTCTATTTCCCGGCCCAGGCCAAAGCGCCGCTTCCCTCCCACCTGGAAGGCTGCCTCGCCTCGCTGGCCGGCAAGCTGGATTCGATCGCGGCCCTCTTCGCGATCGGGTGCAAGCCGAGCGGCAGCGAGGACCCCTTCGCCTTGAGGCGCTTGGGCAACGGGGCCGTGAGGATCCTGCTCGAGAAGCAGATCCGGCTCCCCGCTTCGGAGCTGATCGATGCCGCTGTCCGCGCCCTCTCCCAGCTCAAGCTGGACCCGGAGAAGGTGCGCACGGATGTCGAGGAATTCCTCTGGCAGAGGGCGGAATCCCTGTTCCTGGACCAAGGCTTCAAGATCGACGAGGTGCGCTCCGTGCGAGAGGGAGGTTTGGACGACCTCCCCCGCACCTACAAGCGCCTGGCCGCGGTCCACGCGCTCCGCTCCGAGGCCGAGTTCACGGCCCTGGCCCAGGCCTTCAAGCGCGCGGCGAACATCCTCAAGCAGTCCAAGGACGGAGGCGCGGGAGAGGTGGACAGGAGCCTCTTGAGCGACGAGGCTGAGAAGGCGCTCTTCGAGGCTCTCGCCCGGATCGACGGGGAAGTCCGCTCCAAGGCCTCGGTCGAGGACTATGAGGCGGCCCTGCGCGCCCTGGTCAGGATCAAGCCCGAGCTTGACGCATTCTTTGACAAGGTCATGGTGATGGCCGAGGACCGGAATCTGCGGCGCAACCGGCTGTCCTTGCTCGCTCGCCTGGTGGGGCTCTTCAAGTCCGTCGCGGACGTCTCGCAGATACAGAACTGAGGTCCTCCTCCGGTCCTGAACTAAAAACGAAGCCCGGCCCCCCGTGGGGCCGGGCTTCTTCGCTGAACGGATCGAGGGCTGGCCTCAGCGGCCGACGAACACGGGTCCGGCCGGCGCGATCGGCTTCGAGCCCGTGAAATCCGGCGAGATGAGCTTCTCCGTCGCCTTCTTCGCGTCTTCCTTGAAGGCCTGCTTGAACGGGCCTCCGATCTCCTTGAAGGCGCCTGTCCCCTGCATGTAGTACACGGAGGTCCCCTGGCTGTCCTTCATGGTGGTCGAGATCTGCCAGTGCAGATTGGCGATGAGGGCCGCGACCGGATCCTCGCTGGTGCCCACGTTGCTCACGCTGGGGACAGAAGCGTCCATGTTGAACTTATAGCCCCAGGCGACGTCGACCATGAGAGGCACGACCGTCACGCCGGTCAGGTATTTCCCTTTCCCCTTATAATTGCCGCCGTAGGTCATCGAGACCTGGTATTTCACGCTGATGACCTCGATCCCGTAGAGGTTCTTCGCGTAGAACCCGTAGACCTTCCCCTTGGGCTCCTTCCAGCCTGCGAGCTGGTCCCAATGGGAGATCCCCTGGGGAACGGCCGCGGCGTAGGTCGTCGTCACGTTGACCACCGGCCTGTTCGCCTCGATAATGCTCCAGATCTTCTGGCCGATGTTGATGATCTGGTCGATGATGACGAACGGATCCGCATCTTCCTCCGGCGCCTTCGGGCCGCGCACGGCCTGCGTCTGCGCGGGCTCCTCCTCTTTGATGCGCTCGATGCGGATGCTCGCAGGGTCCACGGTGAACGCGTCCGGATCCATGTACGCCGCGAAAGCCTCTTCCGGAGTGAAGACCGCGGGCTGGGACTGCTGGGCCGAGACCTGATTGACTGTTTGAGCCTGAGTCGTCGCGGCGGGAACCGCGAGGCCGATGATCAGCAGGAACGCTGTACTCATGCCACCTCCGTTTATCGCGCCTCGAGCAGGCGGCCGCCGCCGGCCCGGGAGCTTTCCATCGGGGGTTCTCCGTTCCCGATGGCGCCAAGTGGTTTCGTCGCTTGGCCTCCGCCCAACGGGCCCAAGAGCACGGGGCCCTTCGGACACTCTCAGGATAACCGCAAGGCCCAGCCCTTGTCAGTGGCCGAAGACCCTCCGTTGCGTGGGCCTTAGGACCCAGTTCGTCTAGGGTTTTACTGCGGCGTGTTGAACTCCCAAGCCGCGACGCTAGAGGTGGCGGCCCCTGGCGATGGGCATGCGGCGGCCCACGCCGAAGGCTTTCACGGTGATCTTGATGCCGGGGGCGGCCTGCCTGCGCTTGTGCTCCGTCAGGTCGATGCGCTTGATCACGTCGGAGACCGTGTCCCGGGGATGCCCGCGCCGAGCAATGGCCTCGAAGCCAAGGCCCCGCTCCACGTAGGCGCGCATGATGTCGTCGAGGACCTCGTAGGGCGGAAGGTCGTCCTGGTCCTTCTGGCCCGGCTTGAGCTCCGCGGAAGGCGCCTTGTCGATGGAGGCCTGCGGGATGCGCTCGCCGCAACGGTTGATGAAGCGCGCGAGCTCGTAGACCGTGGTCTTCGGAACGTCCGAGATGAGGGAGAGCCCTCCGGCCATGTCGCCGTAGAGCGTGCAGTAGCCCAGCGAGCTCTCGGATTTGTTCCCGGTCGAGAGCAGGAGCGCGCCACGCGCGTTGGAGAGGGCCATGAGGATCATCCCCCGGATGCGCGCCTGCAGGTTCTGCTCGACGAGCCCTCCGGGCGCAATCAGTGCTCCTCTCGCCCGGCACTCGCGACGCTCAGGCCCGGCGCGAGGGCCGCGCGCGAGCGAAGCGGCCCCTGCGAGGGTCTTCATTCCCGCCTCATGCAGGGTCCGGATGGGGATCGTGAGGGTCTTCACCCCGAGGTTCCGGGAGAGCTTCAGCGCGTCCTCCACGCTGCCTTTGGAGGAGTACTTGGAGGGCATGAGCACCCCCATGACGTGTTCGGGCCCCAAGGCGTCCGCGGCCAAGGCGCACACGAGCGCCGAATCGATGCCTCCGCTTAAGCCCACCAGCACGTCGCGAAAGCCGCATTTGCGGGCGTAGTCGCGCAGTCCCAGGGTCAGGGCCTGGTGGATCTCCTCGGCGCTCCCCGCGGCCGGGGGCTGCGACCCTCCGGGCCCAGGCCCCGGCGCGTCCGCGTCCGTCACGATGAGATCCTCGGCGAAGCCCTTGGCCCGGGCCGCGACGCGCCCGCGGCGGTCCAAGACCAGGCTGCTGCCGTCGAAGACGAGCTCGTCGTTGCCCCCGACCAGATTGCAGTAGAAGAACGGGCGCTTCGCCTTGCGCAGGTGACTGCGGATCATCCTCAGGCGCAGCTCGGGCTTGCCGCGGCTGTACGGGGAAGCGGAGATGTTCAGCATCAGCTCGGCTCCCTGCCCTGCCAGGCGGGCCACGGGGTCCTTGCCGTAGAGGGGCTTAGACCAGAAGTCCCTGTCGTTCCACGCGTCCTCGCAGATCGTCACCCCGAGTCTCCGTCCACGGAAGAGGACCGGCGCGTTGGAGGGGGCCGGCTCGAAGTAGCGCCCTTCGTCGAACACGTCGTAGGTGGGGATGAGGGTCTTCAAGCGCCTGGCCGCGATCCTCCCGCGGTGCAGGAGGGCCGCGGCGTTGTAGAGCGGCTTGCCGGACCCGCTGCGATTGGGCTCGGCGTAGCCCACCAGCATCGCCGCTTTCCCGCAGCCGGCCGCCAAGACCGAGAGGGCCCGCAGGTTCGCGCGGATGAAATCCGCTTGATAAAGGAGGTCCCCGGAAGGGTAGCCCGGAAGGGCCAGCTCAGGGAACAGGACTATGTCCGCCCCAAGGGCGCAGGCCCGCGCATAGGCCGAACGGATGCGCGAGAGGTTTCCGCGGATATCGCCGACCGTCGTGTCGATCTGGGCCAGGGCGATCTTCACGCGTCAGCCCGCGCTGCGTGCCTTGAGGCAGAACTCGGAGAACATAACCCCTGCGCCCATGAAGTTCGCTTCGATTTCGTTTTGGATAGCCGCGATCGCGGCTTCCTGCATGAGCTTCGAGGCGGAAGCGATGCCCTGCATGGCCCAGGTCATGGAGTCCTGCGGGTCGATCTGCGCCTCCAAAGCCGCGTCTCCGATCCCGCGTATGACCGCGACGGAGCAAAGCCCCAGGTCCGCTCGCAGGAGGATGAGGCCCTTCATCGCGCCCGCGGCGGCCCACCGGACCATGTCGGCCTGCCCGGACCCCTGGGACGAGGGCGAGCGCAGGGCGTCGGCCACGTTCGTCTTGAGGAGGCTGGCCGTTTTGGCAGGCAGGTCCGGAGCGCCCTTGAGCTGAGACACAACGGCATCCTTGATGTTTTTCTCAAAGTCCTGGGAGGGCGCGCTCATGCCGAGACTATATTTCTTTTTAGCCTTGCCTTCAAATTAATATACTGCGTTCCGATGAACCGGCTCCTCCTCATCGCCGCGGCCTCATCGGCCCTGCTTCTCGGGTGCGCGAACCCCCCGCGCTTCGTCAAGAAGACGCCGGCGCTGAGGCTGCTCTACCGCCCGCGCACCACGCCTTTCCTGGGGAGCCCGATGTTCACCTTTGATATCCGCCGCACCTGGCTCGGGCCCAAGGAGATCCCGGGGGGCGCGCGCTACCTCTCCAGGGACAGGCGCTCCGCCATCTCCGTCGCCTTCCACGCGCAGGGCTCCAAGGAATGGAAGCCGCCAGAGGAGTTCCGGCGGACCATGCGCGAGTCCGGCTCCGTGGAGGACCGGCACATCCTGATCTCGGTCGAGATCTCCAGCCGCCCGGCCCAGCGGGCAGGGTTCACGACCTACTCCTACGACCCCGAGTACCTGCTGGGGGTCAAATTCGACGTGCTCTTCACGGACATCGTCCTGGTCCCCGATCCCGAGGGGATTTTCGTGGCGAAGCTGGAGACTCCCAAGCCGCATTACCCGCATTATCTCCAGGACTTCCTGGACGTGCTCCATTCCCTCTCCCTGCGGACGCCGAAACAGATGCAGGAGCAGTAGGTCCTTGGTTCCAGGCCGCCGCGGGCCATCGGACCCTTGGATTCCTCCGCCAGCCGGCTATCCTTCAAGTATGGACGCAGAGAACCTGGAGAAGCGCCGCCTCGAGCGCTTTCCTTGCGGCTACGAGGTCCGCCTCCTGCATTCAACGGGCGGCCAGGTCGAAAGCGCGCTCAGCATCGTGGACATGAGCTGTTCCGGGCTGGGCATCCTCACCAGCCTGCCGCTCGCGGTCGGCGACGCACTGGGCTTGAAGCTGACTCTCTCCAGCGGGGCCGTCAACGCCTCCTGCCGCGTGCGCTGGGCCAGGCCCGAAGGGCGCCTGAGGGCCTACGGCCTGGAGTTTGAGGGCCTGCGCGCCATAGACCGCGGCAGGCTCGGCTTGCTCCTGAAACCGGAAGCCGCGGCCGCGCTCGAGATCGTCACGCTCGGCCTGGAGTACACCCTGGCGGTCATGGCCCTGGCCGTGCTCTACGACCTCATCCGCTCCAACCCCGCGCTCCTTTCCGCTGTCCTCTCGGTCCTGCCTTTCGGCCTGGTCGTCGCCGCCATAGGCGGCGGGCTGCGCCTTCTCTCGCTGAGGTAGCCGCCTCCGCGCCTGCCCTCTACGGCGTCCATTCGCCGATGGCCTATTCAGGCCATCGGCTGCCTCCAGGGGGCCGGCGAGCGGAGGACGGCTTGCGCCGGCCCTGGACAGCCTCGGCTCTAATTCCTATCTTATCTTGGACAGGAAACCCATGAGCCTCATGCCCGGCGCCAAAGAGCGGCGCCGATATGTCCGCCATCAGAAGGACCTCAAGCTCGCCCTGAGCAACGAGCGCGGGCCCATCGCCGAACCCTCGCTCATGGACATCAGCCCCGCGGGCATGGGCCTGCTGGTCAGCGACAACCCGGTCCCCGGCCAGGCCTTCCGCTTCAAGCTCGAGCTTCCCTCCGGCCCCGTGCAGGGCAAGGCGGTCGTGGTCTGGGCCAAGCCTCACCACCTCGGCTGGCGCTGCGGGGTCAAGTTCGTCAAGATCGGCTGCTTCCAGAGGCGGCGGCTGAGGGTCTATCTGGAGCCTCAGCAGTTCGACTGGCTGCGCTTTGCGGACAAGATACTGATCCTGGCCGCCGTGGTCACGGCGGCCTTGGTCCTGGCGGACTATTTCGGACTACTGAAGCGCTAGTCTTTTTCTTCTCGCTAGAAGTTCTCCCGGCAGCGCGGATCCAGCGCGTCCCGCAGGAACAGATCGGCTTTCTCCGCGCTCAGGCGGAACCCCCACCGCTCGTGCCCCCAGAGCGGCTCCGAGGTCGTGTACGCGAAGACGAAGGGCGATCCGCCGCGTGCAGGATCGTAGGCGACGAAGCTCATCTCCCGGGTCTCGGTCATGAGCACGTGCGGCATGTGCACGCAGCCGCCGAGCGGAGACTTCGCCTCGAAGAGGCGCAGGCAGCGCCGGTAGGTGTTCGAGACCTGGGTCCCCTCCACCAGCAGGAAAGGATCCCGGAGGCCTTTGACGCGGATCTTCGAGCCGAAGTCGATCTTCATGAGCAGGCGCAGCGGGTCCGGGTCCCGCGCGAATGCCTTCCCGTCCTGGTCCCCGGCATTGATCGCGAACTCCCCGGACCGCAGCTCCTCCGTATTGACTTTCCGGATCGCGAAGTCGAGCTTCTGATACACGGTGTCCTTGACCTCGTTTCGCAAGGGATAGAAGAGGGCCTGGGAGAGGTCGAAGCGGGCCCCCGGCTTGAGCTGGATGGCGACGATGGGAACTCCGACCCGGGCGTAGGCCGCCTTTCGGCCTCCTGAGACCCACCAAGCCAGGGTCCGCGAAGGGCGCCGGTCCGCGCAGGCCGCCCCCCAGCTCCAGCTCGACCGACCGATCCGGAAGACATCCACCCCCTGGCTGCCGACCACCAGGACCTGCGCGCCTTCGCTCAGACGCGACTTCGCTTTCGAATGCGCTCCGCGGTCCATGAGCAGCCAGCGGTTCCCGGACTGGTAGACCGGGAAGATTCCCGGAGCCCCTTTGACGGGCTTGGCTATGGACGGGGGAGGCTGGGGCGACTCGGCGCCCTGCGCGCCGGGCGCCTGCTCGGAGGCGCTTTCGCGGGAGGCTTTCTTGGCAGGGGCCGCTGGGGTCCGCACGTCGGGGCCGACCTGGATGTCGCCCTTCTCCTTTTTCTTGGAACCTTTGCCCTTCTCCTGGGGCTGGCCCATGGAGATATAGCCGGAGGCCGCGAATATCGAAGGAACGCCTGAAAGACAGGCGGCGCAGCCCAGCAGAAGGGCCCCGCATGAAAACAACCTCAGCAGACGACTCTCAAGACGCGTCATCGAGAAGCAAGTTTATCATAGGCTTGTTACGGCTTGTTTTCCGGCTGGAAGCTCGAAAGGAACCGGTTGAAGGCGGCCCTCTCGCTTGAAAACTCCGCTTTCGGAGCCCGGAACCTTACGACGAAGAAGCCGCCCGCCGCGGGCCTCACGTGGACGCATTCCAGCTCAACGCGGCTCGAAGCGCCGGTGTCCCATTCCTGCCGCGCCATGAGCCTGAGGCGGTACCCGCTCGGCTTGGGGATGTCGGGCGCCTCATCGCCCCTGGACATGGCGAGCAGGACCCCCTGGCCGAAGCAGGCCGAGACCAGCTTTCGCGCCGCGGTGTCGAGCTCCTTGGCCTGGAAGGGATAGAGGTCCTCCCCCTTGGACCGCAGCCGGCGGTAGCGCGAAAGGAGGCGCCAGGCGCCCTGCTTGCGGCATCGGTAGAGGCGGTACGCCTCGCCGCCGATCTGGAAGCGATGGCTTTCCAGGAAGCTCAAGCGCGGCGGGGGCGGCTTAGACCCCAGCGAATCCGAATAGGGGTCGGCCGGCGGCACGACCCGGGTGTAGGATTCGGTGGTGATGCCCTCGTAGACATCGAATGCTTTTCCGTCGATGCGCCGGCGCTTGGGCTTGGGATTCTCTCCCAAGCCCAGGTTGCGCGCGAACGCGCCGATCTCCGCGCCCTCCGCGGTCCAGTAGCGCTCCACGATCAAGGCGGCCTCCCCGTCGTAGAGCCGCTTTGAGTAGTAGGCGATGACCGGAGCCGAGATGCCCCACGCGGGCTGAAAGCCCGGCGGGGCCTCCGCATGGAACGGCGCCGTGGCGGCCGATACGGCCGCCAGGACCAGCGAAGCCGGATCCACGGGGGTACTTTAGCGTTTTCCCTTCGCCTCTTCCAAGCCTCGGGCGAGCTCCTGGCCGGTCGCCGCGTCGAAAACGGCCCACTCCTCCCCCGGCGTGACGACAGCCACGCGCCGGCCGTCCTCGCTGTAGACGATGCGCGTGCCCGTCCTGGGATGGATGAGCCCCGCCCGCTTCCAGTCCGCGAAATGGCGCCAGCCCCACGGCTCGCCCTGGTGGAGCAGGAACCAGCCGTCGCGGGTGCGCCACCACCAATGGTCCGCATGGCGCACCATGAACGGCGAGTCCCCGGCCGCGGCCCACCAATTGCGGCTCTTGAGGATCATCCACGACCACCGGGCATCCTTGCCCACGCCCCACTCGCTCGAGCGGTGGTAGTAATAGGGCCCCTGGCGGCTCGCGTGCCAGCGGAACTTCCGCCCAATCCCGTCGGCCTTCTTCCAGACCGAATAGTCCGCATCCTTATCCGGCGTGAGCAGGCCTTCGATGAACGCGGGCGGAGGGGTCTGCGCATCCACCTTCCCTCCGTCCGGCAGCCTCCTGGGGGTCATCTTCTTGAGCCGCGTGAAATCAGGCGCAGTGAGGCCGCTCCCCGGCGGCGCCAGGGCCCCTTTTCCGATCCAGTCCTTGAGCTTCGGCGGCTTGAAGCGCGGGAAGCCTCCCTCCTGAGGCTTGGACCCGCGCTTCGCGCCGGAGCGGCTCGAGAAATCGAAGCTGCCGGAGAAGCCGTTGCCGTTTGAGCGGCCGTCGAAGTCCGGGGCCAAGCCGCGGCCCTTCTCAGGCTCAGCCGGGCCTACGAACGGGCTCGCGGGCTTCCCCGCGGGTCCGCAAGCCGAAGGCTCCCGGCTCCGACGCTCGACCGGGCCCGATCCCTTCACCCCAGGCTCCAAGCCTCTGGGCCGCAGGCGCGCAGACTCCTTCTGCGCGGCCGCAGGCTTTCCCCCTGGCGCCCGGCTGACTCCAGCAGGGCCGCGGATCGCCGAGACGCCGTTCAACGCGTCGCGCCAGAACCGCTCCTGCCGCGCGTCCGACCCCATGGACCCGGCCGGGGCCGGATTGCGCGACACGGCTCCAGCCTGCGCCAACTGAAACCCCCGCCCCTCAAGCTCGACTCGCGAAAAGCCCAGATGATCCTCGCGGCTGCCGCTTTCGGCGGGCGCGGCCTGCTCGTTGAGGCCCTGAGCGGCTTGCGACCCCCTGCCGAGAATCCGGCTCAGCCAAGCCGAAGGGCTCCACGCGGAATGGCCGCTCGACCAGGCTGAGAGGGCATGCATGACCTGCCCGGTCTGCGGCGATGAGGCGATGGCGCTGAAGGAAAGTCCCGCGGCGAACCCCAGGATATAGGCGGCCCACACGCGCGCCGCGCGAAGTCCGCCTCCGTTCCGCCTGCCTGTGAAAGCGCCCATTTCCCCTCCCTCGATAGCATACCGCCACTTGGTAATACGAGGAAGGGCCGAAAAGGTTCCCTGCGCCCAGCCCTACGGCCCAGGATGTTCGCGCCGCGCTCTCCTTGCGGAGCGCGGCCGCGCGTGCTAAACTGAAAGGGATGGCTTATGAAGATCTGCCCGGCTCAGACCTGATCGCCGACGGGATGCGCGACCTCGAGCGCGGCGAGCGCACCGCGGCGGCCCTGCTCGTCTCCATCGGGGCCCCCAGGCTGCGGCGGGCCGGATTCTCCATCCCTGCGCCCATCGACTCCGCGCAGGCGCTCCTCTACGAGCTGCTCAGCCGCGAGGATTCCGACTCCGCCCATTCCAGGTTCAACGCCCTGGTCCGCAGGCTCGTCAGCTTCGAGCGCGCCGCCGAATGCGCCGGATAGCCGACGCGGCGCGTATCCGCGCCTTCATGAGCGCCCTCGCCGGTGCCGCGGAGGAGGAGGCCCGGATCTACTTCACGGGGGGCGCCACGGCCGTCCTGATGGGCTGGCGGGGCACGACCATCGACGTGGACATCAAGGTCGTGCCGGAAAGGGACGCATTGCTCCGGGAAATCCCCAAGCTCAAGGACTCGCTCCGGATCAACGTGGAGCTCGCGTCTCCGGACCTGTTCATCCCGGCGCTGGACGGATGGGAGGAGCGCAGCCCGTTCATCGCGCGCGAAGGCCGGCTGAGCTTCCATCATTACGACCTCTACGCCCAGGCGCTCGCCAAGCTCGAGCGGGGCCACCAGCAGGACTTGGAGGACGCGCGCCAGATGCTGAGCCGGGGCCTCATCGAGCCCGGCGCGCTTATGCGCCGCTACGAGAGCATCGAGCCCCGCCTCTACCGTTACCCCGCCGTGGACCCAGCTGCGTTCAGGCGCTCCGTTGAAGAGTTCCTGCGCGGCCCATCCGATTCAAAATAGTCCCCAACGCCAACGGTTGGATATTGAGGCAGGCTAGTGCGCGGCAGTGAATTCGCTCATGGTTTTTGAATCATGAAATCTGAAGCGATATGCTGGGGTCCAGCTCCAGGAAGGGCAGAGGTATTCCATGGCCCGAGGGCCCAAACCCGAATCCATCAAGCCGAGGATGGACTTGGTTATCGCGCCGTTGGGCGGGACGATTCCAGGACCTTCACGCGCTTTTCCAGGTCGTCGACCCGGTGGCTGGTGATGAGATGGCGGCGGTCGATCTTCTGCGCGTCGGCCGCGAAATCTTCGACCATTTTCATCACCTTGCGGTTGCCGTCGGT
>JACRDO010000078.1 GCA_016212885.1 Elusimicrobiota bacterium | reverse complement strand
GTGGTCCTGCTCGTCGCGGGAATCTTCCTTTATAGCCACCGCGCCAAGCAGAACGCGGCCTGGGACGAGCTCTCCGTGGCCAACGGCATGGCCTACGCCGGCCAGACCGACGCGGCGCTCAAAAAGGTGGAAGAGATCAACGCCGCCTACCCGGGCGCCGCGGCCTCGGGCTACGGCCTGCTCTTCGCGGGCGACCTGCTCTTCCACCGCGACCGCTATGCGGACAGTGTCAAGTATTACCAGCAGCTGGTGGACAGGGGCCAGCCGCAGGTGCTGCAGCCTTTCGCCCTGTGCGGCCTGGCCCTGGCGCAGGAGGCGGCCAAGCAGTGCGGCGAGGCGGTCAAGACCGAGGAGCGCTTCCTGGGCGCCTTCCCGGACCATTTCCTGGCGCCCCAGGTGCACGTCTCTTTGGCCCGCTGCGAGGAGGCATTGGGCCAAAGGGATACCGCTAAGGCGACTTTGCAGAAGATCTCCCTCCAGTACCCGGAGACCTCCTGGGCGGCCTGGGCCCAGGAGCGGCTCAAGGCCCTGGGCGGGGGGGTATAAAAAATACTACTAGCTGACACATTTTGCTATTGACAGGAAAAATAGGGGTTTGTTAGAATCACCACGCTCGTGAAGCAAGGAGACTCGGCCCTCAAAGGTCGAGGCCGCGGCCAGAAGCTGACGGCACGCTCCTGAAGACGCACCAAACGTAGGCCCCGTGAGAAACGGGGTTGATGAGTAAAATAGATCCCCGCTGAAGCGGGGCTTACGAAAGTAAGGAGGAAACAAGTGCAAATAAAGAAGCTCCTGGGATCGGTCTTGGCCCTGGCGCTGGTTGCTA
Source organism: Elusimicrobiota bacterium (assembly GCA_016212885.1). GTDB lineage: Bacteria > Elusimicrobiota > Elusimicrobia > UBA1565 > UBA1565 > UBA9639. Next base: position 1,586 of record JACRDO010000078.1, on the reverse strand, counting down.
GCGTCAGCCAGGCTAATGCCGAGTTGCTGAAGAACTTCAAGTTCGGTGGATCGGTCGAGTTGGCGGCTGTGTCGGCACGCAACGTGGAGACCTTCCGCACCCGCGCGACCAACAACGCCGTCCCCGCCGACCACGTCGGATCGGGGCAGACCCGGATCCTGCTGAACATGGACTGGGACCTGCTCGATGACGTGCACGCGAAGATCACCCTGCGCAAGAACAACCGCGTGTACGGCAATCCGTCTGAGACCGCGGTCACCGGCGCGGCGGACTCCTTCCGTGTCGATCAGGGCTATTTCAAGATCGACAAGGTGTTCGGCCTGCTGGACATGACCTTCGGCCGCCAGTTCTTCGGCGAGCCGGGCGACCTCATCGCCTACTTCGGCCCGAAGGACAGCTACGCCCTGGTGGTCACGGCGGTCGACGGCGTACGCGCTGACTGGGCCGGCGAGAAGGCTTACGCGACCGTGGTCGCGTTCCAGCCCGACGCCAACGCGCAGAACCTGAACCAAGGTACTGAGAACGGCAACACGGACATCCGCGGCTTCATCGTGGGCAACAAGGGTGACGAGCACATCGACGCCAAGGTCTACCTGTGGAACGCCATGATACATGGCGCCTACAACGACGTCGGCGGCGCGGCCCCCGGCACCGGCACCAAGAACGACAACCTGTTCGTGCTCGGCGGCAAGGTCAAGGCCAAGTACGGCGGCGTGTACGGCTCCCTCGAAGCGGCCATCAACTTCGGCGAGAACCGCACCAACTCCGGTGCTGCCGACGGTCTCACCCGGCCCTACAGCGGCAAGGCCCTGCTTGCCGACGTCGGGATGAAGGCTGATGTCGAGCAGATCGGAACCTTCAACCCCTGGGCCTTGTTCGGCTGGGGCACGGGCAACGGCGACAACACCGCTGACCGGATCAACCACAACATGGACTTCACGCCCATCGCCACGGACTTCCGGCCGGGCGCTCTGTACGGGCGGTTCGAAGCGAACAACCCGAACGTGAACTTCGGCGGCGTGGTTGCTCCAGGCTCTGCCTCTCAGGGGCTGACCAACCGCATCATCATGGGCGCGGGCGTCAAGGCGACCCCGTCGGCCCTCAACAAGCTGACCGCTGGACTGGCCGTCTACAACATCCGGCTCCAGAACATCGGCAGCGAGGTCACCCCGGCGGGCGTCACGAACCTCGCGTTCACCACCGGCGGCCATCGCTCCATCGGTCAGGAATACGACGCGACGGCTGAGTGGAAGCACTCTGAGAACGTGTCCCTCAAGGGCACGCTCGCGAACTTCCAGCCCGGCGACGCGATCCGCTACATCGGACGCGCCAACGCGCTGAACTCCGCCTGGATGTCGGCCTTCGACGTCGCGGTCAAGTTCTAAGAACAAGACCCAGTAACAAACCCCCCGCGGCAAGCCGCGGGGGGTTTTGATTTTAGGGGGGGGTCAAGTCTTTATTTTTTTGGAAGGCTACGCCAACTCGCGCAGGAAAGTCACCGCCGGACAGACCCGGATGCCGTCTCCGGTCACGAAATCCTTGGCCCCTGCGGCCGTGACCTGCCAGAACTCCGCCCCCGGGAAACG
>JACRDO010000077.1 GCA_016212885.1 Elusimicrobiota bacterium | reverse complement strand
GCTGGTCCAGAAATCGTCGAAGGCCGACGAACACCATCACGTCTTAGCCCACGCTGCTGCCGGGCAGCAATCGCTCGGCCGATTCCCGAGGCCCTCCGCATGACCAGGCTACCGTCCGGGCGGCGGCAGCCGGCCGCGCACTCGTGCACTACTTCGCGAAGCTGGAATGGGCCGTGCTCCAAGGTCTGAACCGGGCGGGAGACGGTCTTCTGCACGACCATGGGGCCTGCGCAAACCGGACAGGCCCCCGGTTCTTCGCAGACGGAAACGCCTACGCCGCCGATGGCAAGAGCCTTTTCGCTGAAGTGGGACTGCAAGGACCTCAACTGCTCCCTCAATGCCGTGAGCGTGGCGAGTCCGGGCCCCCTTTTTTTTACCGAGTTCGTATCGCTCGAAGACCCATTCTATGTCGCCCCGGGCAGAGGACCCAGGCGTTGAGCAGTTCCTGGAAGAGCGCGAAGGAAGGCTGTGTGAAGGCGGGAGCGCAGGCCGCCACGAACATATCCCAGACATCAAGCGGGACGCTCACCGCCGCGCCTTGCAGGCGTGGGCCTTTTCGCTCCGAATCCGTTGCCCGAGCGTGCGGATGCCGACCAGGGCCTTCTGGCCTCGGGGGGGAGGCGGACGGTGTCTGGGCCGAGGGCCTCGGCTTTCCCGGGCTCAGCCATGGGGTTTTATGGCCAGGAGCGTGATGCTCGAAGCGGCCGCACGTACGCCGGAGGCCAGGTAGGCGCGGTCTGCCAGGAACTGGAGCTTCTCGAAGCCCGCGCCGCGGACCGCCTTCAAGTAATCTTTCCGCAAGAGGGCTCCGGAGATGCAGGCCGCGTAGAGGTCTTTGTCGGCCTTGAGCTTCGGCGGCAGGGTTTTTTCCAGGACGATGTCGCTGACCACGAGCCTGCCGCCCGGCTTGAGCACGCGGAAAGCCTCGCGGAAGACCTGCGGCTTGTCCGGCGAGAGGTTGATGACGCAGTTGGAGATGACGATGTCGACCGAAGCGCTCTCCAGCGGCAGCTCCTCGATCGTGCCTTGCCGGAACTCCACGTTGCCGAGCCCGAGCTTCGCGGCGTTCCTGCGGGCGAGCTCGAGCATTTCCGGGGTCATGTCCACGCCGATGACCCGGCCCGTAGCCCCGGTGAGTCGAGCCGCCAGGAACACGTCCTTGCCCGCGCCCGAGCCGAGGTCCAGAACGACGTCTCCAGGCTTGACGCGGGAGAACGTCACCGGGTCCCCGCAGGAGAGCCCCAGGTCCCCTTCGGAGGCCGGCGGGGCGGAGGAGCCGCAGCAGGATGAGCCGGAACAGCAGGAGGACTGCTTCTTGGCCACGTCGCCGTAGGCTTTGCGCACCATCGCATGGACGTCGGCCGGATCTTTGCGAGTTCGGGTCATAGGGCCTCCAAGTTCAAGGCTTGAGGATCTTCTTCAATTCTGCGACCGTGGGAACTCTCCCGGATATCACCACCTTCCCATCAACGATGACTGCCGGCGTGGCGCGGACCCCGGCGGCTTCCTTCACATGGGTGATATCCGCGGCGAGGTCGAGCTCCGCGCAGGCGTTGAAGACCGAGCGTTCCGCCTCCTTGCAGCTGGGACAGCCGGGGCCGACGATCTGGATCCTCATGGCCGTTCCCCGAAGAACCGCTCGCGCAGGCGCAGCGCAACGTTGACGAGTCCGATGAGCACCGGCACTTCCACGAGCGGGCCGATGACTGCGGCGAAGGCCGCCCCATGACCGATGCCGAAGGTGGCGATGGCGACCGCGATGGCCAGCTCGAAGTTATTGGACGCCGCCGTGAATGAGAGCGTGCAGGCGACCGGATAGCCCGCCCCGACGCGGCGGCTCATGAAGAACGAGACGAAGAACATGATCACGAAGTAGATCAGCAGCGGGACCGCGATGCGCAGGACGTCCAGCGGGGACCCCACGATGCGATGCCCCTGGATGGAGAACATCACCACGATGGTGAAGAGCAGGGCGATGAGCGTGATCGGACTGATGGCGGGGATGAAGCGGCTGTGATACCACTCTTTCCCGCGTGATGAGACCAGCAGGAAGCGGGTCGCCATCCCTGCCAGGAAGGGGATGCCCAGGTAAATGAACACGCTCTTGGCGATCTCTCCCATGGTTATGTTGACCACGGCCCCGGTGAGCCCCAGCTTGGCGGGAAGCACCGTGATGAAGAACCAGGCGAAGGCCGAGAAAAAGAGGACCTGGAAGATAGAGTTGAACGCCACCAGTCCCGCGCAGTACTCGGTGTCGCCCTTGGCGAGGTCGTTCCACACGATGACCATGGCGATGCAGCGAGCCAGGCCGATCATGATGAGCCCGATCATGTACTCTGGATAGCCGCGCAGGAAGACTACGGCCAGAACGAACATCAGAATAGGGCCGATGATCCAGTTCTGGATGAGGGAAAGCGCCAGGACCTTCTTGTCGGCGAACACCCGTCCGAGTTCCTCATAGCGCACCTTGGCCAGGGGCGGATACATCATGAGGATGAGGCCGATGGCGATGGGGATCGAGGTGGTCCCGACGCTCGAGGCAGCGTTGAACGAGGTCACGGCGGCCGGGAACAGCCAGCCCAGCGCCACGCCCGCGGCCATGGCCAGGAATATCCACAAGGTCAGCCAGCGGTCGAGAAATGAAAGCCTTGAGGCGATCGTCGGGTCGTTCGTCATGAGTCTACTCTCCGAAGTCATAGGATTTGAAAGATATGCTTGAGGGTGAAATAGACGCCCAGGAGCACGAGAACGGCTCCCGTCGCGATCCGTGTCCAGCGTTCGAATGCCGCGGCCTTCTCGTAGCGCCTGGCCAGTGAGGCTGAGCCGCCCGCGATGGCGGATGCGAACAGGAGCACCGGCAAGCCGGTGGCGAAACCATAGATGAGCGGCAGGAAGACGAAGGAGCCGCCTTTGAGCGCCAGGGGGATGAGCGCTCCGAAGAACAGCGCGGCTGATACCGGACAGAAGGCCAAAGCCAGGAGGAAGCCCATCCCGGCGGAGCCCAAAGCGCCGCCGCGGATAAGCCTGGATGTCCAAGCTTCGCTCGGCTGCCAAGCCCCGAACGTCCATGGCAGAAGGTCCAACAAGACCGCTCCGGCCAGGATCAAGACCGGGCCGAGGGCCTTATTGATATAGCGTTGAAGGAAATCTGAAAGCACGGGGATGGACAAGCCCGCGGCCGCGATGAGCATGGCGAGCCCGGCGTAGGCCGCGGCCCTTCCGATCGAATACGCCGTGCCGTAGCCGGCCGCTTTGCGGCCCGCTGGGCCGCCGCGCAGGCAGAACGAGAGAGCGGCGATGTTGGACGCCAATGGGCAAGGGCTTAGGGAGGTCAGGATCCCGAGCCAGAAAGCAGTCGCCGCTTCAGCCATCGCTATTTCAAGAAGCTCTTCGTTTCCTTTCTCACGTAGGCCATGAAGGCGTCCTTGTCGCTCAGATGGTCCCAGACCCCGTTGAGGACCTTGTGGCGGGCTTCTTTGCCGCCCGCTTCCGCGACCAGGACCAGCGACTTGGTGTAGAGGCCGTAGTCCCGGATGTAGTGTCGGTTGGCCGGCTCCTCCACGTTCACCACCTCGAACTTGAGGCGTCCTGAATCTAGTTCCTTGCGGAATCCTGTTTCGATGGTTTCCCGAGAGTATTGTTCGATTTTGAGACAGTTCGAGCACCGGGCATGGCCGTGGCAGTAGCGCGCAATCACGACCGGCTTCGCGGCCCGCGCAGTGGCCTTGGCCGTTTCCACGGCAGCCGGCTTCGGATCAGCCTGCGGAGCGGGACGGTTCTCCTTGAAGACCGCGAACGCGATGCTGAATGCCGCGAACGCCAACAAAGCGAAGCCGACGGCTTTCTTCACGCGGGCCTCGCCGGGTCGATCCCTCTCGACTTGAGCAGGTCCGCCAGCATGGAGAGGGGGGGAAAGGATATCGCTTCCGCCTCGCAGAGCCCCTTGCAGGAGCTGCACCCGACCACGCACTCGAGCGGACGGGCGACCCGCGACTTCTTCGCCTTTTCGTCGAACCTATAGACATGATGCTTGCAGAACTCGAAGCATTTCTTGCAGCCGGTGCACTTGGACTCCTCGATGGTCGGATTCCAGGGGATCTCGTCCCGGGGGATGCCTTTCCAATTCAGGTTCATTTGAGCCACTCTTTGACCATCTGCGGCGTCGGGATCTTGCCTTCACAGACTTTCTTGCCGTCGATGATGACGGCCGGGGTGAACATGACGCCCCGGTTGACCATCTCGGTGATGTCCGTGACCTTGACGACCTCGGCTTCGCGCTTGAGCTCGGCCAAGACCGTCTTGATGACACCTACCGTGTTCGCGCATTTAGGGCAGCCAGGTCCAAAGACTTCGATCTTCATGCTGTTCTCCCTAAAATAGGGCGCCGTACGCCATCCCCGCCAAGGTGGACATGCCGACCACCAAGCCGACGTAGGCCAGCATCTTCTTGGCGCCCATGATCTTGTTGAGGACGATCACGCTGGGCAGGCTCAGGGCTGGGCCAGCCAGCAGCAGGGCCAAGGCCGGCCCCTTGCCCATGCCTGAGCCCATGAGCCCCTGCAGGATGGGGACTTCCGTGAGAGTGGCGAAATACATGAGGGCTCCTGCCACGGATGCGAACAGGTTGGCCCAGATGGAATTGCCGCCGACCAGCATGGCCACGTAGCGGTTCGGGATGAGGCCGTTATCCAAGCCCGGCCGGCCCATGAGCAGGCCGGCGACGAAGACGCCGCCCAGGAGCAGGGGGAAGATCTGCTTGGCGAACTCCCAGGTGGAACCCGTCCAGGATGCGAGCTCTTCTTTCTTGAACCAGGCGGCCAGCATCCAGAAGAGGGCGATGAACGAGGCGCCGGCAAGCCGCCAATGGATGCGATAGACCGCATCGAAGAAGCCGACCGGCTGTTCAGGCTTGGCCCAGGCCGCGAAGACCAGGACGCAGATCATGCTGAGGAAGTAGAGGATCTCCTTCCAGAGGGGACGGGCGGCTTCCTCGGCGGCGGCGGAGAACATGGAGTCGTCCGGGACGGCTTTCTCCTCATGCCTGAAGATGAAGGCCATGGCCAAACCGATGAGGACGGAGAACGAGATCGCGCCCACGGCGCGGGCCAAACCCATCTCGAGGCCCAGGACCCGGGCCGTCAGGATGATGGCCAGCACATTGATGGCCGGGCCTGAATAAAGGAAGGCGGCGGCCGGGCCGATGCCGGCCCCGCGTTGGGAGATGCCCGCGTAGATGGGCAGGACCGTGCAGGAGCAGACCGCCAGGATGGCCCCGGAAACCGAAGCTACGCCGTAAGAGAGGACTTTGTCCGCCTTGGCTCCGAAGTACTTCATGACCGACGCTCGGGATACGAACACGGAGATCGCGCCGGCGATGAAGAAGGCTGGGATGAGGCAGGTCAGGACATGGTGGTGGGCGTAATCCTGCAGCATCCAGAACGCCTCCAGGATGGAGTTCTGGACCCTGGGATGCGAGAACGGGGCGTAGTATATGGCGAGAAAGATCCCGGCGATCAGGCCGAGCTTGGTTCTCTCGCTCATGACCTCTTCTTGGGCCCGCAGCAAAGGGCTATGCGGTCGACCTTGGCGGCGGCCTTCCTGTCCTTCCGGATCGTCTCGTCCATGCTCGTCTCGGCGAGGATGGCCCTGAGCACCTTGCCCGAAGGGCCGGTCAAGGAGGATCTCGACAGCTCGTAGTCCACCCACAAGCCGTTCTTGTGATCCGCGACAAGCCCGCAGTCGCGCAGGACCCGCAGGTGCTGGGACGCGGCCGTCTGCCTCAAGCCCAGGGCGGCGCAGAGCTCGCAGACGCACATCCTCTTTGAGGCAAGGGCCACGAGGATGCGCAGGCGGCTGGGCTCGGAGACGATATATAAAAGGCGGGCGAGCTCTGAAAGGGCCATGGGACCTCTATTAGTATATGCGCAACTACGTATATAGTAGCGCTTGCGTGCGCCATCTGTCAATCATGTATTTAGTATATTCGAAAGGAAATGCTCGGGCCTTTCCCATTGGACTCGGTCCAGCGGCTGGACTGCATCGAAGGCATGAAGCGCCTGCCGGGCCGTTCGGCCGATGTGGCGATAGCAGACCCCCCGTATAACGCGAGCAAGGGAGGCGTCTGGAAGTGGGACGGCTCCGCCCCCCTCCCGGGCTTCGGCGGGGACTGGGCCAAGGTCCTGGCCGCGTGGGATGACCGCACCCTCGCTCATGTCCTCGCCTTCACGCGCGCGTGGCTCTCTGAGCTCAAGCGCGTGGTCCGTCCAACCGGCTCTATCTGGATCCACGGCACGTACCACAACATCGGGATCATCAACGTCGTCCTCCAGGCCCTCGGCGTCGAGATCATCAACGAGGTCGTCTGGTACAAGAGGAACAGCTTCCCCAACCTTTCCGGCCGCCGGCTCACGGCGAGCCACGAGACGATCCTCTGGGCGCACACCGGAGGGAAGAAGCGGGAGTACTACTTCGATTACGCGGGGTCCAAGGCGCTGGCCTGCCCGGGAGACGCCTTGAAGGCGCAAGGCCGGCAGATGCGCACGGTCTGGGACATCCCGAACAACAAGGAGCGGGGTGAGCTCGGCTTCGGAAAGCATCCGACCCAGAAGCCGGTGCGCCTCCTCAAGCGCATGCTGTCCCTTTCGGCGCGGCCTGGGGACATCCTGCTGGTCCCTTTCGCCGGCGCGGGGTCCGAATGCGCCGCCGCGCGGGAGATGGGCCTGCGCTATCTGGGATTCGAGACCGCCTCGGAGTACGCGGAGATCTGCAGGAAGCGCTTGGCGCGGAGCCCGCGGCCCGCTCAGCGGGGCGCCATCCCGTCCCTGCTGAAGTGGACCGGCAGCAAGCGCTCCCAGGCGCATGCGATCGCCCGCCTCATGCCTGGGCACCGCAGGTACTTCGAGCCTTTCGTGGGCGGCGGAGCGCTCCTATATCTCGCCGCGAAGCCGGGCGCGGTGGCTGGGGATATCTTCGCGCCTCTGATCCGGCTTTGGCGGCTCGTCCAGCGCAGCCCGGATCTCGTGGTCGAGGATTACCGGAAGCAGTGGAAGGCTCTGCAGAGGGATCTGCCCGGCTACTACTATGAGGTCCGTGAGCGATTCAATAGGACCCGGAGCCCGCTGGACCTGAGCTTCCTGATGCGGACCTGCGTCAACGGGATCGCGAGGTTCAGCGGCCAAGGCGGGTTCAACAACTCGTTCCATCTTTCGCGCAAGGGCATGGAGCCGGACCGGTTCGAGCGCACGGTCTACGCCTGGCATCCGGCGATCCGAGGGGTGCGGTTCGTCTGCCAGGATTACGCCAAGACGGTGGAGGGCGCGGAGAAAGGGGACTTCGTGTACTTCGACCCGCCGTACGCCGGGAACAAGCAGCGCTATACGCTGGACCTGGAGCTGGACCGGTTCTGCTCCGTGCTCGAGGGCTTGAACCGGCGCGGGGTCCTGTGGGCGCTTTCCTTCGACGGCAAGCGAGGCGGAAGAGACCTGCGCCGCCCCATCCCCAGGGAGCTCTATCGGCGAAGGCTGAGCCTCCTCAGCGGCGATTCCGCCGTCGGGAAAGTGCTCAACGGCCCCCTGGAGGAAGTCGAAGAATCGCTGTATCTCAACTACTGAGCCGGAGCCGCCGCAGGGCTAATCGCAGAACAGGAAATTGTTGAAGGACCACACGTTCTTCCGATCCAGGATCAGGTTGGGATTCTCTTTGAAGAAGATCTGGTAGTTCTTCAGCGGGGTCCAGTCGGACGGCATGGATATGAGCCGTCCCAGGTAAGGGCGAGCGATCTTGAGGATGAATTCGTAGGGAAGGTCGTCCGGCATGCACACCCCTTCCTGCGGGTTCTCCATCATCCAGAGGATGGCGGATACCGCTCCGATGCCGACCTGCACGGTCGTCGCATTCTGATGCGGGACGAGCTTGCGCGATTCCTGGATGCTGAGGATGCTCCCGGTCCACCAAGAGTTGTAGCGACCACGTAGGAGAAATAAGGGCGGGTCCGAAGGACCGAGCGTAACAGAATGCCTGTTATCGTAAGTTGTACCCTGCTGCCGGCGATCGCCGGCAGCGTTTTCGCCCTCTAACCCGAGTATAATACAACAACGGAGTCGCAT
>JACRDO010000076.1 GCA_016212885.1 Elusimicrobiota bacterium | reverse complement strand
GGTCCACCGGCAGTTTCAGGGCCTTACGGTTCAGCACAAGGAAATCCTCAAGTACATGGGGCTACCCGTGAGCGTCTACACCGCGCTGGAGATCGGCTGATGGAAATTTCCCCAGCCCCCAGAAAATGGGCGAAACAAGCGCATAATCGTACATGAGCCAGATTTTTTACAACGCCGCCGTCCCTAACATCCAAACGACGTAGGTTAGGGACGTACCAAACCAACGTATTTTTGATTTGGATGGCGACCTGCGCGGCGAAAAGTGTCGAAAATATAAGCATTTGTTTTGCCCGGACCTGCAACGCTGAAAGTGAAATTTGAAAAAAGGTCGATATTTCCAGCAGATATTTATCTCGAAGTCGCCATCAGCCCGAACTCCGGAACGTGCCATTGCCCCGACGGGAAATATGGGAATACAAGTCTTACGTCGCCGGCTCAAAAAACAAGCCGCACCGAAACAGCCGGAACGGCTCGCTTTCTGCTGAAGCAGCGGCCTACTTCTTCTTGCCTTTCCCCTTCCCCTTGACCGCGGACTGGGCAGCTGCCAGGATCGCGATGGGCACGCGGAAGGGCGAGCAGGACACGTACGTCAAGCCCGTGTTGTGGCAGAACTCCACGCTCACAGGCTCCCCGCCGTGCTCGCCGCAGATGCCGATCTTGAGGTCCTTGCGCGCCTTGCGGCCGCGCTCGACAGCCATCTCGATGAGCTGGCCGATGCCCTGCTGGTCGATGGTCTGGAACGGGTCGCCCGGCAGGATGTTCTTCTCGATGTAGTCCGGCATGAAGGCGCCGGTGTCGTCGCGCGAGAAGCCGAAGCCCATTTGCGTGAGGTCGTTGGTCCCGAAGGAGAAGAACTGCGCGACCTCGGCCAGCTTGCACGCCACCAGGCACGCCCGCGGGATCTCGATCATGGTGCCCACGAGGTGCGGGATGGCCTTCACCTGCATGGCCTTCAGGACCTCCTGGTAGACCTTCTCGACGAGCTCGAACTGGTGCTTGAGCTCCGCTTCGTTGCAGACGACCGGGATCATGATCTCGGGCAGGCTCTTGATCCCTTCCTTCTGCAGCTCCGCCGCGGCCTCGAAGATGGCCCGCGCCTGCATCTCGCTGACCTCGGGGTAGGTGATGCCGAGCCGGACCCCGCGGTGGCCCATCATCGGGTTGCTCTCGCGCAGGTTGGCCGCGCGCTTCTCGAGCTCGTCCAAGCCGATGCCCAGGCTCTCCGCCAGCTCGCGGAGCTTCTCCGCCTCGTGCGGGACGAACTCGTGCAGGGGCGGGTCGATGGTCCGGATCGTGACCGGCAGGCCGTGCATGGCGCTCAGGGTCGCCTTGATGTCCGCCTTCATGTGCGCAAAGAGCTCGCCCAAGGCCGTGCGCCGCTCCTCCAGGGTCTTCGAGACGATCATCTTGCGCAGCTTGAAGAGCGGCTCCGCGGAGCCCTTGCCGTAGAACATGTGCTCGATGCGGAAGAGGCCGATGCCCTCGGCCCCGAACCTCCGGGCGCGGGCCGCGTCCTCGGGCGTGTCCGCGTTGGCGCGCACCCCCATGGTCCGGACCGCGTTGCAGGCCTTGAGGAAATCATCGAGCATCTTGTTGCTCTCGTCAGCCGCGCGCATGGCCAGCTCGCCCTTGTACACGAGGCCCTTGGAGCCGTTTAAGGTGATCCAGTCGCCCTCGCGCAGGGTCTGGCCTGAAACGGAGACGGTCTTCGCGCGGGCGTCGATATCGAGCGCCCCGCAGCCCACCACGCAGCACGTGCCCCAGCCCCGGGCCACGAGCGCCGCGTGCGAGGTCATGCCGCCCCGCGCCGTCAGGATGGCCTGCGCCGCGCGCATGCCTTCGACGTCCTCGGGGTTCGTCTCCTCGCGCGCCAGGATGACCTGCTTGCCGCTCTTGGCCCAGTCCACGGCGTCCTGCGCGGTGAAGACGATCATGCCCTTCGCGCCGCCGGGGCCGGCCGGAAGGCCCTTGGCGAGCGGCTTGAGCGCCAGCTCGGCCTTGGGGTCCACGATGGGGTGCAGGAGCTCATCGAGCTGGGCCGGCGTTACGCGCATCACCGCCTCTTCCTTCGAGATCAGCCTCTCCTTGAGCATGTCCAGGGCGATCTTCACCGCGGAGGGGCCGTTGCGCTTGCCCACGCGGCACTGGAGCATGTAGAGCTTGCCCTTCTCGATGGTGAACTCGATGTCGAGCATGTCGCGGTAGTGCTTCTCGAGCCGGTCGCGGATGTCGAAGAGCTGCTTATAGGTCTCCGGCATGAGCTGCTCGAGGCTCTTGAGGCGCTTGGACTGCTCGCTGCGGCTCTCCTCGTTGATGGGGGCCGGGGTGCGGATGCCGGCCACCACGTCCTCGCCCTGGGCGTTGACCAGGAACTCGCCGTAGAACAGGTCGTCGCCCGTGGCGGGGGAGCGGGTGAACCCCACGCCCGTCGCGGAGCCGCCGCCCATGTTCCCGAAGACCATCGCCTGGACGTTGACGGCTGTGCCCCACTCCTCCGGGATCCCCTCGATCCTCCGATAGGATACGGCGCGCTTGCCCATCCAGGAGGCGAACACCGCCCCGATCGAGCCCCAAAGCTGGGCCATGGGCTCGTCCGGGAATGGCTTGCCGAACGTCTCCTGGATCTTCTCCTTGAACCGGGAGCAGAGCCTCTTGAGGTCCTTGGCGGTAAGGTCGGTGTCCTGCTTGACGCCCTTGCGCTTCTTCATCTCGCCCATGATGCGCTCGAGCTGCTTGCGGATGCCCATGTCCTCGGCCGGCTCGATGCCCGCGGCCTTCTCCATGACGACGTCGGAGTACATCATGATGAGGCGCCGGTAGGCGTC
>JACRDO010000004.1 GCA_016212885.1 Elusimicrobiota bacterium | reverse complement strand
CTGCTCATGGCGGATGATCGAGCGCTCCGATTCGATGGACTCCGCCTTCAGCGCGGGCCGCGCAAGCAGCTCAACCAGCAGTTCCAGCGACGCGTCTTCATGCCCGGGAGGAGTCTTGACCCAGAAGGCAGTCATGTCCCGAGTGGAGTAGGCGGAGACCCGGCCGCCGAACCTTTCCACGCTGCGCGAAACGTCGTAGAGCGCGGGGTGGCGCTCAGTCCCCCGGAACACGGCGTGCTCCAGGAAATGCGCGGCGCCCCAGAGATCCTCCGGCTCGTAGGCCACGCCGTCCTTGAAGCAGAAGGCCACGCTGGCCGAAGGGGCGGCAGGGTTCTTTATGATCGCAACCGGCACCCTGCCGATGCTCTGGCGCCGGACCGGGAACCTTCCGGCCGTGCCTTTGAGCAGGGGGGGTAGGCTCACGGGTTCTTCCGGCCCCGCAGGACCCCGAAGACGCAGTAGGGGTTGTTGAAGCGGGAGCCCGTGGCCGAGTAGGCGGTCACCGCGCAGCCGGCGCGGCAGGGCTTGGCCTTGGGGCAGCCTTTGCAGGAGCCTTCCAGCATATCGGGGGAGAAATAGCGGTTGAACTTGAAGCGCTGGGGGTCCTCCCAAATCTTGCGCAGAGGCTCCTTGCGCACGTTCCCCTCGACGAACTCGCGGGGCAGGGACAGGCACCCCTTGACCGAGCCGTCCGCGTCTATGCCGGCCAGATGCCGCCCGGCGAAGCAGCCCTTCCACTCCTTGTCGCGGATGGGAGGGGAGCAGTAGTAGCCCAGGTTGTCGCCCGCCACGACCTTGAGGCCCCCCTTCGCCCGCTGCTTCTCATGGACGAAGAGCGAGAGTCCAGGCAGCTCGGAGGGGTCGAGCGAGAAGTCCTCATGCTCCTTCATGCGGCCCTGCTTGAAGGTGATCTGCACCTGCCAGTAATCCAGGCCCGCATCCGAGAAGGCGCGGTGCATCGCCTCCAGGTCCTTGGCATTGGCCTTGGACACGTGCGTGACCGCGCCCACGGAGAGCCCGGCCTTCTTCGCGGCCAGGGCGGCGCGCAGGGCGCAAGCGAAGGACCCCGGATGGTTGCGGATGCGGTCGTGCGCAACCTCCATGCCGTCGATGCTGACGCCGATGCGCCGCAGGCCCGAGTCGAGGACCTTCGGGATGTTTTCCTCCAGCAGGAGGGCGTTCGTGATCATGTAGGTCGAGACGCCGCTGTCTACGAGCTTGCGGGCGTACTTGCCCCAGGACGGATGGAGCAGGGGCTCGCCGCCTGAGAGGGTCAGCACCTCGGCGCCCAGGTCCACGAGCTGGCTGATGAGGCCCAAGCCCTCGGCTTCGCTCAACTCGCCTGGCCTGGGCGCTCCCGCGGAGGAGCCGCAGTGGAGGCAGCGCATGTTGCAGCGCAGGGTCAGCTCCCAGCCCACGACCCGGGGCCTGAATGGGAAGCTCAAGGGGCGGTCTCCTGCGGCCTGCCCTTTTTAAGGAAGGCCGCGCTCCCAGCCAGGACCCCCAGGATGATGAAGAGCGTGGCGCAATCCGTGGCGGCCTGGAGCGGGAACATATCGAGGAAGAAGCCCGAGACGGCCATGCCGATCGCGACCGCGCTGAAGACCAGGGCGATGATCGAGCCGTAGACCTTGCCCCTCATCTCGTCCGGGGTCTCCTGCATCAGGACCGTGTTGAAGAGCACGTTCGATATGCCGTCGCCCACGCCGCCCGCGAATATCGCGATCAGCGCGGGCCAGAGGACGCCGCACCTGAAGGTGAGCCCCATGCCGCAGGCCATCAGGATGACCGCGGCGCTGAAAAGGCTCTCCCGCTTCAAGGCGAAGCGCCGGGCGAGGGGGTTGACCAGGAGCGCGCCAGCGAACTCCCCGAGGGCCCAGGCCCCCACCAGCCACCCGTAGGCCGCCCCGCGCGAGAAGATGAGGGACTTCGAGAAGACGGGCAGGGCCGTGTTGTAGGCCCCGCTGCCCAGGGCGTCGATGAGCCGGATGAGGGCCAGGAACAGGAGCGTCAGCCGCGCGCCGAAGAAGGCGAAGACGAGCTTGAGCTCCCGCCAGGGAGCCTCTTGGGGGCCCTTGGAGGCAGCCTGGGTCCCCGCGGTGATCATGCATACGGTCACGACCGAGACGATGAAGGAGACGGAATCCAGCAGGAATACCGACTCGTAGGAGAAGGCCGCGACCAGCAGCCCCCCCGCCGCGGGCCCCAGGACCGTGATCACGGAATGGGTCATCTTCGTCGCTGAGTTCGCAGGCATCAGGTCCTCTTTTGAGACCAGGCCGGGCAGGAGCGCCCCCTGCGCGGCGAGGAAGACCTTGTCGATGGCGGAGAGCACGAGCCCGAGGGCGAAGAAGGAAGCCAGGCTCTGCGCGAACAGGAATCCGAGGATGAGCACCGCGCGCAGGGCGTCGCAGACGATGAGGAGGGTCCTGCGCGGATAGCGGTCCGCAAGGAAGCCGCCGATGGGGCCGAAGAAGAGGGCGGGCAGCATCCGCGCGACCATGAAGGCCCCGAGGATCTTGCCGGAGCCGAACACCTCGTAGACATAGAGGTTCAGCCCTACGAAGCTGATCCAGGTGCCCAGGCCGGAGACGGCCTGGCCGGACCAGAGGAGGAGGAAATCGCGGTTCTTCAGCAGGGCGCGCATGGAGCCATTTTGCGGTATGATATCATGTGGTTACGGATGAAACAAAAACGAAGTTGGCTCATCTGGGCATCAGATCGCGCCAAACGTATGGCGCTGGCTGGCTGCGTCTTGCATTTGACATCCTGAAAGCCGGCGTGAAAAGAATATGCGGAAACTATTTGCAAGTTTTGCGTCCACGGTTATTTGAAGATGGCAGAACGTCACAGGCTCCGTCATGACTGCACTCGATCGGAATTACCTCACAACTTCCCACCGCCCGAGCTTGCGCGAGCCGACTCGCTTGACCCGACCCTGAGTCCGCAGTCGTTGCAAGTTCCACTCTATGCCCCTGACCGAGAGACCGGTTAGCCGCGCCAGTTCTTCCCTCGTGATGCGGGGGTTTTCTTTGATGAGGGCGATGATCTTATCCGTGGTCTTTCCCACAGTTTTACCCACAGTACTGTGGGTAAGGGTTCCCGCAGGACTGCGATGAAAAGCGACGAGGAACCCGCTCTTGAGAACCTTGAACTCCACGCGGACGCCGTTCTCGGCGCATTCATCCGAGATGCGCTTGAGCCCGGAGCCCCACCGCTCGATGTCCTTAGACCGGAATAGCGCCTCCGCGATTCGCGGGTTGCGCAGGATCGACCGCTCCTTCCCCTTGATGAAGTCCTCCGGCCGGTAGCCCTCGGGGAAATCGCCCGGGTTGTATATCTCGACCCGGTCCTTGAAGATAGCGACTTCGTTGCCCTTCGGCACCCTGTAGTCCCTGTGGCACAGGGAGTTGACGATCTGTACACAATTGATAGCTTGGGTCATTCGTATTTGTGGGATTCTGGACGACCGGGATGGAATGCTTGATGGTCACCACCTCGGGGCCAACCACGACCTCCTTGACGATGAGGCGCACGATCTTCTGCCGGT
>JACRDO010000075.1 GCA_016212885.1 Elusimicrobiota bacterium | reverse complement strand
TCGGCGCGCCATTGTACGAGTCATGATACCAATCCTGGGTCCACTCCCAAACGTTGCCTGCCATATCGCACAATCCCTGCTTCGTGTTGCCCGCAGACTTTGAGCATACCGGCCAAGTCGAGCTCTTGCCGCAGCCCAATCCGCCTTCGCTCATCACGGCCTTTGCGCACGTCGCCTCCTCATTCCCCCATGGATACTTCCAATCTTTGCCCGCGCTCCGCGCCGCGTACTCCCATTCGGCCTCCGACGGCAAACGCCCGCCGGCCCATTCGGAGAACTTCTTGGCCTGGTTCCAGTCCACATTGACCACCGGCTGATCGTCTCCTCCTACGTAGGAGCTTGGCGGAGTGCATGCTCCAGCATCAACGCAGGCGCGGTACTGCTTGTTCGTCACCTCGCTCTTCGCCATCTCAAAAGCCTTCACCCTCACCTGGCGCCTGGGCTTCGAATCCGACCACTCCTCATCCCCCATCATGAAGCTCCCACCCGGTATCCTCACCCACACGATCCCAGCCTTGCCCTGCGAAGTCCTCGCCCCCTCCGGCACGGGCTCGGAAGCCCTCACCGCCTCACCCGCCTCGCTCAAAAGCCGTATCTCCGCCCGAGCCGTCCCCTCGCTGCTCACGACAGAACGCCTTTGAACCCGCCCTGAAGGGATCCGGGCTTTGCCCACAAGATAATCCGCGGCGATCTGCGCGCGGTTCCGGGCCAGGGCCTCGGCATCCGGCTCCGACGGGCCCGCATAACCCACGACCTCCACCTGCTCCTGCGGGTAGTCCGGCGCGATGAGCCCGGCCTGCTTCAACTCCCCCTCTCCTCTCGCGCTCAATGCAAGCGTTCCCGGCCTGAACGGAATATTGAAAATATAATGCAGGTTCGCTTTCGGCCCCTCAGGCGCGGGCGCAGGCTCCTCCGGCTTCGCCGCGGGCTTGTTCCACGTGATCATACCCAGACCTGAATCAAACCGCACGGCCGCCTCCGGCACAGCCGCGGGCTTGGCTGAAAGCTGGGCCGGCAGATTGAACCCTGCGGTCTTGGCCCCCGGCTTCTCCTCCTTCACCTCGGAAGGCGCCGACACCCAAACCAAAAACGCGGCGCTCAAAACCGCCGCGGCAACGCCCGCGGCGATCCAAACGTTCTTCGATACGGGCCGCAACTTCCCCGCCGCCTCAGCCTCCTCCCCCCAGCCCGTCTTGGCCGCCGTCTCAAGCTTCCTGCGCACCCCTTCCGGCTTGAGCCAACCGTATCCCCTGCGCCCCAATTCCTCCAGCAAGCCCTTGAAATCCGCGTCGGTCCAAGTCTTATGCGCTGCCAAGAAACTCTCCGCATACGGCCGGGCCCCTGGGTCCCAATCCGATTGCTCCGGGAAAGAATACTTCCAGTCCAATTCCCAGACCCCCAGCCCATCCTCGCCGGTTGAGAGCGCATGCCTCCCGTCCGGCATCATGGAAACGCAATGCGCCCCTCCCTGATCGAAGGTCCCGACGCATTCGCCCGTGAGAATATCCCAGACTTTCAGCTTCCCGTCCCCGCCCGCGCTCAGCGCGAATTTCCCGTCCGGCGTCGAGCAAACGCTCCGCGCGGCCCCTTCATGCCCCTCGAACGTCCTCACGCACCGGCCGGTTGAAAGCTCCCACAGCTTCAGGGTCTTGTCCTCGCTCCCTGACAGGGCATGCCTCCCATCCGGCAGGATGCAGGCTGAAAGCACGGCGCCTGTATGCCCTTCAAGCTTGCGCACATGAGCGCCCTTGGGCATGTTCCAGATGTTCAAAGACTTGTCTTTGCCGCATGTGAGCGCGAGCTTCCCGTCCGGGCTCGCCGCCACGCAATGGACCCCGCCTTGATGAGCCGCAAAAGAGAACACCTGCCTGCCTGTCCAGATGTCCCAGAGCCTCAAGGTCCTGTCCAAGCCAGCGGAGAGAGCGGAGGCCCCATCCGGCAGGGCGCAGACCGAGATCACGGGCCCGCCGTGGCCCAAGAAGGCGCGCACGCATCTGCTCGTCTCTACGTCCCAAAGCTTCACGGCCCGGTCCGCGCCGCCGCTCAGAGCGTGCTTGCCGTTGGGCGTCAAACACACGCAATGCACAGGCCCGGCATGAGCCTCCAAAGTCCATTGCCGCTTGCCTGAAGAGGCATCCCACAGCTTGAGCGTCTTGTCCTCATGCCCGCTCAAGACCCGCTTCCCATCCGCAGTCATACACGCGCACAGCGCGGAGCCGGACCCCGCAAGCGACGCTTTCCGCCACCCCGCCCTTAAACCCTTGCGCACGCCCTTTAGGCCGAGGCTCTGGATCAATTCCAGCGCCTTGGCCGAACGCTCATAGCCCTGCACGCTCCGAGCCTTGCCGAGGGTCTGGTACGCCTTGCCCCACTGCCCGGAGGAGATCTCCTGCTCGGCACGCGAGAGCAGAGCCTTAAACGCCGTATCCTCCACCTGCGCGCCTTCAGCGCCCCTTGGAAGAGCCACAAACAGCGCCTCTTTCGACTCGCCAAGAAGCACACGCCGGTTATGCGTCGCCCCCTTATGCATCGGGTCCATCTTGAGCGCAGCCTCGAAGAGCCTCAAAGCCTCGTCTGTGCGCCGCAAGTCCGCCATGGACACGCCCTGGTTGTTCAATGCGTCCGCCATAAGCGGCACAGCCTTCACCGCTTCGCGCGGATAGGCCGAGCCCACCAGCCTCTGGTACGCCCTCTCAAGACGCTCGCGCAGGGGCTTGAAGTCCTGCGGGCGCTTTTCAGGCTCAGGCGAGAGGCAGGAGGCGATCACATCGCGCATCTCAGCGTCCATCTTGTGGGTGATCTTCAAAGCCCACTCGCTCTCAAGCATCCGCGCGTAGAAGGCGTCCGGAGGCTCGTCGTCTTTCATCTCAAAGGGCTTCTTGCCCAGGGCGAACTCGTGCAGGATCACGCCGAAAGCCCAGACGTCAGCTGCCCCGGTCACTTTTCCGGCCTGGTACCACTGCTCGGGCGCCATGTACTCGGGTGTCCCAAGCCTCCCTGTTTGAGTCGCTTCCTTCACCCGCGCGATCTTCGCGCCCTTGGGCAGGTCCTCGGCCGATTCCTCCTCATCTTCCCCCACCTTGGCCAAGCCGAAATCAGTGACTTTGAGCATCCCCCCCGGGGTCATCAGGCAGTTGCCGGGCTTCAAGTCCCTATGCACCAAGCCTCTTGCGTGGCTGTGCTCCATGGCCCGGGCGATCTGGATCGCGATATCCAAAGCCGTCTTCGCGTCCCCGACTTTGCGGGAATGGAGCCAGTCCGAGAGGCTCCCGCCTTCCATGTACTCGATGAATATCCTCGGCAGGCCGCCTATGATGCGGACGAAGAAGCAGGTGGTGATGTGCGGATGGAGCCCCAGGCCGACCCAGGTGTTGGCTTCCTGGACGAAGCGCTCCAATGCCCTGCGGTTTGCGACCTTGTCCTCCCTCGGGGACTTGACCGCAAGCTCAAGCTCCCAGCCTCGGTGATACACCTTGTGGACGGACCCGAACCCGCCTTCGCCCAGCACGCTCCGGACCTCGTAGAGGTCCTCGATGATCGCGCCGACGCTCCAGCCGGCTCCCGAGGCGACGGCCGGGGCTTGCCCCCCGGGCCCGAGCGTCAGGGTCCCTTCACCCTTGGGGCCCAGCGTCATCGTGCCTTGCGGGTCTTTCCCCGCCCCGTCCAAGCTCATCGCCTTGGGTTCGGAGCCCATGGTCATGGTCTGGCCGCGGGGCTCCTGCAGCCGCCTGAGCGCCGCGATGCGCGAGTTCGCGTCTTCGATATATTTCAGACGCTTGTCGGAAGCGTTCGCTATGAAGTTCCCGTAAGCTTTGATCGCCTCGCCTGCGCGGCCCTTGGCTTCCAGCCGCATGCCGAGGTTGTACCACGACGCGGCGTGCTTGGGGTCCAGCTTGAGCGCGGCTTCGAGCTCGGAGAGGGCCTCGTCGTCTTTGCCGAGCTTGGCCAGGGCCACGCCCAGGTTGCAGCGCGCCTCGGCCACGTTCGGATCGATGCGGATCGCCTCGCGGAACTCCCGGACCGCCTCCTCCAGGCGGCCTTCCTGGTAGAGGGCAGCTGCCTTCTTGAAATGCTCGATAAACTTCGGGTCGCCCGGAGCAGGCATGGCTGAGGCACATTATATATCAAGCCGGGCCGCCATGAGCGAACTGCCGGCGCATTCGTCGTGTCGTGCGACGTCCTGAACATCCAAACGGTGTGGGTTCAGGATGTCTCAAACCAACGCATCTCCGATGTTTGGGACGAGGGCCCGGCCCATCTGCTATACTAAACTGGGGATAGCGTAGAGATGGCTGAGTTTCTCTGGAAAGCTGAGGATTACGAAGGGGTTCCAGTTGCTCTCGAGGCCTCCGTCTGGCGCGGTAAAATTCTGCATCCGATACTTTGGCATCCGGAGGTCCAGGAGTATCCGAACGAAATCAGGCTGAGCGTTCAATCGCCCGAGGCGGTCTTTCCCAGCGTCCGCGACCCGCGGACCAAGCTGTTCTATAGGTCAGGGTTGACCGCCGGAAGATACGCCGGGTACTGGATCGTGGTCGTCGTGAAATACGTTCGGGAGCCGGAAGGCTTGCGGGGCTACGTCAGCACGGCCTTCATCAGCCGCAACCTGAAGAAGCGGGGTGATAAGCTGTGGCCAAAATCAACAAGTTGAGTTTGGGATACGATCCGAAATCAGATACGCTGGAAGTTTCCATCGGACACAAAGCCCGCGCAGCCGTTTCAATCGAGAAAGAAGACGAGGTCTTCCTGCGGGTGGACCCTGTTTCAGGCGAATTGGTTGGGATGACGATCCTTGGCTTCAAGCATTACCTGACGGATAAACTGGCCCAAAAAGGCAGGCCCATCGAGTTCTCCGTCGCAAGATAGACGCTGCGGCGCATTCGTCCTGGAAGAAGCGCTGTGGTATAAATCTCAAGCGCTTCTTCGACGACATCCTCAATCCTCTGTTCGCGAAGTAGGCCGGACCGGCCCGACAAGCGGAGGCGACTATGCGGAAAAACCGCTGAATCATCTTTCTGCCGTCGTCCATGATGCCGGCGGCTGTCCCATCTGCCGCAGCAGATCGCCGACCGCCTTGACCAAGCGCCGGAATGACCGGCTTCGATGGTACGCTTGTGCCATATCGAATACCGCGTTCAGGGCCGCCTGATCCTGGGTTTCACGGCATGGCCTTTCCATCAGCTTCTCCAAGGCTTCCTTTGCCCCGCGCGGCCGTTCCGGGTTCGTGTCCTACCCGGCTTCCCTTGCAATTCCCCTCCGGCCTCTAAGCGAATCCAGAGCGGCAAGGAACCAAGCCTCGTATTCCCGGTGAGCCAGGGCGATCACGAAAGGCACATCACCGGCCCGGACAGCCGCCCATTGGCCCAGCCGCGGCCCAAGCTCTGCCGGGCAGCCGTCCTCATCCTCAAAAAGAATAAGAATTCCTCCGCAATTCTCATACACGAGGGCCAGTTCAACGGAGGTTTGGATGCCGTGCTCGCTGAGGAGGGCGCTCTTGGGACGTCTAATGACCGGGTTCACTCCGATATCGTGAGCGCCTGCCTCGCAGGCCAAGCGGCGAAGCAGAACCGGCACCGCATCAGCCTCGCCATGGCCTTCGACAATCGGCTGGATGTTCACGCGCCTTCCTCGAAAAGGCCGCCATGGCTGAGAACATCGCGAAGTGGGGACGGGGATCCGGCGCAAACCGCGCATCCTGGTGGTCAACGACGACGGCATCCTTACTGGATGCTTAGCGCCGAAACTCAGCGGCGGGCAATCGCCCGTCCGCTGGAGTGCTTTGTTAGGCGTTGAGTTGTTCGTGTCAAATCAAGCAATGACCTTAACGCATCATTTACTGCGGCTGAATCAGAAAACGCCTTTGCCACATCTGGCTCAAGCATGATAACATTGGCACCTTCTTCTAAAATGCGCTTGTAATACTTGCCACGAATAGCCTTGGAATAATCAAAATTGTATTCGTGGCGTAATTCATCACGAATTTTGTTTTCTTTATCTTTCATGTCGTCTCCTTTCGTGCGAGGTTGCAGTCCGCGCGCCAATAATTCGCATTCGCATGGCTTTTCCTCTCTCTGCGTGTGAAACTACAAGCAAACGCCCATGAGGGGAGTAACCAACGGTTATTAATCTTTGCTCGTCAGCCGAGTGATCTGGATCATCAAAAGTTGCCGATAACGGATCATAAAATACCGTCATGGCTTCATCAAATGATACTTTATGCTTTTTGAGATTGCCTCTGCTGGTACCGGCCACCCGGATGACGTTCTTCGCCCGCCCATCGAAGAACGGGATTAGGTTGTAGATCACGATTTGTTCGGGTCCGCCGGAGCAGGCATGGCTGAGGCGTAGTTTGCTTTTGCGCTATAAGCAGTCAGTCGTTGAATGCACCCGTGCCAAACGGTTTCAATTGTTCGAGCAGCCCAGGCAGATGTTCCGTCACCACCGCCCACAGGCGCTTGTAAATGATCTCCCCGTACTCATGGGTAATGACGTTTCTCAATGCAATGATCTTACGCCACGGTATCTCCGGATGGGCCATCTTGAATTCTTCCGAGAGCCGGCTTGTCGCCTCTCCCATGACCTCAAGGTCGCGTTCGACGAGCGCCTGGAGTTTTCGATCGCTCAGGAAGGAGTTGAACGTCTGATCTGCGGTGTGGGCCAGGATCTCCCGGCCGTAGGTCACGATATCAAGAAGGTGCGCCCGATCATCCTTGGGGCTTGGCATAGATGATCTCCCGGCTGGACAGGATGGCTTGGCGGCGGATCGGGTTCTTCAGCGCCTCCTTCTCGACCATGTCCACCTCGTGGTCGAAGAGCGCCTTCAACTCGTCCTGCATGTCGGGCCAATCCCAGTAACTCCACTTCGCCTCGGGCTCAAAGCTGACCAGCACGTCGACGTCGCTGTCCGGCCGGAAATCATCTCGAAGGGCCGACCCGAAAAGGGCGAACTCGATGACCTTCCACTTCATGCAGAATGTCCTGATGTCGTTTTTGTCTATGTGGAACCGGCCGTTCATGTCTTTGGAAAACCCTCCAACATGAAGAATATCAAGTAGGACAGCATGGCGTCAAACTGTAGTCATGCCGAGGTTGCACCACGACGCGGCGTGCTTGGGCTCTATCTTGAGCGCGGCTTCAAGCTCGCAGAGGGCTTCGTCGTCTTTGCCGAGCTTCGCCAGGGCAACGCCCAGGTTGCAGCGGGCCTCGGCAACGTTCGGGTCTATGCGGATCGCTTCGCGGAACTCCCGGACCGCCTCCTCCAAGCGGCCTTCCTGGTAGAGGGCGGCGGCCTTCTTGAAATGCTCGATAAACTTCGGGTCCGCCGGAGCGGGCATGGCTGAGGCAGATCATACCGCCTCTGGGCCTTATGACCTTTACCTTAATTGTGAAACGAGTAAAGGTTCGTCCCGGACGAAAAAGCGTTTTGGTATAATCCCTTGCGGGGGGCGTGTCCATCCATCAAACAGGCCTCGGCAATCCTTCGAGCGCGCGGAAGCATCCTTCGCTGGAAGCGCTTTTCGCGCCCGCGGGCCCGATCGCGGAGTCGATAGGAGGCTTCGAGTCCAGGAAACAGCAGGCGGAGATGGCGTCGGCCGTCGAGAAGTCGCTGTCCGAGGCGAAGCATCTGGTCGTCGAGGCCGGCACAGGGATCGGCAAATCGCTTGCCTACTTGTTGCCGTCCGGACTCTGGGCCGTCCAAAACAAGAAGAAGGTCATCGTCGCCACCTACACCAAGGCGCTCCAGGAACAGCTGACCAAGAAAGATCTCCCCATAGTTCAGGCCGCTCTCCGGAAAACCGGGTTCCCTTTTCAGTACTCCCTGCTGATGGGTTCGACGAACTACCTCTGCTTGAGCAGGCTCCAGCGCCGCCTAAAGCGCGGGCCGGGGCTCTTTGAAGACGGCGGTTCCAAGCCCTCGCCGTCCTGCGCCCCTTCAGGAAATGCGTTGCGGCGCATGGACGGCGGTTCCAAGGATGCGGCTCAGATGCTGCTTGAGTGGTCGAAGACCGCGGCTTCCGGACTCAGGACGGAGGTTCCATTCAGGGTTCCGGAGCCCCTATGGGAAGAGGTCTGCCGGGACCGCGACCTCTGTCTTGGGAAGAAGTGCTCCTTTCGAGAAGCCTGCCTGCACCGCAAAGACGCAGCTCGCGCCAGGCAGGCTGACGTTGTCGTCGTGAACCAGCATCTCTTCTTCGCCGGCATGCCGCTTCCCGCCTTCGACGCCGTGATCTTCGACGAGGCGCACAATCTCGAGGAAGTCGCCGCGCATTTCCTCGGGTTTTCCCTGACCAACAGGAATCTCAAGCGCCTCTTCGACGACATCCTCAACCCTCGATCAGGAAGGGGCTTGGCCGGCAGGGTGACGGTCATACCCCCAAATTGGCTCCCCCGCATCGCAGAGGCTATCGGCGACGCCCATTTCGCCGCGAGGGCCTTCTTCCAGGAACTCAGGAGCAGACTCGGTCTCGATGGGGCAGGCGAGGCAAGACAGCCCAAGGCCACGAGGGTTCGGACTCCGCATATCGTCCCGGACCCGCTGTCCGAGCCGATCCAAGAGCTTGCCGCTCTCCTCTCGGAGGCGGTCGCCCTAAGCCGGAGCGCCGAAGAGGAAGTGGAAATCAAAGCCCTCAGGAACAGATGCGTTGCGAGCGTCGAGCAGCTGAATTCTTTCCTTCATTGCAAGAGCAAGGATCATGCCTATTGGGTTGAGGTCAACCGGTCAAGGCGCAGCCCTCAGACGTCGTTGAACATGGCGCCTTTGGACGTTTCCGATGCCCTCAGAAAGGACCTCTTTGCGAAGCATTGTCCCGTCATTCTGACCTCGGCCACCTTGGCGGTCAACGGCTCTTTTGCCATGCTCAAGTCCCGCCTCGGACTCGATGAAAGCGTCGAGGTTCTCCTGGATTCGCCCTTCGACTATGCGCGGCAGGCCGTCATCCATATTGCGGCCGGGATTCCCGATCCCAAGGAGCAAGAGGCGTATGAGCGGGCCGCCATCGAGCGGTGTCCGAAGATCGCCGAGGCCGTCACCGGAGGCGTCTTTGTCCTGTACACGAGCTGGAAAATGCTGGCGAAGTCCTCCGAGGTCCTGACAGGGGCTTCCACCGGCCGGCCTGTCTTCAAGCAAGGCGATGGAACGTCCCAGCGCATCCTCAATGACTTCAAGAAAGCCGGCAACGGAATTCTGCTGGCCACGGACACTTTCTGGCAGGGGGTCGATGTCCCCGGCCCCGCTCTTTCCTGCGTCGTCATAGCGAGGCTCCCCTTCCTCGCTCCGGACACGCCCCTTGAGGAGGCCCGGCACGAATGGCTGGCCGCCAAGGGCATGAACGTTTTCAAGGAATATGTCTTGCCCAAGGCGATCATCAAGTTCCGGCAGGGCGTCGGCCGGCTGATCAGGAGCAAGAGCGATTTCGGGGCTGTCGTGGTCCTGGACCCGAGAATCCGGACCCGGAAGTACGGCGCCATGTTCCTGCGGTCCATCCCGAGATGTCCTCAGGCGGGAAGCCTGGATGATTTGAGGAAGTTTTTCGAAGCCGAACATCATGCCCGTCCGACTCCTGCTTGAGCGCGCGGCGCGCTCCTTGGTATGATGAGGAACCGGAAGGAGGCGTTCATGGCGGAAACGAAGCTGTTGGGAATGGACGTTGAGTTGGACCCGTTCTGCGTGGAGAAGAATCTGCGCTCATGGGCGTCAAGCCGCATCATCTTCCGCGGCCGTGATTACTACCGGCAGAAACGGGTGCTTGCGCTTGAGAGCTTCGACGACGGCCGGATCGCGGCCCAGGTGGAAGGCACGGCATCGGCCCCCTACCGCGTGGAGATCCAATTCGACCGCTTCGGCATGCCTGTTTCTCAGTGCACCTGTCCGTTCAAGTTCGAGCCGCTCTGCAAGCACGCGGTGGCGGCGCTGATCGCCTGGCAGCAGGAGGAGACCGGCTCCGAGCCCGATCTAGGAGAGCTCCCCGGCGAGTTCCCCGGCTGGGAGGACTCGGCCTCCGAGCGCGGCCGCTATCTGGAGGAACTGGCCCGGGTGGAGCGGGAGGCGCGGCGCTTGAGGTGCGGCGAACAGGGACTTCGGATCACGAGCCGGCCGGCGGAGGGCGTGTTGGGGGTTTACGAAGTCGCTTCCGGAACCATGGACAGGAAGGGCCGCCGCTACAGGGTGAGCGTGCGCGGCGCCGATTGGGGCCACGCATCGTGCGACTGCGTGGACTACCTGAGCAACGAACTGGGAACCTGCAAGCACATCGAGCGGGTGAAGTCCTCGCTGGGAGCCTCGGGGCAGAGGCGGCTTAAGGCCGCGGAGGACAAGGCCAGCAGGATATCCTTCTACCTCGCAAGCCGGCCGTCCCACGAGCAGATTCCCCATCCGCTGGAAGAAATCCGCGTCCATGTCCCGGAGCGTCTTCGGGCCAAGGCCCCGTTCAAGCTCTTCAAGGCCGTGGACCGGGAGGGCTACCTGTCAAACGGCAAAGACTCTCTGCGCCAGAAGGCCGCTTTTGAGGACCTCCTGCGCAGCGTGCGCGCCGAGTCCCGCTTCCCGCTGGAAGTCGATCCCGCGGTTCGAGATATCATCGAGCGGGAGGCGGACGCTTTTCAATGGGAACGCCGGGTCGAGGCCATGGCCAAGGACCCCGGCAAGCATGCGGCCTGGCGGGAGTCCGTGGGAGCCATGGACATCCAGCTGCATCCCTACCAGGTGGAGGGGATTCTGTTCGCGGCCAAGAAGCGCCGGGCCTTCATCGGCGACGACATGGGCCTTGGCAAGACCGTGGAGGCCATCGGAGCGGCCCTGCTGCTCAAGGCCCTGGGGGCCGCGCGGCGGACCCTCATCATCTGCCCGGCTTCGCTCAAAGAGCAATGGAAGCGCGAAATCGAGAAGGTGTCCAAGTCCCAGGCCTCCATCATCGCCGGGCCGGCCCGCGAGCGCCAGCGGCTTTACGGCGATGTCCGGACGTTCTTCATTATCCTCAACTATGAGCTTTTGTACCGGGACTTGAAGCAGATCGCGGGGCTCAAGCCCGACCTCGTCGTCTTGGACGAGGCCCAGCGCATCAAGAACTGGGAGACCAAGATCGCTCAATGCATCCGGAAGCTCGACAGCCCGTGCCGGTTTGTGCTGACGGGCACGCCTTTGGAGAACAGGCTGGCGGAACTCCACTCCATATCGGAGTATTTGAACCCCAAGGCGCTGGGGGCGGCCTGGAAGCTGATGCCGACCTATGCCCGGCTGGACGAAGACGACCGGGTCGTGGGCTACCAGCGGCTCGACCACTTGCGCGGCCGCCTGAACCGCTTCTTCATCCGGCGCACCCGCACCGAGGTCCTCTCGCAGCTGCCGGAGCGCACCGACAACAGCTACTGGACCCCGATCACGGCCGATCAGGCCGAGGTCCAGGACCACCTGGCCAAGCAGGTGGTCCGGCTGATGAACAAGTGGCAAAGGTACAAGCGCCTGACCAAGGAGGACATGCAGAGGCTGTTCATGCTGCTGACCTGCATGCGCATGGTGTGCAACGCCTACGGCCAGTACGACTGGAAGCCCATCGAGCTGGAAGTGATGACCGCGCGGCGGCTCTCAGGCGCCTTGAAGGCCAAGATCGGCTCTCCCAAGCTCGAGGAGTTCCACCGCGTCATGGCGGACCTGCTGGAGATTCCCGGCCAGAAGGTGGTGGTGTTCAGCCAGTGGGAGCGGATGCTGCGGCTGGGGGAGCTTTACATCCGCGACCTTTTGGAGGAAAGCGGCAGCCGGTCCGTCATCTTCTGCGGGGCCCTGTCGCTCAAGAAGCGCGAGGCGGAAATCCAGCGTTTTCTAAAAGACCCGGCCACGCGCGTATTCTTCTCGACCGACGCGGGCGGCGTGGGCTTGAATCTCCAGGAAGGCTCCAACTGCGTGGTCAACCTCGAGATCCCCTGGAATCCCTCGGTGCTCGAGCAGAGGATCGGGCGGGTGCACCGCATGGGACAGAAGAAATCGGTCCAAGTGGTGAACCTGATATCGTCGGAGTGCGTCGAGGAGAGGATCTTCAACCTGGTGGCCCAGAAGAAGGCGCTCTTCGAGGGCGTTTTCGACGGGCGCACGGTGGACATCCGCTTCGACGCCAAACAGACGGCGTCCTTCATGGAGAAAATGAAGACCATCTTCCCGGTCTCGCAATCGCCGGAGGAAGAGCCGGGGGACGATTCGCAGGAAGCCGTGGATGCGGAGGTTGAAGCCCCGTCGGACACGGTGCCCCCAATCGAGACCGCTGCGGCCGAGCCGTTGCCTGCGGCGCCTGCGGCGCCGGAAGCGCCGGTCGTGAGCCTCGACATCACTTCGGCCTTGGCCGCCTTGGCCAAGGCGACGGGCGCGCCGGAGCCGCCCGCGCAGGCAGGGACGGTGCGCATCAGCCGGGAGGGGGATGACTACCGGTTTTCCGTCCCAAAATCCGCGGTGGAACTTTTGAGAGGGTTCCGGCCCGTGTTGGAGGCGCTGCTGAAGCTGAGCTCAAACCCGGACGCCTGAGCGGCGCATCGTCTGGAGAAGCTCCTCCGCGACGGAAGCCTCCAGGGTCTTGGCGGCCCACTCCTTGATATAGGCGACCTGAAGCGCCTCACGGTTCGCGGCGAGAAGACGCCGGACGTCTAGGGCGCGCGCATCTTTTCGAGCGCTTCAACCAAGCGCCTGGCCGCCTCCTGGATCCCCGGCTCAAGGCTCATCGCGAAGGAACCCGCTCCCACCATCGGCCCGGATCGTCAAGCTCGTCCTGGGCGCGCTCGTAGCCGGCGCGCTTGGCCGGCTCGATCGCGCCCCAAATGCGATCCATGAACCGCATCAAGTCCAACAGCCTCGAATACCGCTCGGCCGGCGACAAAGCGCGATACGGCCGCACGTCCTCCTCCGCTTCCGCATACGGGTCGTTCGTCAGGCCGAAATCGCGCGCGTCCATGTTCCGTATCAAGAGTATATCACCCGGCGGGCCCCATATCCAGGTTGAAATGCGTCCCAAACATCCAGACGGCGTATCGAACTTTCCAAACGATTTGGGTTCGATACGCATTTCCGATGTTTGGTGCGTCCGCTTTTTGCGATAATCTTCCTTAATGAACACAAAGAACTGCTGCCTCATCGCCCTGGCCGCCCTCCTCTCCGGCTGCCTCTACACGAACGTCCACATGCCGCGCGCCTACCGCTCGGCCACGCCCTCCGAAGTGAAATCAGCCGGCGCGGACAAGGCCGTCTCCGGCCAGGCCTGCGCGCGGTCCGTTTTGTACCTCTTCGCCTGGGGAGACGCGGGCTACGCCGCGGCGGCCAAGGACGCGCTCAAGGGCGAGCCGCCCAACGCGATCCTCTACGACGTCAAGAGCGACCGCGCCGCGCAGGCCTACCTGCTCGGGATCTATTCCAGGACCTGCACTAAGCTCACGGGGAGAGCCGCGCTCCAGTGAATTTCCTGCTGTCCGTCCTGCTCCTCGCCTCCTTCGCGCACGCCCAGGAGGAGGATGAGTTCACGGCCCGATGGGGCCTTCTTCGCGCGAGCGGCATCCTCGTCTTCTTCGACTCGATCGGCCCGATGTCGTATGTGACGATGTCCCCGAAGGATCTTCCCCCCGATGCCCTGCTCATCGGCGAGGTGCGCGGGAAGAGCTGCCAGCACGGGCTCTCCATCCCCACGGGCTCGCCGCTCTCCGGATCCACGCGGTCCCTCTCCGCGGTCCGCGGCCGAGGCGGGTTCAGCCGGGCCCTTGAGGACATCCGCAAGCGAAACCCCGGCCTGCGCGGCATCTACGACGTGAAGGTGGACGACCATTCGACCGTGATCCTGGGCGTTTACCGGCGTTTATGCACGGAGATCGCGGCCAGAGGCTTCAAGTAGGGCTCGCCGAGCCTCTGGTCCACTGTCCAACGAGTATCACTTCATAACATCTTTTCGCGGCCGGCCTCATCGGGTCCTATCCTGAGCCAGCGAAGCTTATCCAGGGTTGCCTTGGGGACTTTTCCGGCTTGACATAAAAAGTTCCGCGGCGTATCCTACTCCTGGGACGCTGCCGCATAGAGTTGGAGTGGGAG
This sequence comes from Elusimicrobiota bacterium, assembly GCA_016212885.1. Classification (GTDB taxonomy): domain Bacteria; phylum Elusimicrobiota; class Elusimicrobia; order UBA1565; family UBA1565; genus UBA9639. Next base: position 34,482 of record JACRDO010000075.1, on the reverse strand, counting down.
GAGAGCAGAATGCCGGGAAAGAAGAGGCCGTACAAGATCGCGATCATATCGACTCACGGAACCGGCAAGACCACCCTTTGCTACGACGTGGCCGCGGCGCTCAAGAAGAAGAATTTCAGGACCAAGGTGTTCTCCGAGGTCGCGGCATTGGCCTGCGAGGAAGGCGTTCCCATCAACCAGACCACCACCCTGCCGGCTCAGCTCTACATCATGCTCACGCACATCTGCGAGGAGCTCAAGGGCAACTTCCGCAACTACGAGGTGGTCGTCTGCGACCGCAGCGTGTTCGACAACTGGATCTACCTGGAGAGGCGCTGCGGCCGGCAAAGCAACTCCTTCATCCTCGACTTCATCGGGCGCTACGCCGAGCAGTTCCCCTACGACGCCGTCTACAAGCTTCCGCTCGTGGGGGAGCTCGTCCCGGACGGCATACGCGACGCCGAGAGCCGCGAGTTCCAGTCGGACATCTACGCCCGCCTCAACGGCCTGCTCGACGAGCTCTCCATCCCGCACATCACGCTCCCCATCCCGCAGTCCGCCCTGCGCAACGAGTGGTGCGACATCGTCCTCAAGGAAACCCTATCGAGGCTCTGGCCCGCCGCCCGCGGCGTTCCGGTAGCGGCGCTGAATCAATAATTTAGATTTCTCGTCTGCTGTTGAGCGCGCAGGAGAGGGTCTGCTCGTCTAAGTAGTCCAGGTCCCCGCCGAGCGGCACCCCTTGGGCGATGCGCGTGACCTTGACCGGGCAGGCTTTGAGAAGCTGGTGGAGGTAGAGGGCCGTGGCCTCCCCCTCGGTATCGGGGTCAGTCGCCAGGATGACTTCCCGCACGCCGCCGGCCTTCACGCGCGCGAGCAACTCCCCGATGCGCAGGGCCTCGGGCCCGATGCCCGAGAGCGGGGCGATCTGCCCGTGCAGGACGTGGTAGAGCCCCTTGAAGGCGCGCGAGCGCTCCAAAGCGGTCACGTCCGCGGGCTGTTCGACCACGCAGATCATCCCCCGGTCGCGCGCGGGATCCTCGCAGAGCGAGCAGCGCTCCGACTCGGTGTAGTTCATGCAGACCGCGCAGGAATGTACGCGGCTCTTGGCTTCCCGGATCGCCTCCGAGAGCGCCTCGGCCTCGGAGACCGGGGAGCGGATGATGTGGATGGCGAGCCGCTCGGCCTGCTTGGGCCCGACTCCGGGCAGGCGCCTTAGGGCCAAGACGAGCCGGTTGAAGCTCTTCACTTCTTCTTCGCCTGCCGGATCCGCCCGCCGAACTTCTCGAGCAGCAGCTTGATGCCCTGGTCGGCGGGAGCCTCGGGCGAAGAGGTGTCCAGCCAGACCTCCTCCTCCTTTTCGGCCGGCTTGCGCGGCGGCGCCTGCGCGACCTCGAACTTGAGCTTAAGCGCGCGCCCCGCAGCGGAGGAGAGCTGCTGCTCCAGGAAAGGCTGCTCCTTCTTCGCCCGCTCGAGCTTGAAGCCGTTGTCGAAGACAACGCGCCATTCCCCGCCTTCGCTCGAGGCCAGGCGCGCCGAGTCGAACGCGTGGCCCAAGGCCGGCTTCGCGTCATGGAGCCGACGCAGGAATTCCGGCCAGGCCTCTCCCGCGGCCTGAGCCGCCTTCGTCGGCGCACTGTCCCTGACGGCCTCCGCGGGAGCGGGGGCGGCGCAGCCGTGGCCTTTGCGCTCGATCTGCGGAGCCGCCCCCAGGCGCTTCTCGAGCGCCTCTAGCCTTGCGACCCACTGGACCAGGTCGTAGGGCGCCTCGAGCAGGCTGAAGAGCCCTAGCTCGAAGGCGACCTGCGGGTTATCGGATTGGCGGATCTCCTCCAGGGCGCGGTTGAGGCGCTTGATGAGAAACGAGAACGTTTCCGGGGAGCGGCCCTCGCCGAGGCTTTTCCAGCCGGGGTCCTCCAACTTCCTCGCGCCGAGCAGATCCAGATACAGCTCTTGGAAGCGCTCGCGCAGGTCGCGCAGGAGCTGGGAGGGGTCGAAGCCTTCGGCCGTCAACACGTCGAGCCAGCCGCAGAGGGCTTTGGAGTCCTTTTCCAGGACGGCTTTCGCGAAGCCGAGGGCCATCTCCTCCGGCAGCATGCCCAGGAGGTCAGCGGCCTTCTCGCGCGTCACCTTGCCGTCCGCGAAGGAGGCCGCCTGCTCGAGCAGGCTGATCGCGTCCCGGAGCGCCCCGCCGGCCGCGCGGGCGAGCAGGGAGAGGGCCTCGGGCTCGACCGCAAGCTTCTCCATCTGCGCGATGCGCTGGAGGTACGTCGCGATGGCCTCGCGGCTCGGCGGGCGGAAGCGGAAGCGCTGGCAGCGCGAGAGGATGGTGCCCGGGATTTTCGCGAGCTCGGTGGTGGCCAGGATGAAGACGGCGTGCGGCGGCGGCTCCTCGATGGTCTTGAGCAGGGCGTTGAAGGAGCCGCCCGAAAGCATGTGGACTTCGTCGATGATGAAGACCTTGTAGCGGTCCCGGCTCGGCGCGAGCGCGATGGTCTCGATGATCATCTCCCGGATCTTGTCGACCTGGGTGTGGCTGGCCGCGTCGAGCTCGAGCACGTCGATGCAGGAGCCGGCCGCGATCTCCGCGCAGGCCGGGCACTTGCCGCAGGGCTTGGGCGTAGGCCCGTCCTTGCAGTTGAGCGCCTTGGCCAGGATGCGGGCGGTCGTGGTCTTCCCGATGCCCTTGGGGCCGAAGAAGAGGTAGGCGTGGGCGATGCGGCCCGATTCGACGGCGTTCTGGAGCGTCGTGGAGACGGACTCCTGGGCCGCGATCTCCTCGAAGAGCTGCGGGCGGTGCTTGAGCGCGAGCGCGAGATGCGGTGATTTTTTCATGGGCGGTGTGTTCTCACGATAACAAAGCCCCTCTTTCAAGTCAAGGCAAGGACGCTCATCACGGAGAGCGCGTCCGCGGCGGCCGGCATGCCGTCAAATTCAGGACCCCGGCAGATTGAGGCGGGCCTTCAGCTTCTGGATATCGGCTCGGAGCCTGAAGATTTCCTCCAGCCGCTCCTTGTCCTGGCGGGCCAAGGTCTGCTGCCAAGCGCGCTCGCCCTGGTCATGCGCGATCCTCAGGCGGGATATCTCGGCCTGGAGCAGGGCGGCCTTCTCGAGCAGGGTCTCCCGCTCCGCCTTCCAGCCTTGGGACTCCGCCCGCTCCCGGCGCTCCTCTTCGCCCAGGCGCCTCTTCAGGGCCTTGAGCTCGTCCCGGAGGGAAACGCATTCCTTGTCGTTGAGCCGCGCGGCCTCCTCCGCGTTGCGCTGGGCGAATTGAGCCTCTTTGAGCTTCTTCTCCGCGTCGCTCAGCCGCGCGCGGAGGGCCCGGAAGGATTTCTCCGCCTGCTGGGCGGCCTTCATCGCGCGCTCGCGCTCCGACACGGCTTCTTTGAGCCGGCCCTGGGCCTCATCGAGCCGCGTACGCAGGGCCGACTCCGATTTCCCGACCTTCTCTTCGGCCTCTTTGGCGGAAATCTCGAAGCGCTTCTGCAGGCGCCGGATCTCTTCATCCTTCGCCTTCATGTCCCGCAGAAGCTCCAGCAGCTTGCGCTCATCCGAATCCTGCGCCTGGGCGGCGGGCGCGGCGCTCGGGCCACTGGCGCTACTGGAAGCCGGGGGCCGTGCGGTAGAGCCGTGCTCCATAGCCGCACGGCCCGGCGCAGGGGCCGCGCTCTTCTGCAGGTACTCGAGCTTCTCGCCAAGCGCCAGGACCTCCTTCTGGGATTCGGCCAGCCGAGCCCGCAGGGCCTGCTCCTCCTTGGATTGCCGCTCAGCCGCGGAGCCCTGCTCCATCCATTCCCGCTCGAAGGCCTCTTTCGCCCGCTGGGAGCGCTCCTCTTTCAATTCCCGCTCGAGTCGATCTCGCTCGGAGGACTCCCTTGCGCGCATGTCCCGCAGCGACCTAAGCTCATCCTCCAGCCGCTCGCGCTGCTTGCGCTCTTTCTCAAAGCCGTCCTGGGAGTTCGCCCGGCCCTCGGCCTCCTCCGCGCGGATCTGGCGCTCGGATTCCAAAGCCCGCTCGGCGCGCTGCGCCGATCCTTCGGCCTCCGCGAGCAGGCCCTGCAGGGCGTTCTGGGCGGATTCCAGCTCCCGAAGGCGCTTCTCAGCGGCCCGAAGCGTCTCCTGAAGCCCTTTGCGCTCGGAGGCCTCCTGGATCCTCAGCCTCCGCTCCGTCTCGAGCTCAACCTTGAGCTTGTCGCGTTCGGTGCATTCCCGCGCGCGCTGATCCTGGAGGGCTTGAAGCTTCTGCTCGGCCACCTCGCGCTGTCTCGACTCAATCCCGCGCAGGCGGCTCTCCTTGCCAAGGGCAACCTCGGAGCGCCGGGCCGACTCCGCCGCTTCCTCAAGCCGGCCCTTGAGCGCGGCCGCGGCGGACTCCGCTTCCTGCGCGCGCTTCTCAGCGGAACGGCGCTCGCCCTCCAGGGCCTTGAGCCTCTCCTCCAGGGCCGCGCGGGCTCTTCTTCCGGCCTCGAGCTCCTGCCTCAGCCTTTCGCACTCGGCCGCTTCCTTGGAGCGCAGATCCCTTTCCCCCTTGATCTCCTGCTCCAGGCGCCTGCGCTCCGCATCGCGCTCCTGACTCAGCTTCTCGGCCTCGGCCGCCTTCATCGAGCGCATGTCCCTCTCCGCCTTCAGGTCATGCTCCGCGCGCGAGCGCTCCGCGGCCAGCGCGCGCTGGTGCCCGGACTCATCGGCTTCAAGCTTCCTCTTCCACTCCGCTTCGATCTCGTCCCTGCCGCGGAGGAAGTCGAGCAGTTCGGCGTGGACAGGATAGACCTTGTTCCCCAGGATCTCCACGGCCTCCTGGCAAAGCCCGCTCACTTTCCGCCCGACGCCGCCCAGATGCTCTTCGAGGTACTCCATCAGCAGGCGGAGCCCTTCCTCCGCGATGCGCATCCGGCTGGAGTACTCCATGTCCAGCATGACCAGGTGCGCGCGGAACTCCTCCTCGCTCGGGACCCCGGAGAGGAACTTCTCCCTGAAGGAGCCGGCATGGCGCTCGGATTCCTGCTTCGCCTCGGCGAGGCGCCGGTTGAGGACTTCGAGCTCGCGGCGGATGCGGACCGGCGCCTCCTTGCCCGCCTCCAGAAGCCTCTGCTGGGCCTCCTCCAGGCGGGAGTGGGCTTCCTTGAGATAGTCCTCGCCCGCGTCTCGGAGCTTTTTGAGGCGCTCCGCGGCTCCTTCTTGTCCGGGAGGCTGGAGGCCGGGGGCCGGGGGGACGTCGGGCATGGGGGAAGCCTACTTCTGCGCGGCCACGATCTCCATCGTGCCGGCGTCCTCCACCATGAAGACCTTGCGGGAGCCGTAGAGCCCTGCGTTGAGCTCGCCGGCCTTGAGGCGGTAGCGGTGGCCCGGCTGGCACAGGAAAGAGAGGGAGAAAGGCTCCTCGGAGCCGGTGGAGGCGTAGGTCACGGCATGCCGGCCAGGAAGGGCCTCGACCCCTTCGTCGCCGGTCGCGAAGAGGCACCGGCTTGCGATGTGCTTGCCGTCCACCGCGGAAACGACCCTGTTGGGGCCGCCCTCGAGCAGGCAGACCTTGTCCGCCGGGAGCTTCCGGCCCGTATAGGCCCTCGGCGCGCAGCCGCAGGCCCAGAGGGCCGCGGCGAAGGCGAGAACGGCTGAAGCGGTCTTCATGGGGCCTCCAGCTCGAAGGTCTGGCCGAACTCCGGACATTCCACGCCGCCGATGCCCTGCGATACGAGCTTCTCGGCCAGGGCCCGGCGCTCCCGGCCGTCGCCGTGGACGAGGAAGATGCTCCGCGGCCGCGGCGAGAGCCGGCCGATGAAATCCAGGATGTCGCCCTGGTCCGCGTGGGAGGAGAAGAAGTGCATCGTCTCCACGCGGGCCCAGACCTCGTGCTCCAAGCCGAAGATCTTCACCGTCTTCACCCCATCGGCCAGGGCCCGGCCGAGGGTGCCCTCCGCCTGGTAGCCGACGATGAGGATGGCGGTCGTCTCCTTGTCGATGTTGTTGCGCAGGTGGTGCAGGATGCGGCCGCCCTCGCACATCCCCGAGGCGGAGACGATCACCATGGGCCCGTCCATGTCGTTGAGCTTCTTGGACTCCTCGCTGCCGCGCACGTACTTGAGGGACTCGAACCCGAAGGGATCGCCTTCCTTGGCCGCGTACGCCTTGAATTCGTCGTCGAAGCAGAAGCCTCCCAGATGCCGGTTGAACACCTCGGTGATGTTGACCGCCATGGGGCTGTCGATATAGACGGGGATCTTGGGGACGGCGTTCTCCCTGCGCAGCTTCTCGATGATGAAGACGATCTCCTGGGTCCGCTCCAGGGCGAAGCTCGGGATGAGGATTTTCCCCTTTTCAGCGGCGCAGCGCCGGATGGCGGCCGCGAGCTTGCCCTCGGCGTCTGAAACGTCCTCATGGAAGCGGCCGCCGTAGGTGGACTCGATGAGCAGGGCATCCACCCCGGCCGGCGGCTCAGGCGCATGCATGAGCAGGGACTTCCTGCGCCCGAGGTCCCCGCTGAACAGGATCCGGCGCGGGCCGCGGCTCGTCTGCGCGTCGACTTGGACCATGGCGGAGCCGAGCACGTGGCCGGCGTTGAGGAACCTTGCGCTGACGCCCTTGGCCGGCGAGAATTCCGCCGCGTAGTCGTGCGGCTTGAAGTTCGCGAGGACCTTCTCCGCGTCCTCCTCGGTGTAGAGGGGCTCGATGCGTTGCCCGCTGTTCCGGTGGATCTTGTTGAAGAACTCCGCGTCGTTCTTCTGAAGGCGCGCGGAGTCCATGATCATGACGGCGCAGAGCTCCTGCGTCGCAGGGGTGCAGTGGATGGACGCCTCGGCGCCCGCCTTGGCCAACAGCGGCAGGGCCCCGCTGTGGTCGATGTGCGCGTGGGAGAGCATGACCGCGTCGAGCTCAGAGGGCCGGAAGGGGAGGCTCTTGTTGCGCTCGATGGACTCTTTGCGGTGGCCCTGGAACATGCCGCAGTCCATGAGCACGCGGGCCTGGTCCGATTCCAGGAGATGCCGCGAGCCTGTCACCCCGCCTGCCGCGCCGAAGAAGGTGAGCTTTAGAGGCATGGGAAGGTATGGTACTAAAAATCGGAAGCTCTCCCAGGGCCAGATCGGGCAGCGCTCCGAGGAATAATGAGAAGCCGAGCCCAAGGCGAAGAGAGAGGCGCGATGACAGCTCACACCCTCTCCAGCTCCTGAAGGATCGCCTTCGGCAGCCGCCTTAGAAGCCCCCGCTGATTTCTCGGCAGGAACGGCTTCAAATCCCTTTCCACGGATATCGCGCTCAGGGCCTTCGTCTTCTTGATGAGGACCCCCTTGCGCTCGGCGATGCTCCTGATCCCGAGGCGCTCCCTGAGCAGGAAGTAGAGGTCGAAGAAATCCCTGGGCTCCCCGCGGCGCATCAGCGCCTCGATCTTTTCCCGCGCCGTCTCCTCGACCGGCAGGGTCTTGACCGAATAGGGAGGCCAAAGCTGCGAGGCCGCCAGCACGATCTCGGTCTTAGGCTCCCCGCCCGGCCTCAAGGAAACGTTCCACTCGACCCGCACGGGCCACTCGTGCACCCGGGTCTTCGTCGAGGCGAACCAGCCGCCGCCGGTCGGCTTCGAGTCCGCCAACTCGATCTCCAAGCCCGCCTTGGAGGCTTCCCGCACAGCCAGCCTGATCCACTCCCCGACGTGGAACCCCTTGGCCCAGCCGGTGAAGTCCAAATCCTCGGAGAACCGGGGGCTGCGCCTGAGAAGATGCAGGGCGGTCCCGCCCTTGAAGGCCAGCTTCGCTTCCGCGCCGATCCCCCCGAACAGCGCCGAAAGAAGAAGATGCTGGACGTATTCGCGGGCGACGTTCAGCTCCGTCGTCTGCCGCTTATCGCGCAGCTCTTCGATCTGGGATCTTGATATCATTCTCGAACCGCTCCACGAGCCCGGGATGCTTGAAGCCTTTCAGATAGGCGAGCAGCCGGCCGCGCTCCGCCAGCGAAAAATCGAGCCGGCTGTTCAAGGGCTCCTTCCTCAGGAACGCCAGGTAAAGGGTGTCGGCCAGCGCCTTCTCCCTCTCCGCCACAAGGACGGTCTCCCCGTTGATCTCGACCGCCCTATAGCCTGCGAAAGCGGCCTTCTTGATCGTCCGATAGACATAGCCCATGCCTTGGACATCGAACTCGCGGGTGCTCCTTGTTGTCGCCGAAGTGACCGAATATACGGTTTCAGGGATCATCCCGTAATAGGACAACGCCGACTCAAGCGAAATGTAGGAGGGCCTGTAGACCCGGTTGGCCGCGGCCCAGCTTGACGGCGGCCTCGCCGCCGCGGCGTAGAGGCCGCGCTTGAGCCGACGCAGGAGCCCTCGCCGGGCGTAGCGCATCAGCAGGAACTTCGCCGCGACTTCGCCGACGCCCGCGATATGCCGGAACTCCCGGCCCGTGAACATCCGCAAGCCCGAACACGCGAGCCTGCGGTCGATCTCGAACCATTTCATAAAAGTAGTAATTCTGCTACTTTACTAGAATAGCCTAGAAACGCCCTTTTGTCAAGACCGTCGAAAGTATGGCAACCACGCCTTCAGACTGCTAGACTATCCTCGATGAGAACGGCGCTCCTCGCCGCGGCGCTCCTCTTGGGCTCGGCCCCCGCCTCGGCCAACGTCTTCACCGAGGCCCGGCTCTGGCAGGAGCGCTACTTCTTCGACGCCCTGCTCCAGTCCCGGGACCGCGCGGCCCGCGTCTGCGCGGACCCGGCCCTGCTCGACGTGGTCAAGACCCTCGCCCACCAGGTCGCCCAGCAGGCGCTCAACATCGAGCAGATCCAGGCCTACGCCAAGGCCCAGATCGACAACCTCAAGTTCGCCTTCGCCCAGCAGAACCCCTCCGCGAGCCTCGCGGTCATCCAGAACAACTTCACGACCCTTTCGCGCGGCTCCGAGCAGATCCGCAACAACCTCTACTACTTGACGGCCCGCGCGCGCCTGTCCTCCTCGCAGGCCCTGCCGGACCCCAAGCTCACCGAGATGGCGGCCCTCCTCATCGCCCAGATCCAGAACGTCCAGCTCAAGCTCAACACCCTCTACTTGGATACGGTCGCCGTGGCGAACGCGGTCCGCAAGGAGACCTGGTACGCCGACGACTTCTTCCGCTACAGCACGGAAGACCTGCTCTCCGCCGTGGTCTCGGTGCAGGACTCGGTCTACTCGGTCTACAACGCCTCTTACGAGCTTTACGTGCTCTCGAAATGACCGACTTGACCCCCTTGATGATCGGGCTCAAGGGCCCGCGGCCGGACAAGGGCGCCGTCGCCCTCCTGCGCCGCACCGGCGCCGTGTCGGTGCTCCTGCTCGGGCGCAACATCGAGTCCCCGGCCCAGGTTCGGCGCCTGATCTCGGAGCTGGAACAGCGTCTCGGCCGCAGGCTGATCTTCGCAATCGACCACGAGGGCGGCTGGGTGCTGCGCTTCGAGTCCGGCGTGAGAGCCTTCCCGGGCAACGCGGCCCTCGGCAAGACAGGGGACCCCAGCCTGGCGGCCAAGGTCGGGGGGCAGATGGGCCGGGATCTCGGCTCACTCGGCATCGGCTTGAACCTGGCGCCGGTGCTCGACGTCCTGGGCCCGGCCTATAACCCGGGCATCCACATCCGCTCCTTCGGCCAGGACCCGGGCCTTGTATCGGAAATGGGGAGAGCCTTCATCTGTGGCCAACAAGGCCACAGAGTGGCCGCCTGCGCCAAGCACTTCCCCGGGAAAGGGGCAGCCCGGAAGGACGCGCACCTGACCCTGCCGCTCATCCCGGCATCCAGACTGGATATGCGGAGGATCCACCTCTCCCCCTTTCGATCCGCCATCCGGGCCGGCACAGCTTGCGTCATGAGTTCCCACGCCGTTTTCCCGGCTTTAGACCCCTCGCGCAAGCCCGCCACCTTCTCCAGAAAGATCATCACGGACCTGCTGCGCCGCAGGCTGGGATTCACCGGGGTCGCGATATCGGACGACCTCTGCATGGGAGCCGTGACGGAGAGCTGGACGGTTCCCGAAGCGGCGCTGGAGGCCTTCCTGGCCGGCCATGACCTCCTCATCGTGGCCCATGCGCCGGAGGCGATGGTCGAAACGGCGGACATGCTCCGCTGCGCGGCCGCCGACGGCCGAATATCGGCCGAGCGCTGGGCTGAGTCAATGCGCCGCATCGAAACCTTGTCCCGCAGGTTCGACCCCAAGCCCGGCCCGATGCCCAAGGCGCAGGACACGCTGGCCCTCGATATCGCCCGCCGGGCGGTAGAGGTCCGGCAGGGCGCCCTGCTTGTTCCGCTTGATCTGCGCAACAAGTGTCTGAGAGCCCTTTGGCCGGATTTCAGGGAAGTGAAGGACCGCTTCACTTTCGAAGGCGGGCCCGAGGCCCCTTTCAAGCGCCTGAAGGCCCGCCTGTCCAGGTGGCCCGCCAGGATCGATTTCAAGCTGACCCCTGTCGCATCGGATAAGAGCCTTCCGGCTATCGAAGCCGATATCATCCTTTTCTTCTGTTTCGAGGCCCTACGCTTCCCCGGGCAGAAGCGGGCCCTTGCGGCCCTGCAGGACAGCGCTCCCCGCAAGCTCGCGGTCTGCCTTCTGCGCAACCCTTGGGACATAGACCTCCTTAAGCCGGAGGTCACAGCAGTACACGCTTACGGCTACCGAGACTGCCAGATAAAAGCCATCTTGGAGGTTCTATACAAATGAACAACTTATCCACAAAGCTGATAACCTACTTTGTGCTTATATTGACAGCATATTTTAGTACCTATGCTTGGGGGCAACCGGATATCTACGTCAAGCAGAAAGGCGATGAAATCGTCCTTATTTCGACCTCCAGCCCAGCCTCCACAGGGACCGAGGAAAGCCCGGGTGCAGCCGAAATCGATCTTTCTGGAAAGACTGTGGCCGAATTGGCCACAACCTACATCTCCTCTATCAGCCAGGAGGAAAAGCTCGCCATCATCGAGCAACTGCGCCGCACCGCGCCCTCCACCGGGGACGACCTCCGCAACCTTTTGAACCTCTACACCAGGTTCCCCGAGGCCCAGCTTGCGGCCGAGCAGAGCCTTCTGCTCCTCTCCCCTCAGGCGCAGCAATTCGGACCCTACTTCCTGGGGCTGATCCAGGATGAAGACCCCTTCCTGCGAATGTTCGGCTTGAGCGGAGCCTACCACCTGCGCTACGAGGCGGCCGTGCCTGCCATCCGCAAGCTGGCGGAGGCGAAGTTCGCCCATTCCCGGCCGACCGCGGAGCTTCTGCCGGGAGAGGCGAACGCCTGGCAGTCGCAGTACGCGGCCGTTCGGATCCTCGCGCTGTGGGAAGGGAAGAGCGCCCTGCCCCTGCTGCTTAAGAAGGTCAAGGAGGCGCCCCCCATCGCGGCGCTCATCGCGGAGAATTTCTGGGAGCAGTCCTTGGACCGCATCCTCTCCTGGTCTAAGTCCAAGCGTCCCGACGAGACCGAGATGGCGCGCTCCGCCTGGGGCGCCAATGTCCCGGCCGAGGCCGTGCTGAAGACCTGGCCCAAGCTGCGCGCCCTCATGCTGGACAAAGGCAAGCCCGTGGACCTGCGCCACCGCGCCGCCCTCAAATTGGGGCTGGCGGCCCGGGACCCAGAGGCGCAGGAGCTCCTCAAAGAGCGCGAGGCCCGCAAGAAGGACGACAATACGCGGCTCCTGCTCGACACGGCCCTTTTCGCTTCCCGAAGCCCACGCGCGATCCCGCTCCTGGAGGAATACGTCAAGACGAATCCCTCTGCGGTGAGCCGGGCCGGCGCGCTCGTCCAGCTGAAGGAGATGCTCCCGAAGGAGCGCTACCGGGAGCTCCTGCGATGGGTCGCGCAGAACGACTCGGACCAAGAGAACCGCGCGAACGCCAAGCGGGAGCTGAGCGAACAGAAGAATTGAAGCGCGGACGCGCTTAAATATTCTAAAATCGCGCACACGCGATGGGTCCATGGATTCTCGCCGTCTTGTGCCTGGCCCTGCTGGCCGCGCTCTGGTGGGCGCTCACCGAGCTCTACCGGCTGAAGATGGCGCATGTCCGCGCCTCCCCCTCGCCGGTGGCCCGCAACCCGTCCGAGCAGTTCGACCAGCTCCTGTCGATGCTCATCGCCCTGCACGAGTACGGGGTCTCCCGCACCGGCAACGTTTCGAACGAGGAGTTCTGCGGCCTCTTCCTGGACAAGGCTCTCCAGCTCGCGGGCTCGGCGCGCGGCACGGTCATGATGCTCGACGAGGAGAACGGCACGCTCTCCATCTGCGCCGCGAAAGGCCTGCCGCGGGCCGAGAAGGCGCTCCAGCTCAAGCCCGGGGAGGGGCTCGCGGGCCGGGCCATGAAGTCCGGCCGCCCGATCTTCCTTCCCGAGCCGCGCAAGGACCCGCGCTTCGTGATGGGGCCCGAAGGCGCCCCGCCGGAGCCCATCCTCTCGGTCCCCCTGATGCTCAAGGGGAAGCCTCTCGGGGTGCTGAACATCCACGACACCTCGAAGGCGCTCGCGGCCGACGAGACGACGCTCAAATGCATCTCGCTTCTGGCCGTCGAGGCGGCTGCGGTCCTGCACCACCAGCAGCGCTACGACAGCCTCCAGACCTTCTATCTGGAGATGGTCCAGACCCTCGCCCGGGCCGTGGACGCACGGGACGCCTACGCCCACGACCGGGTGGAGCACTCCCGCGCCTGGGCCAGGGACCTCGCACGCGAGATGAACCTCCCGGAGCAGATGGTCCGCTACGTGGAGTTCGCCACCATGCTCCAGGGCGTCGGCAAGATCGGCATCGACCAGGCCATCCTTTCCAAGCCGGGCAAGCTCACCCCGGAGGAATTCGAGCAGATCAAGAAGCACACGACCATCGGCTACCGCATGCTCGCCCCGATCAAGTTCCTCGGCCCCGTGGCCCAGATGGTCCTCTACCATCAGGAGTGGTACAACGGGCGCGGATACCCGGAGGGGCTCAAGGGCGAAGAGATTCCCCTGGGCTCGCGCATCGTCGCGGTCGTGACGGCCTGGGAGGCGATGAACTCGGACCGGCCCTACCGGAAGCGGCTCTCCCGTGAGGTCGCGGTCTCCGAGCTGAAAAAGGGGGCCGGCACGCAGTTCGACCCCCAGGTGGTTGAGGCCTTCCTGCGCGCAGAGGCTCGCCGGCAGGCCGAAGAGCCTCCGGCCAAAGACTGAAGCCGATGCTCTACCTCGTTGCAACGCCCATCGGCAACCTGGAGGACATCACGCTGCGCGCCGTCAAGGTGCTGGGCCGGGTCAAAGCCGTCTACTGCGAGGACACCCGACGCACCCGCATCCTTCTCGGCCGCCTCGGGATCTCCACCCCGCTGCTGCGCTTCGACGAAAAGAATCCCCGCGACATGGAGCGCGTGCTCGATAGACTCGCCGCAGGCGAGGCTCTCGCCCTGGTGAGCGACTCGGGCGCCCCGGTCATCTCGGACCCCGGCCGGCGCCTCGTTGAACGCGCGAGAGAGAGAGGCCTGCCGGTCTGCTCCCTGCCCGGCCCCTGCGCGGCCGTCTCGGCCGTTTCGGGCTCCGGCCTGCCCGGCGATTCGTTCGTCTTCCTGGGCTTTCTCCCGCGCTCGCCTTCCAAGCGGCGCAAGGCCCTGCGCGAGGCGGGCCTGCTCGGGCGCACGATCGCGGTCTACGAATCGCCCTTCCGCGCCTTGGACCTGCTCAAGGCCGCCGAAGAGGAACTCGGCCCCGAAGCCCAAGCCGTGGTCGCCCGGGAATTGACCAAGGTGCACGAGGAGTGGCTGACCGGAACGATCCGATCCGTCCGGGAGAAGCTCGAGGCCCGCGGCGGCGCTCCCGGCGAATACGTGGTCCTGCTCCATCCGAGAAGCCGCACTATCGCCCCAACGCCTTTCCAAAGGGGGCGAAGTGCAGGCAAAGCTTTCGGAAGCCGCACCGTCCCATGAGCAAGATATTCCGCCTCGAGTCCGGCGCGGCCCTCCCGGAGGAGGTTCTCCGCGAGGTGGCGGAGGCCGTGCGGCAGGCGAGGACCGCCTGTTTCCCGACCGATACCGTTTACGGCCTGGGGACCACGGCGCTCATCAAGGCCGCGGTCCGCCGCATCTATGAGATCAAGCGGCGCGATTCTTTGAAACCCCTCCCCATTTTGGTACATTCTGCGCAGGAGGCCCGACGATGGGCCTGCTGGACTAAGGCGGCCGAAGCGCTGGCCGGCCGTTTTTGGCCCGGCCCGTTGACGATCGCGCTGTGTCCGACGAAGGAAGGCCGCATCCTGACCTTCGCCGAATACCCGACGGTCGCGTTCCGCGTGCCCGACCACCCGCTGCTGCTCGGTCTTCTGGCGGCGTCCGGCGTGCCTTGGGCGAGCACGAGCGCGAACCGATCCGGATTCCCGGAGCTGTCGGACGGCGAGCAGGCCGCCGGCGAGTTCGCGGGCGAGGTCGACTACGTGCTGGCCGCGGGCAGAAGCCCCGGCGGAGTCTCCACCGTCGTCGACGCGAGCGGGGAGAACGTCCGGGTTCTGCGGGAGGGGATCCTGAGCGCCCGGCAGATCGAGGAAGCTCTTGCATAGATGAAAATACTTTTCGTGTGCACCGGCAACAGCTGCCGCAGCGTGATGGCCCAATATCTTCTCAACAAGATGGCGGCCGACCGCAGCCTTTCCGACTGGGAGGCCTTGTCCTCCGGCATCGCGGCCGAGCGCTATTTCGGGGTCCCGGCGGAGGCCCTGAAGGCTCTTGGTGAGCGCGGCGTCCAGGATGTCCAACATACGCCCAGGCTCGTCACGCGGGAGCTGATGCGCTGGGCCGACGTGGTCCTCGGCATGGCCGCGGTCCACATCGATGTCCTCCACGACCAATTTTCCGAACACATCCCGAAGACCCATCTTTTTCTGGACTACGCAGGCCTCGGCGAGCGCGACGTCGACGACCCCATCGGACAATCGGAAAAGGTCTATTTGCGCGCGCGGGACCTAATCGAAGCCGGACTAGAGGGAATCGTCAAGAGGGGCGCCCATGCAAAACCTTAGGATGCAGGACCCGGATATCTACAGCGCGATCCGAAGCGAGACGCGGCGGCAGGCCGAGAATCTCGAGCTCATCGCTTCGGAGAACTACGCGTCCGCCGCGGTGCTGGAAGCGCAGGGCTCGGTGCTGACCAATAAGTACGCCGAGGGCTACCCCGGCAAGCGCTACTACGGGGGCTGCGAGTATGTGGACGTGGCCGAGACCCTGGCCATCGAGCGCGCCAAGAAGCTCTTCGCGGCTGAGCACGCGAACGTCCAGCCCCACTCTGGCACGCAGGCGAACATCGCGATCTACCTTTCGGTGCTCAAGCCCGGCGATACGATCCTGGGACTGAACCTCGCCCACGGGGGGCACCTCTCCCACGGCCACCCTTTGAACTTCTCGGGGATGTTCTTTAAGATCGTGGCGATGAACGTCCGCAGGGAAGATGAGCTGCTCGACTACGAGGAAGCCGAGAGCCTGGTGGCGCAGCACAAGCCGAAGATGATCCTGGCCGGCGCCTCCAACTACTCGCGCGTCTTCGATTGGGAGCGCTTCAAAAAGATGGCCGATTCGGTCGGAGCCTACTTCGCGACCGACATCGCCCACTACGCCGGGCTCATCGCCGCCGGGGTCTACCCCTCCCCCGTGCCGCACGCGGACTTCGTGACCACCACGACCCATAAGACCCTGCGCGGCCCCCGCGGGGGGATGATCCTCTGCCGCGAGATGCACGCGAAGGCCCTCGACAAGATGATGTTTCCGGGGACCCAGGGCGGCCCGCTCATGCACGCGATCGCCGCCAAAGCCGCCTGCTTCGGCGAGGCGCTCAAGCCAGAGTTCAAGGACTACCAGCGCCGCGTCGTGGCCAACGCCAGGCGCCTGGCCAAGGCCCTGCAGGATCGCGGCATGCGCATCGTATCCGGCGGCACGGACTGCCACCTCTTCTCGGTGGACCTGCGGCCGAAGAAGGCGACGGGCAAGGAAGCCGAGCAGGCTTTGGACAGGGCCGGCATCACCGTCAACAAGAACGCCATCCCCTACGACCCGCAGAAGCCGATGATCGCCAGCGGCATCCGGATCGGCACCCCGGCCGTGACGACCCGTGGTATGAACGAGGCCGAGATGGACGAGATCGCCGAGCTGATCGACGCCGCCCTCGCGCGCCGCGGCGACGAGGCCGCTCTCAAAGACATCCGCTCCCAGGTGCGCAAGCTTACGGCGCGGTTCCCGATCTATGAGCACCTTCTCGCGGAGACCGCACCCTTGAAATGACCGACCAATACGTCAAAGCGGCGATCATCGGCGGCTCCGGCCTCTACCGGATGAGGGACATCCGCGATGTCCAGGAAGTCCGCATCGACACCCCCTTCGGCGCCCCCTCCGACGCCGTCATCCTCGGCACGCTCTCGGGCGTGCGCTGCGCCTTCCTCCCGCGCCACGGCCGCCATCATACGCTCCTTCCCTCCGAGATCAACGGGCGGGCGAATATCTGGGCGCTCAAGTCCCTGGGGGCGGAGATCCTCCTCGCCTTCAGCGCCGTCGGCTCGCTCAAGCCCAATCTCGCGCCGGGCGACTTCGTCTTCGCGGACCAGCTCGTCGACGAAACGAGGGGGCGCTGTACGACCTTCTTCGGGGACGGCCTCGTGGCCCATGTGGCTTTCGCGGAGCCCTTCTGCCCCAAGGCCCTCGGGCTCCTTCACCAGGCGGCCCGGAAGCTCGGCATCCGCTCGCACCGCGGGGGGACGCTCTGCTGCATGGAGGGGCCGGCCTTCTCTTCCAAAGCCGAATCCGCCGTGCACCGCAAGCACGGCTACTCCCTCATCGGCATGACGGGGGTTCCCGAAGCGAAGCTCGCCCGCGAAGCCGAGATCTGCTACGCGCCGGTCTGCATGGTCACCGACTACGACTGCTGGAAGAAAGGCGATGAGGTCAGCGCGGAGAAGGTCGTCGCGGTGCTGAGCGCGAACTCGGAGAACGCCCAGCGCCTGGTCGCCGCGGTCCTGCCGGAGCTCCAGAAGCTGCCGAGCAGGACATGCGCCTGCTCGAAGGCTTTGGACAACGCCATCATGACGCGGCCCGAGGCCATGTCGAAGGATACGCTGGAGAAGCTCGCGCTTCTTATCGGGAGACATGTCCGGCGCTGAGCGGGAAACTCCCATGGAATCCGAGCTGCGGGCCCTGCCCAAGACGGACCTCCACTGCCATCTCGACGGCTCCCTGCGCGTCGAGACCGCGCTGGAGCTGGCGGCAGGGAGGAAGCTCAAGCTCCCCGCGGACACCGCAGATGAGCTTCGCCCGTTCCTCACCGTGGCCCCCACCTGCGCTTCGCTCAAGGAGTTCCTGGACGTCTTCCAGCTCATCTACCCCCTCCTGCGCGACTCCTCCGCCCTCGAGCGCATCGCCTACGAGCTCTGCGAGGACTGCTCCGCGGAGAACATCCGCCACGTGGAGGTCCGCTTCGCGCCCCTCCTGCAGGCCCGCTCAAAATTTCCGCCGGAGGAGGTGATCGAGGCCGTTCTGCGGGGCCTGAGCCGCGGGCTCGCGGATTTCGAGGTCACAAGCGGAGTCATCATCTGCCTCTTCCGCTCCCATTCGGCCCGGGAGAACGCGGCCGCCTTCCGCGCGCTCAAGCGCTTCTTCAAGCCGGGCAACGGCCTGAGCTCCCCCGGGGTCGTCGGGATGGACCTGGCGGGGGACGAGGCGCGCCATCCGACCATGGAGTTCGCGGACTTCTTCGACCAGGCCCGCCGGCTCGGCATCCCCGCCACCTGCCACGCGGGCGAGGTCGTGGGCACCGAGAACCTCAAGGCCGCCATCTCCCTCGACGTGCGGCGCATCGGACACGGGACCCATTTGTTCGAGGATGAACAGCTGCTCGATGAGGTGATCCGCCGCCGAGTCCCGCTCGAGGTCGGCATCACCTCGAACGTCCGCACGAAGTCGGTGAGGAGCCTCCGCGCGCATCCGGTTCGCCGCTTCTTCGAGGCCGGGGTGCCGATCACCCTCAACACCGACGACCGAGGCATCATCGGCATCGATCTGACCCACGAATATCGGGCCGCGGCTGAGCTCGGCTTCTCTTTTGAGGAGCTGGCCGGCCTCTCCCTCGCTTCCGTGGACCATCTTTTCCTGCCTGAGGCTGACCGGCGCCGGCTTCGGGCATCCTTCCAGGCCGAGATCGCCCGCCTCAAGAAGAAGCCCCTCCGGAGGCCCTGAAATGGCACGCCACATCAGCAAGAAATACCGCAAGCTCATCGAGACGGCGAAGCTCGCCCGAAAGAAGGCGTACTGCCCCTACTCGCGCTACCAGGTCGGAGCCGCGGTGATGACCGAATCCGGCCGCATCTTCTCGGGGTGCAACGTCGAGAACGCTTCCTACGGCCTGAGCATCTGCGCCGAGCGGGTCGCCGTCTTCAACGCCGTCGCGCGGGGAGAGAGGATGATACAGGCTGTCGCCGTGGTCGGGAAGTCCGCGCGGCCCTGCGGCGCGTGCCGTCAGGTCATGCTCGAGTTCAGCACGAAGGAGACCGACCTGCTCCTGGTGGACCTCGACCCCAACGAGCGCAAAGATACCGTCATCCGCTCCCGCGTCTACTCGATGCTCCCATGCGCTTTCGACCCCCTGGAGTCGGGCCTGCTGCCTCAGCATCCGCATAACCTTCTTCGGCGCCGCAGGGGCCCCATCCGGCGGAGGAAACGCGCGCGCCGGCTGCATCAATACGAAGGACGGAAGGAGGGCCGGCGATGATCGTTGAAGATCGCTTTGAGGCCGTCATCCGTTGGGCCCGCACCACCGACCTCGCGGAGGTCTCGTACCGGCGGGGGGAATCCGGCGTCGACTTCCGCATCGAGGGCGCTCCGCCCGCGCCGCCGCCGATGCCCGCGTGCGCTCTGACGCCGGCCCGGTCTTCGACCGTCGGCATCTATCGCGCCGCGGCGCTTGGGTTGTCGGGAAGGCTCGAGGAGGGCCGGCAGGTCCGTGAGGGCGAGCCCCTAGGGCAGATCGAGGCGGGCGGCAGGACCGAACCGGTCAAAGCCCCCTCATCGGGCAAGCTTGTCGCCGTGCTCATCGAGGACGGCAAGCCGGTGGAGTACGGCCAGACCCTGTTCTTCGTTCAGTCTTGAACAATGGGAGGGACAGGCAGCTGACGTGGCTCTGAAACCCGCTGTTCTCAAGTGCTCCAGGTGCGGCAAGGGGGCTGCGCCGGACACGCCGAAATGCCCGGCGTGCGGCGGCCGCGTGGTCAAGGTCTGCGGCGCCTGCCGCTTCGAGAACTCCGCGGCGAAGAACTACTGCGACACCTGCGGCGAGCCTCTCAAGCTCGCCTCCGAGCTTCCGCCCCAGCCGCCGCCGAAACCGGAGGCAAAGCCTCCGATCGAGCCGCCTAAGCCTGCGCCATCGTCCCAACCCTCTTCCAGGATTCCCGAGGAACC
This sequence comes from Elusimicrobiota bacterium, assembly GCA_016212885.1. Taxonomy (GTDB): domain Bacteria; phylum Elusimicrobiota; class Elusimicrobia; order UBA1565; family UBA1565; genus UBA9639. Next base: position 15,131 of record JACRDO010000075.1, on the reverse strand, counting down.
GGAGCCTCCCTCCAAACCGCCGGCCCAGCCTCCGGTCAAGAGCGTCGAGCCTCGCGAAGAAGAGGAGAAGCCTTCGGAGCCTCCGGCAGAAGAGGAGGAATCAGGAGCCTCGGACGCCTCAGGCCCGTCGGACGCGGGCCCCATGAAGATCCATGACCATCCCTCCATACGCTTGGAGATCAAGCGGGACAAGCCGCTGGAGCCCTTTTCGCTTAATGACCGGCTTGCTCCATCGGCGCAACCCCCGTCCAAATTCACCCGGCCTCCCGCCCCGAGCGGCGCGCCCAAGGAGCTGGCGAAGACCGACGCCCCGGCAAAGCCCTCGGAGCCGGCACCGTCGCCCCAACGTCCCTCCAAAGTGGGCGAGGTGCAGGGAAAGCTCCCGGAACCCGCGGATAGACCGCGAGAACGCCCCTCAGCCGCGGACCTGGAACTGCCCAAGACGAGCATCATCCGGATTCCGGAGCGATCCAAAGACGACGTAGATCGGATGCTCAGGAAGCTGGGCATACCGCCGGACAGCCTTTCCCCAGCGCGGGAAGATGCGCCGCCCTCGGGAGCGGAGAAAGGGGCCGGCGGAGGCGGGCCGCCAGCGGACATAGAGGCGCCCCAGGCGAGGGAGGAGCCGCCTCTGCAGAGGGGCCGCTACGGACGCCCCCTGCCGCCGCCCAAGAAAGAAGAGCCGCCCAAAGCGCAGATCAGGCCCAGAGAGCCGGCGCCGAAGGAATGGGGAAGGCCCAAATCCCCTGAACCGGCGCAGGGTCTGCGCAGAAAGCTGCCGGAACACGTGGCCTCGACCCTGCTGGGTCTCGTCCTGTTCATCATCACCTTGAGCCTCTACGGGCTCTACTACTGGCATTTCAAGCACAACCCGCGCACCAAGCTCGTCCGTACCGCGGTCCGCTACCTTGGGGCCCTGCAGAACGGAGACATCGAAGCCGCCTACGGGCTCCTCTCGGAAGCCTCGCGCAGCGACTGCTCGCTGGAAGACTACAAGCGCCTCGTCCCCGCCTCTGGCTGGTCCTTCGACCCCAAGAGCGTGTCGATCGAGACCATGGAGGAGAACTGGGCCCAGGTGCGCTATGAAGCCCATGCGCCGAACTCCCCGGCGGAGAAGGACCGCATGGAGTTCGCGCAGGAAGGCAAGCGCTGGCTGCGCTCCTACGACTGGAGCCTGCTGGCCAAGGCCGAGCAGACGGTCGACGACGGCGATTACGCCTCCGCGGACGCGAGCGCGCGCAAGGCCGCGGCCATCAACCCCAGCAACGCGCTGGCGCGCTACTACCTCTGCGAGTCGGCCTACTATCGCCAGAGCCCCCAGGAGGCGCTGGAGGAATGCCGGAAGGCCGCGGAGCTCGCCAAGAAATACCCCTCCGGCATCGAGGACGCGAACCTCTTCCACCTCCACTCGATCCTCGCCGACGTCTTCAAGAACATGCTCGACAAGCCGGACTACAACGAAGCGGCCCGGGAATACGGCATCCTGCTGGCGATGCCGCAGGCGTCCCCGGCCCAGCGCTGCGACATCCTCCTGGCCCGCGCGGACGCCCGGACGCTCTCCGGCGACATCGCCACCGCCGCCAGGGACTATCAGGACGCCGGCGGAGCCTGCGTGAGCGAAGACGACCTCTCCTACGCGCGGTCCGCCATGCGGATCTTCTCCGGGCAGGCCGGCCTCGACGCGGTGGATTTCATCCAGCGCCAGCGGATGCCGGACGACCAATCCACGGTGCTCGAATGGCGGGAGTCCGCCCGCAAGGACCTTCTGGCGAAGTTCAAGAGCCAAGGGACCAAGCTCAAGCCCGCTCCGGACAACTGGGTCCCCGAGCATCTCGGGGGGCCCAACTACAAGGTGAGCGTGCGCAGCGCGGACGTGGAGATACTCAACGCGCAGGTGGACATCTGGGCCAAGAAATGCAAGGTGAATTTCCATGTTCAATAAGATACTCGTCGCCAACCGCGGCGAGATCGCGGTCCGCGTCATCCGCGCATGCCGCGAGCTCGCCGTCCGCACGGTCGCCGTCTACTCCGAGGCTGACCGGGAGTGCCTGCACCTGCGCCTGGCCGACGAGGCCGTCTGCATCGGCCCGTTCGCCGCGCGCGAAAGCTACTTAAACCAGCAGCGCATCCTCTGCGCGGCGAAGATCACCGGGGCCCAGGCGGTCCACCCCGGCTACGGATTCTTGGCCGAGAACGCCTCTTTTGCGCGAGCCTGCCGCGAAGCGGGCCTCGTCTTCATCGGCCCTCCCCCGGAGGCGATCGCGGCGCTCGGCGACAAGATCGCGGCCAAGCGGCTCGCAGAATCCGCGGGCGTACACGTGATCCCGGGAGCCGTCGGAGACCCCCAGGCGCTTTTGAAGGCCGCCGGAGCCGTCGGGTTCCCGGTGATGGTCAAAGCCGCGGCCGGAGGCGGGGGCAAGGGATTGCGCCTGGTCCGCGAGCCGAAGGCTCTCGCCTCCGAGCTCGAGAAGGCCGCCGGCGAATCCCAGGCGGCTTTCGGCGACGGGACCTTGTACCTGGAGAAGTTCATCGAGCGCCCCCGCCACGTTGAAATCCAAATCTGCGCGGACGCGCAGGGCCGCGTCGCCGCGGCGGTGGAGCGGGACTGCACGGTCCAGCGCCGGCACCAGAAGCTCATCGAAGAGTCCCCTTCCCCGGCCGTGGACCCCGAGCTGCGCCGCAAGCTCCAGGAGGCGGCCTTAAGGCTCGCCAAGGCCTGCGGATACGTCAACCTGGGCACGGTCGAATTCCTCCTGGGCCCGGACGGCCGCTTCTATTTCATGGAGGTCAACACCCGCCTGCAGGTCGAGCATCCCGTCACGGAGACCGTCACGGGCCTCGACCTCGTCGTCGAGCAGATCCGCCTGGCCGCGGGCGAGCCGCTCTCTTTCGACCAGGCCCGCGCCTCCGAGATCCGCGCTCACTCGATCGAGCACCGCATCAACGCCGAGGACCCCGGCCGGGGATTCGCCCCGTGCCCCGGCCGCGTCGAGGGCCTGCTGCTGCCCGGCGGCCCAGGGGTGCGCCTGGAAACGCACCTTTATTGCGGATATACGGTCCCGAGCTATTACGACAGCCTCATCGCCAAGCTTATCGTCGGCGCCCCGGACAGGAGATCCGCCATCGCCCGCGCCAAGCGCGCGCTCTTGGAGTTCGCGGTGGACGGGATCGCGACCACCATCCCCTTCCACCTTCAGGCGCTGGGCGACCTCCGCTTCGCGGACGGGCATTTCGACACCCATTTCGCCGCACAGCTTCTAAAGGAGGACCAAAATGCCGGCAAAAACGGCGGCAAGCGTTGAGGCGGCCGTCCGCAGGCGTCTTCTGGAGAGCGCCCGCGTCACCGAGGCCGCTGCTGAGAAGGCCGCCCTCATCGCGCAGATGGCGGAGGTCATTCTCGCGGCGTTCAAGCGCGGCAACAAGCTTCTCACCTTCGGGAACGGCGGCTCGGCCTGCGACGCTCAGAACTTCGCCGACGAGCTCGTCGGCCGCTTCGAGCGCAACCGGCCGCCCCTGCCGGCGCTCGCGCTGACCACCAACACCTCGGACCTCACCGCCATCGCCAACGACATCGGCTTCGACCACGTCTTTGAGCGCCAGCTCGAGGCCCACGCGAAGCCGGGCGACGTCGCCGCGGCGATCTCCACGAGCGGCAACTCCCCCAACGTCCTGCTCGCGGCCCGGAAGGCCCGTGAGCTCAAGCTCACGGTCCTGGGCCTCTCGGGCGAAAGCGGCGGCAAGCTCAAGGGGCTCTGCGACCTCTGCCTCTGCGTGCCGTCCAGGACCGTCGCCTATATCCAGGACGCCCATATCGCGGTCATACAGACCCTCTGCGGAATCATCGAGGAGAGCCTCTTCCCGGATGCGCCCAAGGCCCACTAGGAAGGTCTTGTCCGAGGCGGAAGCAGCGGCCCTGCGGCGGCGCTGGGCCCGCGCCGGGCTGCGCGTCGCCTTTACGAACGGCGTTTTCGACATCCTCCATGCCGGCCACGTGGAGCTTCTGGAGAAGGCCGCGCGCCTGGGCGAGCGCCTCATCGTGGGGCTCAACACCGACGCCTCGGCAAGGCGGCTCGGCAAGGGGCCCCAGCGGCCCATCAACAAGCTCAAGGACCGCGCGCGCGTGCTCGCGGCCCTCGCGTGCGTGGACGCGGTCGTGCCCTTCGGCGAGGATACCCCCGAACGGCTGCTTTCGAGGCTCAAGCCCGACGTCCTGGCCAAGGGCGCGGACTACCGGCCGGATCAGGTGGCCGGACGCCGGCACGCCGGCAAGGTGGCCCTGATCCCCCTCAAGCGCGGCTGCTCGACCACGGCGCTCCTCAAGCGCATCCGTTCGCGGGTCATGTAACCAAGATGGTATTGCGCGGGCCGGATGTATCGGCTACACTTGAGAGGACGGCATTCATGGAGGATCTATGACGCGACCCGCTGCCGCGAAGATTCTTTGCGCCTTGCTTCTGGCGCTGCCCTTGAGCGCGCACGCCCTGCTGGGATTCGGCGGGAAGAAGGACTTGCCCGTCGTGAGCGCCTCGGTCGCATCGGCCCAAGGCGACGTCCAGCTCCAGCAGGCCGCGGCGCCCGGCTGGATTCCCGCGGCGACCGGGAAGCTGCTGTCTTCAGGCGACGCCCTGAAGACCGGGGCCTCCGGCTCAGCCGTCATCGCCTTCTCGGATGGGACCAAACTCAGCCTGGGCCCGAACTCTTCGCAGGTGATGGAGCGCCTCCAGCCGGGCAGGGTGGAGGTCAACCTGTCCATCGGGCTCATCGAGGCCTGGGTCAAGAAGCTCGCGGGACGGCGCTTCACCGTGCGCACGCCGACCGCGGTCGCAAGCGTCCGCGGCACCGAGTTCCGCGCGGAAGTGGACGCATCAGGCCGGACGACCGTGGACCTTTTCGGCGGGAGCCTGGATCTCACCGACCATTTCGGCAACCAGACGTCCCTGGACTCCGGACAGCGCATCGTAGCGGACGTCAAGGCGGGCGTGGCCGAAGCCAAGCCCGTGCCCATACCGCCTGAAGTGAAGCCCAAGCCCGAGCCAGCTGTCGCGCTTCCGCCCCCGCCCAAGGCCGAGGAAGGCGGCAAGAAGCCGGAGACCGCCCCGGTCAAGGCCGAGGCCTCTAAAGCCAAGATCGTGAGCTTCACGGGGACGCTCGTGATCACGCTGGCGGACGGCAAGAAGATCTCCGTCAAGCCGGGCGAGCCCATCCCGGATATCCCGCCCGGCGCCACCATCACGGTGACAGACGGCGTCGCGGTCGTCGCGTCCGGGGACCAGGCCATGGAGGTCAAGGCGGGGACCAGCGTGAGCCTTTCCCCGGAAGGCACGTTCACGACCGCCGGCGCCGCTCCGGCGACGACGACCGAGGCCGCGCCGACGGAGACTACGACGATGGAGGCGCCGCCTCCTCCGAAACCGGCTCAGGAAATGTCAGTCACGAGCCCGTCCACTCCTTAATTCAGGCTAATCCGAAGCCTGCGTCCTATAGAGGCCCGTCGCCGCGGCGCCGCTGTTGAGCAATTCCTGCGTCGTCGTGAACCCGACCATAGGGTTTGTCATCCGAAGATGGCCTTGCAAGACCGCAGGCAAGAAATGTAATTTGAACATGGCCGTTTATTAAGGAGAGCCCCAATGAAGCATTCCTGGTTGGCAGTTATGATCGCAGTCTTTTTCGCCTGGACGGCGGCCCCGGCCGCCGCGCAGCCGGAGGATGAGGACAACCCCGTCGAGGCGCCGGCAGCGCAGGAAGAGGAAGCCCCGGCCCAGGCGGCTGCGCAAGCTCAGCCTGAGCAGCCCTCTGCGCCCGCCCAGGCGCCGGCGGTTCAAGAGCCGGAGGAAGCCACGGAGCGGCCCGAGGAGCCCGCCAAGCCGGCGGAAAAACCTGCCAAGCCGGCGGCCGCGGCAGCCCCGGAACCGGTGAAGCCCTCCCCTGCGCCGGAAAAAGAGCCGCAGGCGCCGGCCCCGAAGAGCGCGCCCACGCCGCTGCCGAGCGCGCAGGAGCGCGCCAAGGCCGAGCTCTCATTCCTCCAGTCGACCTTCAAGACGGCCTCCGAAGACGTGCTCCCCTCCTTGGTGGATCAGATCGACGCCTACCTTTGGGAGTTCCGCGAGATCGCCGAAGCGGACCAAGCCCAGTTCTTGAAGGCGCAGATCAGCGACAAGCAGGGCGACATGGTCACCGCGGCCGTGGACCTGCTCAAGCTGCTCTATGAGTACCCGCAGACCGAATACAAGATGAACGCGAAGAAGCGGCTCTTCGAGATCATCGACAAGAAGTTCGGCAAGAAGATGAAGCCCGTCATCACCGAGCTCGCGAAGGGCCCCGCCGCTGGGCTGGACAGGCCCCAGCGCTTCGCCCTGCTTCTGCGCTCGCTCGTAAACCTCAAGGAAGCCGCCTTCTACCAGCCGCTGATCTTGGAGTTCCGCGAGTTCTTCCGCCGCTACGCCAGCGACCCCAGCGCGGGCGAGATGACCTACCTGTTCGGCCGGCTCCACTTCCAGGACGGCAACTACAAGATGTCGGTCATCATCAATGAGAAGCTCCTCGCGGTCCACAAGGACGGCCCGCTCGCGGCGAAAGCCCAGGCCAGCGTCGGCGACATCTACGCCACGGCCATGCGGGACTACAACAAGGCGATCGAAGCCTATCAGGTGGTGACCAAGAAGTTCGCCGCCTATCCGGAGGCCGGCGACGCCTATGTCAAGATGGCGAAGATCTTCGATGAGAACCTCAAGCAGCCGGACCTGGCCCTGGAGACGCTGGACAAGATCGTCCTGACCTACCCCGGCGCCGACGCCTCCTACCAGGCCTTCGTGGAGACGGCCCGCATACAGAAGGACAAGAACAAGGACTTCGGCAAGGCCGTCGCCGCCCTGCAGAACGCCGCGAAGATGTTCAAGAACGAGGAGCGGGCAGCCGCGGCCCTCCGGCAGGCCTCCGTGATCGCCGCCGACGACCTCAAAGACGACACCCTCCAAGCACAGCTCCTCAAAGACGTCCCGGCCAACTGCCCGCAGTGCAGGAGCGCCGCGGACTCCCTCTGGGAGGCCGGGCAGGTCTACGAGAAGAGGCTCAAGGCTCCGGCCGAAGCCTTGAAGGCCTACAAGCAGCTGGTCAGCGAGTACCCCGGGTATGCGCGCATCAAGGACGTGAACAAGCGCATCGCGGCCCTGAGCAAATAGGCCCGGCTACTCGGCTTTCGGCAGGGACGACTTCAGCTCCTCCGCGTCCGCATTCGCCATCAGGATCAGCTGGCGCAGGATCGGAGAGGCTTTCACGAAATGCCCCTTGCGGCCGCCCTTCTGAGGGATGCTCGACGAGAGCGCGGAGATCTTCGTTACGTCCTCCCCGCGGCAGCCTTCGGAGGGGCATTTATTGGAGACCCGGCAGCCGTCCTTCCAGACGTAGTCGTTCTCGCCGCGCACCAGGATCCCCTCGACCAAGCCGGTCTTGGCGTTGAAGACCGCGCTGCCCGAGTTGCCGCCGTAGGTGTCGAGGTTCGCCACGAAATACCCTTCCGGGGACGCGTCGCGCACCTTCGCCCCGCCGGCCACCTTGGTCGGCAGCCCGGCCGGATGCCCGATGACGAAGAGCTTCGTGCCGTTCTCGATTTTCCCTGTCCGGTTGATCGCAAGCGGCTTATGCCCCGTCACCTTGCGCTCGAGCTTGATCAGCGCGAAATCGGCCCCGTCGTTCACCTGGTCCCGGACCACGATCTTGCTGCATTTGTAGACTTCGGAGGCGGGGACGTTCTCGGGCAGGACGCCCTCCTGCTTGATCCCGAATCCGAAGACGAACTTCACGTTCCGGCAGGAGGACTCGGAAGTCGCGCAGTGGCCGGCCGTCATGATCATGTCGGGCGCGACCAATGACCCGGAGCAGAAGGCTCCGGTCCTCTGGCTGTAGAAAGGCTCCTCTTTACAGAGCTGGAGCTCCTCTCCATAATGGGAGGTGGTGAGCTGGCCCGACTCGCTGACGTTGCCCGACTCGAAGAGCGCGACCGTCGAGTCCGCAAGCTGCTTGAGCTGAGGGATCTTGACCTGGTAGAGGTCGAGCCGGTCGTCGTCGCCGTAGATGACCTTGGGGTCGATCTGCGCAGACGACTGCGCGAAGACCCGCGCCGGGACCGCCCACAACGCCGCGAGCGCAAGGGCCGCGGCCAGTGCCGGAAGGAAGCGCTTCATCTGAAAAACCCCCTCGTTTACGGATAAAACGCGCTGTCTTGAAATCATCTAAGCATACCCTCGATTGCAATTCAAGCGCTTTCGCCTGGCATTGCCGAGCGCCGCGGCAATCAGGTATAATGCGCACCTTAACATGTCCTGCTTGCGCAAAATCCCGCCGAACGGCCGCGGTTACACCCTGATCGAGTTGATGATCGTGGTCGCGGTCCTCGGCGTCCTCTGCATGATCGCCATCCCGAAAATCGGCGCGGCCATCCGGACAGCCAACGAAGGCGCCACCAAGGGGAAACTCGGCGCGGTGCGCACGGCCCTGCTGATCTACTACGCCGACACGGAGGGCTCCTATCCGTCGAACCTCGATCCCCTCATGCGGCCGGGCAGCAAGTACCTGACCCAGGTGGTGCCCCTCTACACCGCGGCGCACGGCAGCGCCACCGACATCCATTATCTCTCCTCCTTCGACGACAACGACACCGGCGGCTGGGGCTACGTCAATTCCGGCGGCGACTGGGGCCGCGTGTGGATACAGTGCACGCACGACGACGCCAAGGGAGAGAAGTGGAACCAGCGCTAGCGCTGCGCGCGGCGCTGGTCGGCCGCTACGGCACCCCTCTGGCGGTTCTCCTGGCCGGCTTGGGCCTGGTCGCCTCCCAGCCGGTTGGTTTCGTGCGCGCCGCCGCGGTCGGACTCCTGGTATTCGGGATCGTCTTCAACCTGGCGGCCGCGCGCTGGATCCAGAGGGCTCAAAGCCCTTCCGGGTTCATCCATGCCCGGGTCCTCATCAACCTCGCGGCCAACGCCCTCATGGTCTATCTGCTCGGCGGCTATTGGAAGCCGATCTGGCTGCTCCTCGCCCTGACGCCGACGGCCACGGCCGTCTACGACTCGCGCACAAGAACGCTCGTCTCCGCGCTCGGCGCCTCCGCCCTTCTCTTGGGCATCCAGGCCGCGCGCCGGTTCTCCTCGCCGCTTGATTGGAGCGAGCAGCTCGCGAACTGCATCTTCATCGTCCTGGTCAGCCTGCTCATCAACGAGCTGTCCGCCTCCGCGCGCCCCGAGCCGTCCTCCTCCTGATCTCTCCCGCCGGACCTCGCGTTGAGGCTGATGGGGTTCATGAAAAGACGCTATAATGACCGCAGTGCCTATCCGGAGCCGAGCAGTTCCGACGCTTAGGGCCCTGGCGGCCGCTTGCGCCCTTTTGGCCTTGGCCCTCTGCCGCGGCGAGGCCCAATCCACGGGAGGCGGGCCTCCCCTCAACGTTCTCGTCATCGACATCTGCTCCGCCCGCGCGGACCATTTCGGCGCCTACGGCTACCCGAAGCCCACGACGCCGGGCATGGACGCCGTGGCCAAGGAATCCGTGGTCTTCGAACGAGCCGTGGCCCAGTCCTCCTGGTGCATGGGCAACTACGCCAGCCTCTTCACCGGCCAGGGGCCCGAGGCGCACGGCCTCTACGCCATGGCGCCCAGGAGGCTCCCAGACTCCCTGCCCACGCTCGCCGAGAAGCTCAAAGAGGCCGGGTACGACACAGCCGCCTACAGCGGCGGCGGGACCTGGCTCCTGCCGGCCTGGGGCATGAACAGGGGCTTCGACGCATACGAAGACATCGTCTCCAGCAGGAATACGCTGACCCCGTTGTCCGAGCGCATGCCGAGAATATTGGACTGGGTCCGCTCGCGCGGCGTGGGCTCGCAGCGCCCCTTTTTCCTCTACGTGAGCGTCGAGGACCTGCACTTGGACGACAAGCCTGAGGAACCCGAAGCTGTGTGGAATTCCAGCCCGGATGATGAGCCCGACAGCGTGGACCTCGGCGCCGGAACGGCCCGCGTTTCACTGCTCAGGGCATCGGACGGAAAGACTCCGAAGACCGAACTTCCCTCCCCCGCGCCGGGGGCGTCCGCGGCGCATTCCGCAGGCCCCAGGCCGGACATGGTTGCCAAGTACGACGGTTCCTTGACCCGCGCGGACCGTCATATCTCGAATTTCCTCCAGCGCATCCGGGACATGGGCCTTTGGGACAAGACCGTGGTCATCATCGCCGCAGACCACGGGGACCAGCTGGGGGAGCATGGGCTCGTGGGACACATGACGGGCCTCTACGAGCCTGTCCTGCACGTGCCGCTCATCATCCGCCATCCGGGCTTCCCGCAATGGAGCGGGAAAAGGGTCGGGGAGCTGGTCGAGCGCGTGGACCTGATGCCGACCGTGCTCGACATCGCCGGAGCGCCCTATGAAGGCCTGGAGCTGCCGGGACGAAGCCTTCTGGATCTCCTGCGCGTTCCTGGCCGCCCATGGAGGGAATACGCCTTCTCCGCGTCCAAGCGCAGCGGGTCAGGCTTGAGCGCCGGCGGGCATATGGCGGCCGACTTCATCCTGGATGAGCGCGTAGTGCGGACCAAGCGCTGGAAGCTGCACTGGTATCTGCACAAGGGACGATTCGAGCTCTACGACCTGGAGAACGACCCGAAGGAGAAGATCGACCTCAGCGGCAGGCGCCCCGACATCGTGGGGCGCCTGTCCTTCGAGCTGCTCAAGCGCCTGGAGCTTTCAAGGCCCCATGCCCCGGGCCTGCCCTCCGGCAAGGAATCCCTCAAGCAAGGGGCCCTTGTCCCCGCCTCGCCGGATTAGGGCCGGAGCCTGCCGCGGAAGCGCGGCATCGGGTCCGGCCATATCTCGCCGCCGGAGACCGTGACGAAGCCGCGGACGTAGGGCGACACCATGGAGCCGAAATCCACGCCGTAGCTGTTCGGCGGCGGAATCCAATTGTGCCGGACCTCCCATCCGTCCTTTAGGCGCTCCAGATCGGATCTGGGCACGGTCTCGAGCTGGAAGAGGGACGGCTCGGTGAAGGAGAACGACTGCCCCTCCACGCTTCCGACGACCGTGTCTCCGCCGAAGTAGATGACGCAGACGCCCCCCCCGGGGCAGTGGCAGGGGACCCTATAGCCGTCGATGTAGTGGAGGCGGATGTTGAGGTGGGGAAAAGGCTCGGCCGTGTCTTCGTAGCATTCCGCGGGGGCTCCGCTCTCGCAGCCGCGGTCCTCGGCCTGCGTCAGGTTGGTCCAAAGCGCCTTGCGCGCGATCGGGTGCTTGTTCTGGGACAGCTTCTCGAAGACCTCCTTCTGGTGGACCGCGACGCGGCCCAGCCACTGGAAGACCTGGATGTAGTCCACCGAGAGCTGCGAGACGTCGTCCGCTGTGGGGATCGCCCGGCTGGGCGGCGCGAGGCTCAGCAGGCCCATATTGATCGCCGGGTTCGGCTTATTCTCGCCCGCGCGGCCCGGCCCGTACCGGATTCCCCAGTTCTGGGTGTTTTCCGTGGTGGGCTGGGTAGTCCCGGGATACATCCCCGCGAGATAGAAGTAATACCACGCATCGCCGTAGGCGTCCCGGAAGATGCGCTGAGGGAAGATGCCGTTGATGTAGGCCATGCGGTTGAGGAGATCCGTATACTGCTCCGTCTCGACCGTCGCGGCTACGTCGAGGGAGAACTGCTGGCGGATTTTCTCGCGGGAGAGCCGGTTGACCTGCATGATCAGGAAGACCAGGAGGAAGATGACCGGGAAAGCGAGCAGGGCCGGGATGGCGATCTGCCCCTTGTTCTTTGACCGCTTGCCGGAAGTCACCGCTTTTCTCCGTAGTACTCCGCCCGGCCGTCGTTGATGCGCTGCTCCGGCGGACAGGTCCCGCAATTGGTGGAGCGGTTGTTGAGCCTGAGGGTCTCCAGCAGCTGCCACGCCGCCCAGCTTTTGCCCAAGCCGTCCTCCGGAAGCTTAGGCATGTCCGGATCCCCGTCGTGCTTGTTGAGGGTCCAGCCCATCTTCTGGGCGAATGCCTGCACCAAGCCCTTGTTCCGATCTCCCAGCCTGCTCAGCATTTCCTCGGCATTCCTGCCCTCGGGTATTTCCTCTCCCTCGTCGCGCCGGGCCGCATCCGCGAAGCCCTGCTCCGCGATCATGTTCATGCTCTCCGCTTTCTTGGCCAGACCCCTTTCCAGCCTGGCGTGGCTGGCCTTAGGGCCGGTCTCGGCCTCGGGACCGCCGGCATCATAGACCGGCTCGTAGGCCGACTTGGCCGCCGCGGTGGTCTTCGTCACGATGGTCCGATCGAGGCCCTGCGCTCCTCCCACCCCTTGCCGCTCAAAATAGCTTTGGGCCCCGGATGCCGCGAGGTCCTTGATGCCCTTCACCAGGGCGAGCTTCTTCGCCTCTTCCTTCGAGAGGATCTGGACCCCCGCGGGGGCAGGCGGCATGGACCAGATCCCGTAGAAGGCCTCGGTCGAACGGCCGAGAACGAACCTGTCCTCCTCGGGCGTCGCGAACTCGATGGACGGATTGAAGATGCTCTGGCGCCCCTGTGCATGGCGCGCGATGGCGCTGTCCGGCATGTAGTTGATGGCCACCCATTCCGTCGCGCTGAAGCGGCCGAAGAGCAGGGCCACGTCGAAGACGATGACGATCAGGATGAGCGCGATGATGACGAGCGAGCGCACGGGATGCTTCTTGTGCATGGCCGCGAACCTGTTCATCAGCATGCCCGCGGCGCGCCTTTCCTTCTCCTGATCGGGGGTGTGCTTGAATTTCTTCGTGCTCCACTCCGGCAAGCTCCCGGAGGCGTCCGCCGGGGCCCCTAGGAGGCCTTCCCCGGGCTTCGGCTTTTCGAGAGGGACCTTGTCCTTGAGGAAGCCGCGGAAGGCTCCCTTCATCGCAGGCGCGGACGCGCGCGCGGAATTCTTGGCCGCGGGCTTCGGCTGGGCAGCCGGCCCCTGCGCCGCGTCCCCTCCAGGGGCGGCGCCCTTGCCGGGTTCGGACCCTTTAAGGCCCTGCTTGCGCGTCCTCCGGGTGAAATATTTGGAGATAACGCTAGCGAGCCCGGGTTTCTTGTCCTTCTCCTCGGGTTCAGGCATATCTATATATTAATATAAACCCGAAACGGCGCGGTTTCAAGGCTCATGGGGTTAATGTTTGGTAAATTTTATTTAGGCCGCAAGGTGATGGAAGACCTTGCGTTGGTCCGCCTTGGGGAAGACCGTGACGACGAAGAGCATCCGCTCCTTCCAGAGATACACTACGTCAGTTACGCGCCATCGGTCTTCAGCATAGACAGGCGGACGTGTTCCGCCAGGTCGCGGTCTGCGATCTCGTATTCAGCCCTGCCGGCCTTGCGGACGATCTTGCTCTGAACGAGCCTCTGGAGGTGCGTCGGGATGGTGGCCTGGGCGACGCCGCTCCCCTGCGCGATCCGTTTCGGGGTCGTCGGCCCAAGGAAATCCATGTGGGCCAAAATCCTCTTTTGCGTGTCCGAGACGTGCGCGGCCCGGGTGGCCACGGACTCATAGGTGTTGGTCTCGATCAGGTAGCTCCTGAACGCCTCGGCCCATACGTCTTGTTTTCCCTTCCGCATGGCCTCGACCGCATGGCTGCCCAGCACATGCAGGTAGTGGGGATAGCCGCCGGATAGCTCCGCGATCCTTGTCCTGATGGAAGGGGGGAGCTTGCGCTCGGCCCCCTCCTCCAGCCTGGCCATGACCTCCAGGCACTCGTCCATCTTGAACCGCTTGAGCTGGACGGGGATGCAATGGCGCTTCAAGGGAGAATACCGGCCCAGACTTTCCACGAGGTTCTCGGAACCGGCGAAGAAGAAGCCCAGGCGGTGTCCCCTCTGAGCGAGGCTCGTCCAGACGTTGCGCAGGATCTGAAGGCCGACGACGTGCGCCTTGAGGCCGTCGCTCTCATCGAGGAAGAACACGAGGGACTGGTGGCCTTTGCGCGTCATCTTCTCGAGGAGCAAAGCCAGCCTCTCGTGGACTTCCGCCTGCATGGTCTTGGGCCGCTTCCGGAGGCGGATGACGTAGTCCCATCCCTTCTCGAATTCGCCCAACTCCACCCGGAGCTTCTCCCACAGACCGATGTTCTTGAGGGCCGAGCCCACCTCCTCGAATATCGTGTCGTAGAATTCCCTCACGTCCGCGAACTCGTGCAGGGCGATGTGGAGGGGCAGGCTCTTGCGCTCCAGGCACATGGCCTCGGCCTTGTGGAGCAGGGATGTCTTCCCGATGCCGCGCTCCCCGCAGACCATCGCTCCTCGCGGGCGGCTCTCCCGGATCGCCTGCAGGGTGAATTCTATCTGCCGGAGTTGATCCGTCCTGTCGCCGAACCGCTCAGGCGGGACGACCTGATCCGGGTAGAAGCGCGGGAAATCCAACATAATCTAACACCATCCTAACATAGTTGTTATATTGCGTTAGGATTCTACCAAATCGGGACGATATCGGTCAGCCGGCGCATGTCCCTTCGACGATGAACGGGTTGAACTTGAGCGGCTTCGGGTTTTTCCTGCATGTCCAACATGATGTAAAATATGCTCGACGAAGGACAAGCGCCCTCGGAACGCGGGCGGTCGGGCGGCGACTTCTGAAAATACATATTCATGGCGGATCGAGGCTAGAAGGTCCTGCCGGTAGAGAATTATGAAAATCGCGAAGAATCCGCAGCAGTACAAGACCTGCATGGACGCCGGGGCCTGCACAGCGCCCGATACGGGCAGAAACTGCAACTGGGGGAAAGCAGGCCGGGAGAATCACCAGGTCAACTGCGTAGATTGGAATCAGGCGGAGGAGGCGACCTGCGAGAGGGCTGTCATGTCTCCCATTGTTGAACGCTATGGGTTAAATCCAGACTTCCTCCCCGGCTGCGGCACAAACTCGACTTACTTCCGCGTAGCCCATCGCTATGCCTTCCGTCCGGGCAGCCGCGACGTCCGCATTGGCTTCCGCCCTGTACGGACCGTCGTGCCTAAGAAGCGAAGGTAGACAAACCCTCTGACCGACCTTAACGACGGCGTCGACGCGCCCGCGGGCGAGGAACTCCTTCCCGCGTAGACCGTCAAGGCGTCGGCAAGGTCTTGGGCCGCATGCCTGAGCCGTATTTTGGTTCTTCTGGAATTACATT
>JACRDO010000074.1 GCA_016212885.1 Elusimicrobiota bacterium | reverse complement strand
TCGGGTCCACGCCGGCCTTCTCCTGCAGGAACCGCGCGACCGTGGTCGCGCGCGCCGTGGAAAGCTCCCAGTTGGTCGGGTACTTCTCCCTGAGCGATCCGCGGATCTGCATGTTGTCGGTGTGCCCCTCGATGCGGATCATCTTGTCGGTCAGGTGCTTGAGGATATCGCCCACCCGCTGGAGCACCTTGCGGCCGCTCTCCTTGATCTCGGCCTTGCCGGAGTCAAAGAAGATGGTGTCGGCCACGTTGACCGAGAGCTTGCCCTGGATCTGTTCGATCTTGATCTGCCCCTGCGCGATCTCCTGCTTCAGCTCGCCGACCAGGCTCTCATAGGTGCCTTTGGTCTGAGCCAGCTCCCGGTCCTGCTTGGCTTTGATCTCCTCGGCGGCCTTGCCGATCTCGGCGAGGCGGGCTTCGAGGGCGCGCTTCTCGCCGCTGAGGCTCGAGACCGTCTTGGAGAGCTCGTCCTGTTTGGAGCTCAGGGACTTCGAGAGCTCCGCGCCGGCCTTCGCGAGCTGGTCCCGCTCCTTCTCGAGCTGGGAGGCTTTCGCGCTGAGCTGGTCGAACCGGGCGTTCGCGTCCTGGAGGCTGCCCTCGTAGTCCGTGTTGCGGCTTTTGGCCTGGACCAGGCCGCTCTGAGCCTCGCTGAGGTCGCCCTGCAGCTTGGAGATCCGCTTGGAGAGCTCGTCCTGCTTGGCGTTGAGCGACTGGGACAGCTCGCGGTTGCCCTGCTGGAGCTGGTCCTTGTCCTTCTCGAGCGATTCGGCTCTCGCGCTCGCGCGCGAGAGGCTGGCCTGGAGCTCGGAGAGCTGCTTCTGCAGGTCCGAGGTCTGCGCCGTGAAGGAACTGACCTTGGTTTCCGATTCGGAAAGCTTGCCGCGAGTCGAGGCCAGTTCCTTCTGCGCGGCCGCGGTCTCGGACTGCTGCTTGACGTAGGTCTTCTTGCTCACCACGCAGCCGGCGGCGCAGGCGAGCAGGGCTGAAACAACGCAGAGATAAGCGGAACGTCTCATGTCATCCTCCGGTGGTTTGGGCCGTCTGAGCCGCGGCGGCAAGCTTCGCCGCGATCTCCTCGGGCGGCGCACCCGGCTCCAGGTGCGCGTTCACGCAGACCAGCACGGTCTTGGCCTTCGACACCAGCCGGCCGGACTGGTTCTTGATCTCGTAGCTGAACTCGGTCCTCACCCCGGAGAAGGCGCTCACCCAGGCGCGGACGTCCAGCACGTCCCCGTAGAACGCGGGGTGCTTGTAGTCGATCTCCTGGCGGTAGACCACGAACTGCACGCCCCGATTCCTGAGCTCCATGACCAAGACTCCGAGCCGCTCAAGAGCTTCGGTGCGGGCCTCCTCCAGGAACTCCAGGTAGTTCCCGTAGTAGACGACCCCGCCGCAGTCGGTATGGTGGTAGTGGATGCGGACCTTCATGCGCATGTAGTCTATTCCTTCTTGGACCGCCCCTTCAAGTGCCCGGGCGGCCGGGAAGGGATGCAGTTGGCCTGAGCGGTTTCGAATTCTGTATAATTTAGACGTCGCCCGGCAGGATGGAGGCGCGCTTGATGGGAAGAATTCGGCAGTTCGTCGAGGCTCGGGGGAAACGGTACTGGACCCTCTTCGACAGCGGTTCCCGCAACACCTACGTCACCGTTGAAGTCGCCAGGCGTTTCCCAAGGGTGCGGCTGGACAAGACCTTTGATGTCCGGCTTGGCGGCAAAACGCACAAGCTGAAGGAAGGACTTCTTCTGAAAGCCCGGATTGAGAACCGGCCCATCGACACGGATGCCTATGTCATCAACCGGATAGGCAAGGACGAACAAGGGAGGGATATCCAGGTGCTGTTCGGAGCCCTAGCCATGCAGAAATGGGGAATCCGGCTGGACCCCCAGCGGGAGCGCCTGGACATGACGCGCTATCCGAAAGAGTTCCTGGAGTTCTAGCCCGGCTATGCTGATCGTCCATGTGAACGTGAAGGTGAAGCCGGAGTTCGCGGAAGCTTTCGCCCAGGCGAGCGCCGAGAACGCGCGGCGCAGCGTCAAAGAACCGGGCATCGCCCGATTCGACGTGATCCAGCGCCAAGACGACCCGGCGCGATTCGTGCTCGTCGAGGTCTACCGCACCGAGCAGGACCCCGCGCGGCACAAGGAAACCGCCCACTACAAGAAATGGCGCGAAGCCGTGGAGCCCATGATGGCCGAGCCCCGCGCGAGCCTCAAGTTCTCGAACATCTTCCCGGAAGACGCCCGCTGGTGATGCGCTTCGAGTTCACGAGCCCGACCCGCATCCTCTTCGGTCCGGGGCGCCTCAAGGACGCAGGGCCGGCCGCGGCCGCCCTGGGCGCCAAGGCCCTGCTCGTGGTCAACCGCACGGCCTCGCGCGCAAAGCCCCTGATCGAGGTCTTATCCGCCAACGGCGTAGAGGCCGCAGTCTTTCCCGTGCCCGGAGAGCCGTCCCTGGATGCGGTGCGGGAGGCCGCGTCCAAAGCCCGCGCATCCGGCTGCGGCCTCCTGATCGGCTTCGGCGGCGGCAGCGCCCTGGACTGCGCGAAGGCGGCCGCGGCCCTGCTCGCAAACGGCGGAGACCCTCTGGACTACCTCGAGGTCATCGGCCGCGGCCTGCCCCTGAAGAAGCCCTCCATCCCCTGGATCGCGGTCCCGACTACGGCGGGAAGCGGGTCCGAGGTCAGCCGCAACGCGGTGCTCTTCTCTGCCGAGCGCCGGGTCAAGGCGAGCCTGAGAAGCCCCTCGATGCTCGCCTCGCTCGCCGTGGTGGACCCGGAACTCACCCTCGGCCTGCCCCCCGCCCTCACCGCGAGCACCGGCTTAGACGCGCTCACCCAGCTCATCGAGCCCTTCGTCTGCGCCAAGGCCGGCCCCTTGAGCGATGGTTTCTGCCGCGAGGGCATCCCGCTTTCCGCCCGCTCCCTGGAGCGGGCCTTCCGCAACGGCTCGGACATTGAGGCGCGCCAGGACCTCTCCCTGGCGAGCCTGCTGGGCGGCCTGGCCCTGGCCAACGCGGGCCTGGGCGCGGTCCACGGCTTCGCGGGTCCTCTGGGGGGCATGTTCGCGGCGCCGCACGGCGCGGCCTGCGCCAGGCTCCTCCCCGGCGTCATGGAGATCAATGTCCGCGCCTTGAAGGAGCGCTCGCCGGGCAGCCCGGCGCTCGCGCGCTACGATGAGATCGCCCGGCTCCTGACCGGGGATGCCCGAGCCGCCGCGGCGGAGGGCATCCGCTTCGTCCGGGAACTGGCCTCCCGCCTGGGCATCGCGCCCCTATCCTCCTACGGCCTGAAGGCTTCGGACTTCCCGGATCTCATCGAGAAATCGCTCTCCGCCAGCAGCATGAAGGCCAACCCCATCGCCCTGAGCCGGAGCGAACTGCAGGAAGCTCTCGAAAAGGCTTTATAGCCTATATTTTCTGCCCGGCCGGGCCGTCGCGCAGGGCGTGGAATTTGTTGACGAACTGCTTGAAGTGGTCGTGGAACTTGGGAAAACCCGCGCGCGTGGCCGGATAGATGAGGACGTAGAACCCGTTGTCCATCGGGACCACGACGTAGGCATGCTGCCGGATAACCGCGAGGCTGCCCTGGTTGTCCCTGGCGACTCCGTAGCGGGTACCGGCCGGAACCGGCATGGGGGAAGACACCACGAAATGGAGGGCTACCAATCCCGAGACCTCCACCTTGTGGACAGGCTGCTCGAGGAAGGCGTCCGCGCCGTAGACCTCCCGAAGGGTCTTCTCGATGTATTCCTCGCCCGACGAGAAGCTCTCCTCCTCGAAGGAGACCGGCAGTTCATGAGGACGGTCATTGGCGTACCATCTCACGCTGAGGCTCGGGGCCCCGCGATAGAAGTCCGCGTCGAAGGGGCCGATGAAGGTGTAGTTGAAGTAGTCCGAACCGTCCGCGTCGTAGAAGACCTGCCAGCCGTAGGGCGCCTCGGTCGAGAAATCGCCCGCAGCGGAAACGTAGCTCACGTATTTCGGGGGCCGGCAGGCGCTGAAAAGGGCGATTCCTAAAACCAGGATGGACGTCCCAAACAGCGCCGTTCTCTTTCCCATCTTCAGAGACCCATTATAACAGCGGCTTAAGACTCCTGCAAGGCCCGCAGTTCGGCGTCGGTCTGTCTCAGCCTGAGCGCCAGGGCCCGCGCCAGCCTCGCGAAGAGCCGGGTTCCCACCACCGCGTGGGCGCGGACCGCCTCGTTGAAGCGCGCGCGGGAGAGCACGTAGAGCTCCGAGTCGGCCATTGCCACGGCGTCGGCCGAGCGCGCGTGCTTGTCCACGAAGGCCATGTCGCCGAAGAAGTCCCCGCGGCGGAAGGTGGCCAGGTGATGCGTCCTTCCCCCGTCCAGCGGCAGGGACACGCGCACCTTGCCTTTGCGCACGACGTAGAGCTCGTCCCCCTGGTTCCCCTGGCTGAAGACCTTCTCCGACGCTTTGAACGAGCGCTCCACGAGGCAGGCGGCCAGGGCCTGCCTCAGCTCCGGCTCGAACTCCCGGAAGAGGTCGATGGCCTCCATCCCAAGGGGCGGGGCCCCGGCCGGGACTTCCAAGCAGGCCTCCTCGAGGATGCGGTCCTCGGCCCAGGCCAGGGCGTCGTCGAGCGCGTCGAACACGAGGGTTCCGCTGGAAGGCGCCACCAGCCCGACCTCGTCGAAGTAAGCCATGAGGTCCTGCCCGCTCGGCAGGTTCGTTGGGAGGCTGCTCAGCAGGAGGTTCCCCTCCCGCTCGCGCAGGTCCGACTCGATCTGCTGGAGCAGGTGCGCGGCCGTGAAGTCGAGCGACTGCACGCGGCGCAGGTCCAGGATGACGAAGCGCTTGGACCTCAGGTCCCCCTCGAGCTCGCTCAGGAGCTGGTCCGTGGTGCCGAAGAAGAGGGTACCCTGCAGCTCGCAGATGACCGTCTTGGAGCCCTGCTTCTCCAGGACATCCATCTCCGCCTGCAGGCGCTTCTGCTTGGAGAATATCTCGTTCCCGTAGGTCTTGCGGCGGATCACGGAGCCCTGGATCTGCTCGCGGATGAAGAGCAGGATCGAGAGGGCGAGCCCCACCCCGGCCGCGGCCATGAGGTCCAGCGCTACGGCCGTGCCCACCACGCTCGCCGTGACCGCGAAGTCGAAGAGGGTGGACCGTTGGCGCAGGAGCTTGAAGCTCTTGCGGTCGAACATCCGCCAGGCCACCACGAGCAGGATGCCGGCCAAAGCCGAGATGGGAACCCAGGCGATGAGCCCGCTCAGGAGCAGGAACGCGGCCAGGCAGAAGACGCCCTCGAGCACGCCGGAGAGCCGGGTCTTGCCGCCGCTCTGCATGTTGACGAGCGTGGCTCCCATTGTCCCCGCCCCGGGGACCCCGCCGAGCGCGGCCGAGGCCGCGTTGGCCAGGCCCTGGCCGCGCAGCTCGCGGTTCGAGTCGTGGCGGGAATGGGTGAGCGCGTCTAAGACCACGCAGGTCTTGAGGGTATCCATCGAGAGCAGGACCGACAGGGTCAGGGCCGGGGTCAGGATCGCGCGCAGGTCCTCCCAGCGGAGCTTCGAAAGCGCGGCCCAGCGCTCGAAGCCGACGCCCGCGCCCTCTGCGCCCAGGCGGCCGACCACCAGGGCGTTGCCGTCGAGGGACATGAGCGCGGGGAAGAAGAGCCCCAGGACGAAGTAGGCCAGCAGGCCGCCGGCCAGGCCCAAGATTGGCCCAGGCACCCTGCGGGTGATCTTCGGCGCCGCGATCATCGCAGACATGGCCGCGGCGCCCACGACGACCGCGGGGAGCTGCCACTGCCCGGGCGAGGAGAGGCACTGCCAGAGCGCCGCGGCCTTGCCCAAGCCGAAGAGCTTGGGGAGCTGGCCCAGGAAGATGAGCACCGCCACGCCGCTCAGGTAGCCGGTGACCACGGGGTAGGGGATGTACTTGATGAGCCGGCCCCCGCCCAAAGCCCCGTAGAGCAGCTGGAGGCCGCCCGAAAGGAGCGCCGTCAGGGTCAGGAGCAGGGTCAGGCGCGCCGGGTCCCCACCGCCCGCCTGGGCCGCCAGGCCCGCGGCCAAGGCCGCCATGACCGCGGCCGCGGGCGCGCACGGCGCGGACACGAGCCTCGGTGTCCCGCCGAAGAGCGCGGCCGTAATGCCGATGACAGCTGCCCCCACGAGCCCGGCCTTGGCGCCGGCCGGGGCGTTCTCCGGCCCGAGGGCCGAGTAGATGACCACGCCGAAGGCGATGGCCTGGGGCAGGGCGACCAGCATCCCGGCCAGCCCGCCGAAGACATCCCCAGGCCAATCCTTGAAGGACAGGCCGGCGGAGGAATCGGGGCGTTTCTGGGCGTCCATGAATGAAATCAGCCGACGGCCGGGATCGAACCGGCGACCTACCGTTTACAAAACGGTTGCTCTACCGCTGAGCTACGTCGGCGCTCGACATTACTGGGCCGCCTGTCCCGACTAAGTCGGGGCGGCGAAGCGGTTATTTTACAACAATAATTCAGGCTTGAGGCTGTAGACCCTCCGGGCTGACTCAATCGGCCGAAGGCCCCGGCGGCATGCAGACGCCGGCCTTCTCAGCCGCCAAGACGACGTCTCGGAACTGCAGGTGCCGCAACCGTTCCGGCCGGCCTCGGGCAGGCCATGACCCGAGCGCGGCGCACTATACCGCGCACG
Organism: Elusimicrobiota bacterium; assembly: GCA_016212885.1. Taxonomy (GTDB): domain Bacteria; phylum Elusimicrobiota; class Elusimicrobia; order UBA1565; family UBA1565; genus UBA9639. Next base: position 22,277 of record JACRDO010000074.1, on the reverse strand, counting down.
TTTTAGCCGGAGCCACCTTCGCAGGCTGCATCATCGGCTTTGCAGGCTTGGTCGGGGGCCATGTAGGCTATGCCTTGGGCTCTCCAGCGGGAGATCCAGACGCGTCGGCCTGCGGTCCGTCCTGCCGATGAGCTGCGCTTGAGGCAGGTGGCTCCCAGCGAGGACGAATGGTATCATACAGGCGCCATGAACCTTAAAGACCCCAAGGACGCCGCCGCGGCGGATTCCGTCCTTCTCATCGACGGAGACAACGATCCGCACCTGCCCCCGGACTTCCCGCTCACCCCCAACACCGTGGTCAGGGTCTTCCTGAGGCCCGAGGCGTCCATCCCGAGAAACCTGGAGAAGAAGGTCGGCGCCCTGCCGCTTTGCGTCAGCGTGACCTCGCCCAAAGGAGGCCGCAACGCCGCGGATTTCGTCATGTCCCTGCACGCCGGGATCCTGCACGCCACCCTTCCCATGCACGTGCCCTTCACCCTCGTCACGCACGACAAGAGCCTCGCGGCTATGGCCCAGGAGCTCCAACGCGTCGGCCGCCAGGCGCTCCTGTGGACCTCCCACCCCGAGCGCGCAGAGAGAGGCCGGAGGAAGTCCCCCTCCACACAGCGGGCCGCCGCTCCTGAGCGGGCCCCGGGAGCGGGGCGTCGGAGGACTTCTCCCCGCTCGAAGCCCGCGGCGGCCCCAGCGACGCCCTCCTCCCCCCAGGCGGCGGGGCGCAGCCTAGCCGAAGTCGCGGCGGCCTACGCCCGGAGGATCTCGAGCGTCAAGGACCCGCCCGGCCGGCTCAAGACCCTGCTCAACGACATCAAGAACCGCGCCGCTTCATCGGCCTATGCGCCCGAGGCCGTGCTCGAGGAGCTCAAGCGCCTCGGCGCCCTGAGCGTGGATGAAAACGGCCGCGTGAAGGTCTTCGCCCCGGTGAAGTAGCCGCTCAGCAGCGCGCGAGCTCCGCCTAGTTATGCGGCAGTCTAACATCCTCAAACAGCAGGGTTCTGAGGGAATCACCGCTTCGGGCATTGGTCGAACCTGTTCATCTTCGGCCGCCGCCCCGCCTCCAGCTCGGAGAGCCAGTAATCCACGCAGGGGTTCTTCCAGAACTTCCCGCAGAGCTTCAGATACTCTTGGACGCTCGAGACCTCTCCTCTATCCAGCAGCTCCTCGGCAAGGTCGAAGTCCGGGCCGAAAGAGTTCAGCTGGGGCGAGCCGGGGGTCTGCCCGGCCAGAAGCAGCTCTTTCTTCGCGCCATCCACATCGCCGGCGCGCAAGGCGATGCGCCCGAGCAGGGCGTGGCTTTTATGGACCGCGTTGCCGTAGTTCCAATCCTCCGCGTGGAAATCCGCCAGGGCCAGCAGCTCCCGAGAGCGAGCCTCCGCCCGCTCCATGTCCCCCGCCTTGAATAACTGCTCCGCGACGCCTTCGGCCCCCATCCTGAAACTCCCCGAAGGGATCCTCACCCACTGGAACCTCGGCCCCCCCGCTTTTGCGGAAGGCCGGGGGCGCGCGCTGCCGAGCGGCCCATGAGCGTAGCCCCCCATCTGCTGAAGGCGCGCCACCATCTGCTCGCAGCCCGTCTCGCCGACGCCGCTGAGGAGGGGCTTGCAGGCCTCCAGCACCCTTTTCCTCCTCAAGTTGTAGCGACGCACAACAGCATCGCCTCACGGACCTTCCTTCCGCATGACACGGACCTGCCCTGGCTGCGGATCTCCCCGATGCAATCCATCCGAGCGGCAGCTTCGTAGAGCGCCTTGATCTCGTCGAGATCCTTTTCCATCGGAAGGCGATTCTCATTCGTCACCGCCTGGCAGTCTTTCGCCTGTTCCGACGGGTTCTCCCGGCTATCCCACAGCCTGCCGCCCGGCGCCGCCCTCCTCTCCTTGCCCCCGAACGGCATCGCGAGATAGAACAGAACGGCGGCGCAGGCGACGGCAGCGGCTCCCATCCCGACGAACAGGCCCCTGCTCGCCCACGGCCGCGCATCCTCCTTGGCCCCAGCCGCCTTGCCCCAACCCGGCCTGCCTGCCTCCCGACCGCGCCTGAGCGCGGAGAGATGCGCGCCAGCATCTTCGATGATTTCCCGCTGCTTCTCGGAAGCATTCGCGATGGCCTTCCTGAACGCCCCCATAGCCTCGAGGGTCCGGCCTGAAGGGTCCGGCACTGCCTACGGCTTCTGCTTGAGCAGGGGGTCCATGCGCTTGGAGCTCTCGTCCGTCTTGACGCGCCTGGGGTCCTTCTTGGCGGCCGGACGATAGGCGATGGTGCTCAGGCCGAAATCGACGCGGCTGTCGATCTCGGAATAGGCGATCTTGAAGAAGCCGTCCTCGCCCCAGCCCGTGCCCCAGCTGTTCTTCACGATGAAGTACTGCTCGTCGTCGTTGTAGCCCACGAGCAGGATGGCGTGGCCTCCCAGCCTCTTGCCCGTGGCATAGGAATAGATGCCCGACTTGTAGTGCATGAAATCCTCATAGACCATCATGGCGGTCGGCAGGGGGCCGTACTTGGCCAAAGCCGACTTCATGGAAGCGAGCTTCTGCGCGACCGACCCCCAAGCGGAGACCTTGTAGGCTGCGTCCTCCCAGCCGGCCTGGGCGGTGGAGCAGTCGCCGTCCGTGGCGGTGTACGGATAGTACTTCTCGGGCGGCAGGCCCGTGGACTTGAGGAAACCCGCATTCAGGGTGCCCCCATTGCAGGACCCTGTGCCGCTGCAGGAGACGAACACCTGCTCGGACAGGTCTAGATTCTTGCCCGGCTTGTGTTCGTTCACCAGGATGTAGGATTCAAGGCCCCCCGTCATCGCGAAAGCCCAGCAGGAGCCGCATTTCTTCTGGTCCCTGGCCGGGGTCACGTAATCGCCGTCGTGGTCGCGCCAGTCCAGGCTGGGCGGCGCGGCCGCGACGTCCATCTCGGGGACCGGCGCCACATTGATCTGCAGACGTCCGGTCCCCACGCGCTTCATCCACTCGTCCCATGATAGTCTGGAAAGCGACGTTTCGCCCGCGACCCATTTTGCGCCCTTGCTTTGGATGGCGGAGTTGATGTCGACCAGCATCGGCTCCAGGCCCGCAGGCTGCGGGGACTGGGCGAAGGAAGCCGCGCTCAAGGCCAGCAGCAGAAAAGTCGTTGATCCAACGGCCAGATTCGTCTTAAGGTTTTTCATGGATTTTGCTCTAGCTTGGCGTTGCAGGAGGCAACGTGATTGGTGTGGAACATACGGATATTCTAGGCCCCAAGCCCCACGAAAGGAAGGAGCCTTGGGCCTAGGAACTGATAGGCCCAAGGTCCCAGATGCGGCCGGGGTCCGACTTCCGTTAAGAGACGGGGCTCGGTTCGCTTTCAGCAGGGGCCGCTTCCGGCTGAGGGGCCGGCTCTTCCTGGCGGCGGGTCCTTGAGGCCTTCTTGGCGGAGGCCTTCTTCGCCGGATGCTTCCGGGCCGATTCCTTCTCGATGAGCCCCTCATGGTCCTTCCAGGTCTGGAAGCCTCCTTCCAGCTCCATGACCGGGAAGCCCGCCTCCGCCAGCTCGCGCGCCGCCGCGGCGGCCAGATGGCAGACCTGGGAATAGCAGTAGACCACGTTCACCCTGCCCTTCCTGAGGCCGGCGGGCTTCTGCCAGCTCTCCTTGGGCAGGTTGACCGCGCCCGGAATATGCCCCCGCGCGTAATCGGCCGGCGCGCGGACGTCCACGATTACGATGTTCGCGCGCTCTTGGATCCAGCTCCAGAGCTCGACGGGGCCGGTGGTGAACGCCAGCTTCCTGGCGAAGAAGCGCCTGGCTTTCTTCGGATTGACGAGCTTCAATTTTACGCTCATGGGGAATCCTCCTCGCGGCCTATTATATCTTTATCGGGCCGGCCCAAAGGCCTTCGCGTAGGCGCCCGCCGGCAGTTCCTCAGTAGGAGCTCCATACGCTGCCCTTCGTGTCCGTATGGGTGCAGTTGACCCACACCGTGCCGAAGCGGCTCGAGGCGGGGTCGTTGTCGTAGCCCCAGCCCGAGGCGTCGTCCGTCACCCCGGCTGAGACCGCGGCGGATTCCGGATGGTAATCCGGGGCTCTGGCTTTCGGGATGGCCGGGAGGTACTTGGCGTTCGCTGTTAGCGAGTCGAGACTCGAGGGGAATTTCCCCGCCATATCGCCGTAGTAGATGCTCAGCGCGGAGCGCAGCGCCCCGAGGTTCCCCTGCAAGGCGCCCTCATTGGCCTTTCGCATCAGGCCCGCATACTTGACGGCGGCGATGCCCAGCAGGATCCCCATGATCACCAGCACGATCAACAGTTCGACCAGCGTAAAGCCGCTTCTTTTCACCGCGCCTCCCTTCCAAGATGGCGAATGGGGGGTATTATACGATTGATAAAACGGAAATCAAATCGCGGCGGGATTCGGAAACTCGACGGAATGCATCTACAGGCGCTCGAAGCGCTTCGTCCCGAACATCAATACGGCGTAGGTTCGGGACGTCCCAAACCTACCGATCCTGGATGTTTGGGACGCGCTTCTCGGCAGATGATGTGGTATCATACCCTGTCTTCGATGGATGCCTCCGACGGCCTGAAATCCGCGCTGGTCACGGGCGCAGGCAAGCGCCTGGGCCGGGCCATCGCCCTGGCCCTGGCGCGCTCGGGCGTGGACGTGGCCGTGCACTGCAACCGCTCGGCCGGAGAAGCCCTGGAGGCCGCGGGCGAGATTCGCGCCCTGGGCCGGCGCGCGTGGGTGGTGCAGGGAGATCTGGGTGACGCGGCCCAGGCCGAGGCGCTCTTCGAGCGCGCGCGGGACGCGGCCGGCCGCATCGACATCCTGGTCAACAGCGCCTCGATCTTCTCGAAGAGCCGGCTCTCCGACTTCCCGCCGGAGAACCTGGCCGCCAACATCCAGGTCAACGCCATGGCGCCCCTGCTCCTGAGCCGGGCCCTGGCGCGGCAGGGGCGCGGGGGCTGCATCGTCAATCTGCTCGACAGCCGGATCGCGGACTACGACGCGGAGCACGCCGCCTACCACCTGAGCAAGCGCCTGCTCCACAGCCTGACGCGCATGCTGGCCCTCGAGCTCGCTCCGCGCGTCCGGGTCAACGCGGTCGCGCCGGGACTGATCCTGCCGCCGCCCGGAGAGGACGACTCCTGCCTGGAGCGCCTCCGCCGCACCAATCCCCTGCAGAGCCATGGCGGGCCCTCGGACGTGGCCGAGGCGGTCCTGTTCCTCGTCCGCAGCCCCTTCATCACCGGCCAGGTCATCTATGTGGACGGGGGCCGGCACATGAAAGGCTCGGTCTACGGCTGAAGACGCTCCACCCGTCCGGCCCCTTCGTCTATCCGCAGCCGGCAAACCCCTTCCGCCATCCCATAGCCGGCCGCGAGCTCTTCCAGTGTCAGGCGCTGGCTCTCGTGGTCCGGGAACAGGCCCCACTGCAGGGCGCTCCGCGCGCCGTGCGGCATCCCATCGGAGCCGAAGATGAGGTCATTGCCGGGGCAAAAGCCCGCGCGGTCGATCAGCATCCGGAAGGGATTGTTGGCCGCCCTCAGCCTTGCGCTGAGGCGGTCCGCGTAATCGCGGCTGTCCGCGCTGAAATTGGGCTGCATGCAAAGGACCGCGCCCAAAGCCTTGGCTCTGCGGGCCTGCGGCTCTTCGATGAATTGGACGTGCTCGAGCCGCACGGCCGGGAAGCTGATCCCGTCCTCGTAGAGCCGCTCGATGACCGTGAGGGCCTGCTCCACGGCTCGCCGTCCGATGGCGTGGATCGCAGCCGGCTTTCCCAGCCGGGCCAGGCCGGCCAGAAGCCCGGCGAGGTCCTTGTCCGCGTGGAGCAGGAGCCCCCTGGAACCGTCCGGGTAGGGCTCATCGAGCGCCGCTGTGCGCTGGGCAAGCGCGCCGTCCGTGAAGATCTTCAGCCCTGCGACCTGCTCCCGGGCCTGCGGGCTGAAGCCCTCGAAGACCGCAGGATCTGCCCAGCAGCGGATGCGCCCGCTCCAAGGAGAGGCCTGGATCAGGGACAAGGCGTCCTCACCCGCGACCAGCAGATCCTCGGCCGCGCCCACGCCGAGCATCTCGAGCCGCCTCATGAAGGCGTCCAGCTTCTGCGCCGTGAATCCAGCTGCGCGGACGTAGAGGGACAGGAGCTTGGCGACGTTCCGCTCGCACCACTCGCGGTCCTTATGACGCCCGACCAGCTCGGGTTCCGAATCCCTGAGCCATTCCTTGGCCGAGGCGCTCAGCAGGGCCCCGTGCAGGCTCAGGCTCGCGATCAGCACAGGGGGAAGGGAGGACAGCTCCTGCGAGGTGAAGCTCACGCGGGCGCTGTGCCAGCCGAGAGCTATCGTGAGCCTGTCCCCTGGAAGCGCCTTGAGCGCGCGCAGGGCCTCCTCCTTGGAGAGAGCGGAGATGTCCGGACAGCCCTCCAGGGCCGCGTAGAGGGACACGTGGGTGTGCCGGTCGTGGAGCCGGGGCAGCTCGATCGTGGAAGCCGTGGGAACCTCGCGACGCGGTATGATATCAAGAAATGCCGCCCGATATGGCATAATATAGCGGCCGGCATCCCATGACCGATTCAACGGACGAACCGACCCCAGCGGAACGGAAGTTCGAGGCCCTGATGTCCGCCATCCGGCGCCAGACCGCGGAGATCGATCCGGACATTCAGCGCAAGAGCCCCGATCCCGACCCCGGCGGGGCCGCCCGGCAGATCTCGGACCTGGAGACCCTCCAGCGCCAGTACCGGCGCATCCAGGAGTCCCTGGACGTTCACTTGAAGGCGCTTGAAGCCGCATTCAAGGACCAGCAGGCCCAGATCAAGGACGAGGTCGGCGCATCGAGCGCCGCGCGCGCTCAGCTGGGCGAACGCGCCGCCCAGGTCGAGCGGGCTCTGCTCGAGCGCCTTGCCGAGCTGGAGAGGAAGCTCAAGGAAGCCGAGAAGCTCAACGCTCAGAACATGGCGCGCTACGCCGCGCTGCAGCACGAGCTCAACTCCATGCATGAGCTGCGCGAACAGGTCCAGGAGCTGAGCGATTCCTTCCACCGGGTTTCGCGCACGATCGAGAACAGGCAGCGGGAAGCCCAGCAGATGTCCCAGGAAGAGGATCGGGAGATCCGCCGGCGCATCGAGGACCATGAGGACCGGCTAGCCTCGGAGAAGGATTCCCGCGCGAAGCTCGATGAGCAGCTCCGCCAGCTGCGCTCCGAGGTGGCGCAGTGGGACGGGCGCATCAAGGATGCCGAGCACGCGGCCATGCATATCGCGGCGCGCGCCTCGGCCTTCGAGCAGGACCTCCGCCGCCTGCAGGAGTCCCGCGAGCACGTCCGCGAGCAGATCGCCTCGCTGAGCAAGCGCCTGCGCGAGCAGGACTAAGGGATACTAAGGGATGGCGTCGAGCGCCATCACGATCTCCGTGGCGGTGTGGTAGCGCAGCCTCGGGTCGAACTGCAGGGCCTGGCGGATGATTTCGTCGGCCTGTCTGGGTATGTTCTGGATCACCTGCGACGGCGGGGCGTAGTTCATGCTTTCCTTTTGGACGAGGAAGTCGGGGCCCGCGTACGGAAGGCGGCCGGTCAGCATCTCGTAGAGCACCACCCCCAGCGAGAAGATGTCGGATTCCCTCGACACCACGCCGAGCTCCTGCTCCGGAGCCATGTAGGGCGGGGTGCCGCAGATGTCGCTCCTGCTCGCGGCCGCGGCCGTGACTTGGGCCACGTGGGCGATGCCGAAATCCATGACCTTGGCCGAGCCCTCGCTGGTGATCATGATGTTGGACGGCTTGAGGTCGCGATGGATGATCTTCCTGCAGTGCGCGAAGTCCAGCGCAGCCGCGATCTGCCTGAGCAGGATCTTGGTCGAGCGCATCGAGATGCGCTTGCCCCCGGACAGGACCTTGCTCAGGGGCTGGCCGTAGACGTACTCAAACACCAGGAAAATCTGGTTGCCCTCCTTCATGACCGCGTGGATCTCCACGATGTTCGGATGCTTGAGCGAGGCGACCATGCGGGCCTCGCTGAGGAACATGTCGGGCTCCATGCCGGACTTGGTGAGCTCCTCGCGCATGATCTTGATGGCGACCTTGCGGTCCAGGTTGATGTCCGTGGCCCCATAGACGAGGCCCATGCCCCCTTTCCCAAGGTCCTTGTCGATGCGGTATGTCCCCAGGAGCAGGGCCCCCGGGGCGAGCTCGGCGGCCGCGGCCGGAGCGGAGGGCTCTTCCGCGCCTGGGGCTTCCTCGCGCTCGACCATCCGGCCCCGGATGAGCCGCATGGCCGGCTCGCGCTTGCGCCATAGGAGGACGCAGAGCCCAAGGAGGGCCAGCAGGAAGACCGCGACTTTGACCCAGCCCCAGATCCGGTAGGCCCGCCGCGCGGATTTAAACGCCTTCGCTTCGTCCGCCAGCATGTCGTCGGCCGTCCTGACGAAAGACGAGACTTCCGCGTCGAATTCGGAATAATCGAAGATCTGCGCCTCTTCGGAGCCGCGGACCTGCCGGAAATACTGCAGGCCCACGAACAGCGTCGCGGCCCGCCGGACGATGTCTTCCCGGATGCGGAAGCGGTCGTCCATGGCCGCGGCCGGGTCCCCCTTCTTGTAGGCGTTCTTGAGCGCTTCGAGCTTCTGGAGCAGAGGAGTGAGCTCCATCATCTGGTTGGTCAGGTCTTTCTTGATCTCCCCGGAGCGCTTGGCGGGGTGCTGGCCGGAGGGCGCCTCCGCGCCGTATGCGGAAGGCAGGGCCAGAAAAAGGATGACGGCAAGGCTGCGCAGCGGAACCATGCGATAATTCATTTTACAACAATAATCCCCGCCCCAGGACCCTGGTTTGCATCCAGCCGCGGGATTTAGTGAAATTGCGGCATGCCCAAAAAAACCGCCGGCGCGAAGAAAACCCCCTTGAGCTACAACCGCACCAACGGCTACGAGAAGATCTCCCCGTTGGACCTCAGGAAGCTGGAGGAGACGGCCAAGGGCTACATGGCTTTCCTCGGCTCGAGCAAGACCGAGCGGGAGGCGCACGACGAAGGCCTTAGTCTCCTGCAGGCGGCCGGCTTCAAGGATCTGGACGCCCTCATCGCTGTCCGCGAAAAGCTCAAGCCCGGAGACAAGGTCTACAAGAGCTGGTACGGCAAGACCCTGCTCGCCGCAATCCTGGGCCGGCGGCCGCTCGAGGACGGCCTGCAGATCATCGGCGGACACACTGACTCCCCGCGCCTCGACGTCAAGCAGAACCCCCTCTATGAAGGCGGAGAGCTGGCCCTGCTCGATACCCACTACTACGGCGGGATCAAGAAATACCAGTGGACGGCCCTGCCGCTGGCCCTGCACGGCGTCTTCGTCAAGCGGGACGGCAGCAAGATCGCGGTCAAGGTCGGCGAGGAGCCGGGGGACCCCGTGTTCTTCATCTCCGACCTCCTGCCGCACATGGCCGCCGACCAGATGAAGAAGACCCTGGCCGAGGGGATCGAGGGAGAGGGCCTCGACGTCATCGTGGGCTCCATCCCCTGCAAGGGCAAGAAGCAGAAGGAGAAGATCAAGTACCGCGTGCTGGAGCTCCTCAAGGAGAAGTACGGCGTCAGCGAGGCCGACTTCCTCTCGGCCGAGCTGGAGTTCGTGCCGGCCGGCATGCCGCGCGAGGTCGGCTTCGATAGGTCCATGATCCTGGGCTACGGCCACGACGACCGGGCCTGCGCCTACGCCGCCTTGCGGGCCCTGCTGGACATCGAGAAGACCCCGGAGTTCGCCGCCTGCGTGGTCCTCTGCGACAAGGAGGAGATCGGCTCCTACGGCGCGACCGGGATGGAGTCGAACTTCTTCGAGAACACGGTCTCGGAGCTGCTGGCGCTTGAGAAGGGCGCTCACGAGGGCCTCGCCGTGCGGCGCGCGCTCGCGAGGTCATGGATGATCTCGGCCGACGTCAACTCGCTCTACGACCCGCTCTACCCGGGCGTCTCGGAGAAGAAGAACGTCTCCTACATCAACCAGGGGACGTCCCTCTCCAAATACGGAGGGGCCCGGGGAAAGTCCGGCTCGAGCGACGCCAACGCCGAGTTCGTGGCCGAGATCCGGCGCATCTTCGACAAGGCCGGGGTCCTCTGGCAGACGGGAGAGCTGGGCAAGGTGGACGCGGGCGGCGGGGGGACCATCGCCCTCTGCATGGCCCGCTACGGCATGTGCGTCATCGACTGCGGGGTGGGCGTCATCTCCATGCACTCGCCCTGGGAGCTGGTCGGGAAGCTGGACGTGTACATGAGCGTCAAGGGCTTCAAGGCCTTCCTGAAGGACGAGCGCGGGTCGTTCTCCTCCCGCTCGTCCTCGCAGGCGCTCCGGGAAGCCGGAGAGGGCGGGCGCAAGCGTAAATAAGAGCGGGCGCCGGCCTGAGCGCGAAGAAAGAAGGGCGGCTCTTGTTTGGAGCCGCCCTTCTTTGCGTTTACAACGCCGGGCGCTTATTCCAGGACGCGGATGTTGTGCTTGACGCAGATGTCCTTGAGCTGCTTGGGCCAGACGGAGACGGTCACCTCGCCCAGATGCGCCGCCCGGAGCAGGTACATGAACGTCCGCGACTGCCCGATTCCGCCGCCGATGCTCAGCGGGATCCGGTCGTTCATGATGGCCTGGTGATACGGCAGCTTGAGGTTCTCCATCAGCTTCGACATCTTAAGCTGCTCTACCAGCGTCTCCTTGGTTACGCGGATTCCCATCGACGTCAACTCGTGCCGCCGCCGGGTGACCGGGTTCCAGACCAGGATGTCGCCGTTTAAGCCCCGCGTCGGCTTTCCTGTTTCCTTCGACGTATCCGTGATCCAGTCGTCGTAGTCCGCCGCCCGCATCTCGTGCGGGTATCCGTCCTTCAGCGGATACCCCACCCCGATGATGAAAACCGCCGGATACTTCTGCAGCGTCATGGTCTCGCGCTGCTTGCGCGGCAGGTCCGGGTACATGTCCAGGATATCCTCGGCATGCAGGAAGGTGAGATCCTCGGGGATGTCCGGGTATTTGCTCGTCTTGAGCTGCGGGTAGAGTTCCTGGGCATGCTTCCCGGCCCCCCGGATGACTTTCCATATCTTCCTGACGACGTCCTTGAGGAATTTCATGTTGCGCTGGTCATGGGTCATCACCCGCTCCCAGTCCCACTGGTCCACGTAGGAGCTGTGATCGTGATCGAGGAAGTAGTCCTTGCGCACCGCCCGCATGTCTGTGCAGATGCCCTCTTGCGCCTTGCAGCCGAACTGCGCGAGGGCCGGGCGCTTCCATTTCGTCGCAGCCTGCACGATCTGGGCGTTGAGCCGCCTTTCCAGCCCAAGCCCGCAGGGGAACTCGATCGGGGTCCGCGAGCCGTCCCTGTCCAGCATGTCGTTGATCCCGCTCTCGCGCTCCACGATCAGCGGCACCTGAACCATCGTCAGGTTCAGTTCCTTGCATATGTGCTTCTCGATATAGTCCTTGATCGCGAAGAGCGCCTTCATCCGCTCCAACGGCGGAAGAATCGCTTGGTAATCCTTGGGCAGTATCTTGTCGACTTCCTCGTAGGTGCTGATACCCGGTCCTGCCAGATCCGCTTTTTTGTCCGCCGTCATGACCTCTTTAGTCCTTGCCATCTATCCCCCTTAATATGTTTTATTTCGAAGATTTCAGCCTGGGCACGATAAACTTAGTCTAGCAGGCTTGGAGAGAGATGGCAAGGATTTTGGTCAGGCGATGAACCCCTCCTGCCAGGGGCATTTTCCGGCGCAATGGGGCATCCTGTTCGCCGCGGGCCTCTGGCTCTTCATCTGCTGGCTCATCTCGCGTCTGAGCGGCTGGATCTCCGAGAAGTCGGCCCTCTGGCTGGCCGAGGCGGCGGGGCCCGGGTGGCCCAAGTCTCTGGATTTCTAGGCGCTGCGGTAGGTTCTAAGGCGGGCGCGCCAGCCCTTGAGCCAGCGGGCCTCGCGCCGCTCGGGCGGGGAGAAGCGCACTCGGCGGGCTAAGACCGCGCGCGCCGAAGCGGCGAACTCCCAAAGGGCCCGCGGCCCGGAAGCTGAGCCGCGCATGCGCTCGAGGACCTGAAGCAGGCCCCAGCCCGTGCCGCCGTAGCGCTCTTTTGGCAGGATGCCTTCGCCTTTGAAGTTCACGTAATCCACCAGGGCATAGACCCCGCCGGGCTGAGACATGACCCGCTCGAACTGGCGCCCGACATGCGCGCGCTTGTGCGCCGGCGCGGCAGTCAGGAGCTTGGGCAAAGACGAGCGCAGGCGCTCCGCGGTGAACCGCGCCTGCCACTGGACGGTCGAGGCCAGCAGCGCCCTCAGCTCCCGCATGCGCGGGCTCTCGCGCGCCGCCAGGAACTCCTCGCGGCTTTTCCAGGGGCAGTCGGGGCTGAGCAGCAGCCATTCGGGGACCGCGACGCCTTGGCTCTGCAGGTAGTCGACGAGCAGGGGGAAGCTCTCGCGGAAAGGGCCGTCGTAGCCCTCCGGGAACCAGATGAAGTGCGCGATGCCGAGGGAGGCGAACTCCTCGCCCTCGTTCCAGGAGGTCAGGCCCTCGATCGTGCCCCGGCTCTCGTTGCGCCAGATGAACCGGCCGACGCGCAGGGCCTCCCCATCCGAGATGGCCGGGATGTTCGCCGAGGCCGGGGAGAGGCCCGCGAAGAGGACGAGGGACAGGAGGTTCGTAAATCCAGGCATAAAAAAAGGCCTGCGCGAGCTGTGCTCGGCAGTCCTTCATGGCCGCGGCGGACCGCTCCGCGGCTACGGGGGGAGTATAACAGGGCGACTGCGAATTTGCAAGGGGTTTTTGGGGCTAGCCCCTTGCATCGGTCTTTGTCCAAAAAGTCAAAGCGCCCTTTCTCTCTTAGAAGGGATGTGAAGGGTGAGTAATTTTATCAGGGACCATCGGATAATGTTTTGCATTATGCGTCAGAAGCGTCGCCTTTTCCAAAAGGGCGGTCGCTGCGATGAGACAATCATCCAAAGCGATTGCTCGGCCGGAGCGGCCCAGTCGCCGTTTGAGCTCGGCGGCTTTCTCAGCCACTTGAGTCGTGACGGGAAAATGAACGAGCCCTTCGATCAACTGTCGGGTCGCCGGCTCTTCCGCGGGTCGCATGCCCGAATACACCTCGGCGACAACGATGGCGGAGCAACCGTAACGTGCCGCCGATTTAAGCTCCCCAAGATAAGCATGCAAGGGAATCAGGCGGCGGAGGTGGTTGATCAGGATATCGCTGTCGATCAAATAAGTGAGCATATCACGCGCGTGGGCGGCGGTTGCGGCGCAGGCGGCGGATATAAGTCTCTGCCCCACGCTTCAGTTCGGGGTGAGCGCGCTTGCTCCAGGCGCCGAAGGTCTTGTCCATCGCCTGCTCAAGGCGGAGTTGCTGCAGCCCTGTCTCGGCGAGACGCGTCAGGAACCTCGTCCGTTTGCCTGCGGGGACCAGCCGCACGAACTGCTGGTACAAAGGCTCCGGGAAAGCCACGTTTACCTGATGCCATGTCATAGGAACCTCCTAGGAATAACCCTAGGGTAAGTTTATAGGCTTTATACCCGTCTGTCAAGGACCGGCGTTTTTGGACACGAATTCCGCACTTGCGCCCCTCGCCCTCTTCTCGCTACCCTATAGGCGCGAGGAGGACGCCATGATGAAGACAAAGAAGATGGCCGGTTACGACATCCTTGCGGAGGACTTGGGAGAGGTCCTGGTCAAGACGCGCGGCATGAAGCTCGCCGCGCCCGGCACGCAGAAGGCGGAGACGCGGCTGGTCATCACCACGATGGAGAAGTAGAATAACCGCACCCATGAGACGCGTCCTCCTGCCCGCCGCGTCGCTTTGGCTGGCCCTTTGGGGGCCCGTTGGGCTCTGCTTCGCCGCCCAGGCAGTTGACCCCTTCGACGGCATGCAGGCGAGCATGCTCCGCCTCAAGGAGGAGCTCAAGGGGGATCTTCCGAAGCTCCAGGCCATGGCCTCCAAGTACGGCACCAAGGAGGAGCTCGCGGCAATCGCCGGCGAGCGCCAGCTCCTGCGCGCCAAGATCCAGGGGGCCCAAGACGAGCTCGAAGCCCTGGGCGACACCTACCGGGAGCTCTCCAAGACCGCCGCCGTGCAGAGCGTCACCGTCGGCCTGTCTGAATTGATGAGCCAGGCGAAATCGCGCAAAGGCGGAGGCAGCGCCCCCGCCGACGCCGGGGCCGTGATCGGCCGGGCCATGGGGCGGGAGAAAATCTTCCAGGAATCCAACGACTTCCGCAGGGTCGTGAAGAGCGCCCTGGCGGACGACGAGGGGCGCTACCAGGGAGCCTTGGCCCAGTTCTCCCAAAGGCGGCGGGACACGATGATCCTGGCCGCCTTCGTCGCGAGCCTGATCCTGATCGTCTCGGCCTTCCTCTACGTCTTCTGGCGGAAATCCAGCGCCCTGGACAAGCTGATCACGACCTACTCGACCCAGCCCCCGCAGACGGGCCCGGCGCGGATCCCGTCCATGGGCGCGGCCGGAGGCCTGATGCTGGGCACGGTCCTGGCCAACAACTACCGCATCGACCCGGCTTCAGCGCTCGACTACGCCCATTCCCGCAAGGTGATCCACCGGGACCTCAAGCCCGCCAACATCATGATCACGCGCGAAGGCGTGGTCAAGCTCATGGATTTCGGCATCGCGCACCAGGCCCGGCTCACGGCGGCCAAGCTGACCCGGGCCGAGTCCTGGGGCACTCCGCCCTACATGGCGCCTGAGCAGGAGCTGGGCGCGGTCTCGAAGGAGTCGGACATCTACTCACTCGGCGTCTGCCTCTACGAGACCCTGACGGGGAAGGTCCCCTTCGAGGGGCCGAACTTCCTGGCCCAGAAGCGGGAGAGGCTCTACCTCCGGCCGTCGAACGTCGGCTTCTCGACGAACGTGGACATTTTCTTCGACAAAGCCTTTCAGCCGGAGCCTGCCAAAAGGTTCCACAGCGGCGCGGAGATGCTCGCCGCCTTCAAGGCGGTGTAGCGAAGCGGCTACGCCGCGACCTTCCGCTCCTTCAAAAACGACGCCAGGGCGATGGAGTGGGCCTTGGTCTGCGGCGGGTCGGTGCGCGAGGGCAGGATCACCGGCACTTTCGCGCCCGCCACAAGGGCCGCGGACTTCATCCCCTCGGCGAAGAAGGTGATGCTCTTGTAGACCGGGTTCGCGGCGTCCAAGTCCGGGAGCACCAGGATGTCCACGTCCCCCGGCACAACCCCGCCCTTGACCCCCTTCTCGTCTGCGAGCTTGCGGGAGAAGGAGATGTAGATGTCGTAGGGCCCTTCCACGACCGCGTTCTTGATCCGGCCGTCCTGGCTCATCTTCGCAAGCTCGGCAGCATCCAGGGTGCTCTGGATCTTCGGGTTGACCTTCTCGACCGGGCAGACGATGGAGACCTTGGGCGTCTCGACGCCGAGCATCCGCGTGAGGTTGACCGAGTTCTGGACGATCCTGCGCTTGTGCTCAAGGTCCGGCGAGATGAGAATGGCCGCGTCGGTCACCGCAAACAGCTTATGGTAGTGCGCGGTTTCAAAGAAGACGATCTGGTTTAAAGTCGTGCCGGGCTCCAACATGCCGGAGTCCTTGGTCAGGATGGCCTTCAGGTAGAGGCTGGTGTCCACAAGGCCCTTGACCAAAAAGTCGCCCTTGCCTTCCTTGATGAACCGCACCGCCAGCCGGCACATCTCGGCCGCGTCCTTGCAGTCCACGAGCTCGAACTTCGCCAGATCGAGCCCCGCTTTCCCCGCGGCGTCGCGGATCATTGGGACGTCGCCGATGAGGACCCCGCCTGAGAGGAGGCCGTTGTCGTCTGCGATCTTGCAGGCCTCCATGGCCTCGAAGTGGTTCGCGCCCGGGACCACGATGCGGTTGGACTTCCCCTTGACCATCTTCATCAGCTCATCGTAGTTCTTGAATTTCATGGCGATCTCCCAAATCAGAATATCGAGTCAACGGCGCTCGCAAAGCTCGATGAGGACCCCTCCGGAAGACTTCGGGTGGATGAAGGCGACCCGGCTGCCGCGGCTGCCCGGGCGCGGCCGCTCCGTGATGAACGCCGCGCCTTTGGCGCGCAGGCGCTCCATCTCCGCGTCCAGATCCTCCACGGCGAGGCAGACGTGGTGGATCCCGCCTTTGCCGCCGCGCGTCTCCAGGAACCTGGCGATCGGGGAATCCGGGGCCGAGGGCTCCACCAACTCGATCTTCACTTCCCCAAGCTCTAGGAACGCCAGGCGGACCTTCTGCTCGGGGACCGCCTCGGGCCTCGAGCACTTCAGCCCCAGGACGTCCCGATAGAACCGGGACGATTCTTCCAGGTCTTTCACCGCGAAGGCGATGTGATCGAGCCTCAAGTTCCAGCCGCCTTCCGTATCCATTGGACGATGTCCTGGGTGGACGCCCCGGGCGGGAATATCTCCCGGATCCCGGCCTTCTTGAGCCTCGGAGCGTCCGCGGCCGGGATGATGCCTCCTCCGAAGAGCACGATGTCCTTGGCGCCCTTCCTGCGCAGCAGGCGCGCCACCTCCACGAACAAATGGTTGTGGGCCCCGGAGAGGCAGGAGAGCCCCACGAAATCGACCCCTTCCTGGATGGCGGCGCTGACGATCTGCTCCGGGGTCTGGCGGATGCCGGTGTAGATCACCTCCATCCCCGCGTCGCGCAGAGCCCGCGCCACGACCTTGGCGCCGCGGTCGTGGCCGTCCAAGCCCGGCTTGGCGATCAGGACTCTGATCTTCCGTTCCTTATGAATCAAGCTTCACCTCCGGGAGTCACCGTTCGAGATGCTCCCCAAAGACTTCCCGCAAGGCGTCGGATATCTCGCCGAGCGTGGCGCCGGCCTTGACCGCCGCAAGTATCGGCGGCGCCACGCTGTCCAAGCCCTCTGCCGCGCGCTTGACCCCGGAGAGGGCGGCCTCGGCTCGGCGCGACGGGCGCGAGCGGCGGAAAGCCGCGAGCCCCCGGCGCTGGCGGCGCTCCACGTCCGCGCGGATGCGCAGGAGCCGGCGCGGCGGACCCTCGGGTATCTGGAACTGATTGACCCCGACCACCACGCGCTCGCGGCTCTCCACCTCGCGCTGGTGGCGGTAGGCGCTCTCCGCGATCTCGGCCTGCATGTAGCCCGTCTCGATGGCCGCGACGGCGCCGCCCATCTCGTCGATCTTCGAGAGGTACGCTTGGGCCCTGGCCTCGATCTCGCTGGTGAGGGCCTCCACCGCGTAGGCTCCGGCCAGGGGGTCCGCGGTGTCGGCCACGCCGCTCTCGTAGGCGATGATCTGCTGGGTGCGCAGGGCGATGCGCACCGAATCCTCGCTCGGCAGGGAGAGGGCCTCGTCCCTGGAATTGGTGTGCAGGGACTGGGCCCCGCCCAGGGCAGCTGCCAGGGCCTGGAAGGCGACCCGGACCACGTTGTTGTCCGGCTGCTGGGCCGTGAGAGTGCAGCCAGCTGTCTGGGCGTGGAAGCGCATCATGCAGGACTCGGGCCTGCGGGCCGAGAACCGTTCCTTCATGATCCTGGCCCAGAGCCTGCGCGCGGCCCTGAACTTCGCGACCTCCTCGAGGAAATTGCTGTGCGCGTTGAAGAAGAAGGAAAGCCTGGAGGCGAAGGCGTCCACGTCCAGGCCCGCGGCCACCGCGGCTTCCACGTAGGCGATGCCGTTGGCCAGGGTGAAAGCCGCCTCCTGGACCGCCGTGGCTCCAGCCTCGCGGATGTGGTAGCCGCTGATGCTGATGGGGTTGAACCTCGGCATGCGCTCCCGGCAAAAGGCGAAGAGGTCGGTGACCACGCGCATGGACTGGCGCGGGGGATAGATGTAGGTCCCGCGCGCGACGTACTCCTTGAGGATGTCGTTCTGGATGGTGCCCTGGAGGGCTTGCGCCGAGACGCCCTGCTTCTCCGCCACGGCCGCGTACATGGCCAGCAGGATGGCCGCGGTGGCGTTGATGGTCATGGAGGTGGAGACCTCGCCCAGCGGGATTCCCGCGAACAAAATCTGAGCGTCCTTGAGCGTGGAGACCGCCACCCCGACCTTGCCCACCTCGCCGCGGGCCAGGGGGTGGTCTGAGTCGTAGCCGATCTGGGTGGGCAAATCGAATGCCACGCTCAGGCCGGTCTGCCCCTGCTTGAGCAGATACCGGTAGCGCTGGTTGGTCTCCTCGGCCGTGGCGAAGCCCGCGTACTGGCGCATGGTCCACAGCCGCCCCCGGTACATGGTGGGCTGGACCCCGCGCGTGAAGGGAGGCTCGCCGGGAAATCCCAGGTCGCGCGCGTAGTCGAACTCCGCCATGTCCAGGGGGGTGTAGAGGCGCTTGAGCTCGATGCCGGAGCTGGTCTTAAAGCGCGTCTTGCGCTCGGGGAGCTTGGCCAAAGAACTTTTGAGCGCGCCCTGCTCCCAGCGCTCGAGTTCCCTGCCCAGGTCAGCGCCGGGAACCGTCAGAGCGGGATGTTGCCGTGCTTGCGCCATGGATTGGTCTCCGACTTGGTCTTCAAGAGATCCAGGGCCTGGATGATCTTGGGCCGGGTCTCCTCGGGCTCGATGATCTCGTCGACATAGCCCAGCTCCGCGGCCTTATATGGGCTGCAGAACTTCTCCTGGTACTCGGCCACAAGGCGCTTTTGCGTCTCTTCGGGATTCTTGGCCTTGCGGATCTCGTCCCTGCAAATGATGCTGACCGCGCCGGCCGCGCCCATGACCGCTATTTCGGTCGTCGGGTAGCAGTAGTTGACGTCGCCCCGGATATGCTTGCTCGACATGACGTCGTAAGCGCCGCCGTAGCCCTTGCGGGTGATGACCGTGATCTTGGGCACCGTGGCCTCGCAGTAGGCGTAGAGGAGCTTCGCGCCGTGGCGGATGATTCCGCGCTCCTCCATGTCGATGCCCGGAAAGAAGCCCGGCACGTCCACGAAGGAGACCAGGGGAATGTTGAAGC
Organism: Elusimicrobiota bacterium; assembly: GCA_016212885.1. Lineage (GTDB taxonomy): Bacteria > Elusimicrobiota > Elusimicrobia > UBA1565 > UBA1565 > UBA9639. The sequence goes on along the minus strand of JACRDO010000074.1, from coordinate 3,424 downwards.
AGTCGCAGAAACGCACGAAACGCGCGCCCTTCACCGAGGCGTCCGGATCCAGGGCGCCGGAGAGCCACGCGGGCTGGTTGGCGACGATCCCGACCGGCATCCCGTTGAAGCGGGCGAATCCAACGACGATGTTCCTGGCGAAGTCCTTGTGCACCTCAAGGAAACAGGCATTGTCCACCGCGGGCAGGATCACCTTGCGGATGTCGTAGGATTTGCGGGGGTCCTCCGGGACAACGCTCTTAAGGAGCTCGTCCATCCGGCCGGGATCGTCCTGGCAGGCAATGACCGGAGGCTTCTCCCGGTTGTTCTGGGGCAGAAACTGCAGAAGGTCCCTGATGATCCGGATGGTGTCCTCGTCGCTTCCGCCGGCGAAGTGGGCCACGCCGCTCTTCTCCATGTGCACCTTGGCCCCGCCCAAGAGCTGGGACGTGATGGGCTTGCCGCCCTCGGTCGTCTCCTCCTGAAGCACCGCCTTGATCACCTGGGGCCCTGTGATGTGCATGCAGCTGGTTCCCTCGCTCATCAGGATGAAATCCGTCATGGCCGGGGAATAGACGGCTCCGCCGGCGCAGGGCCCCATGACGGCGGAGATCTGCGGGATGACGCCGGAGGCCAGGGCGTTCCTCAGGAAGATGTGCGCGTAGCCGGCCAGGCTCTCCACGCCCTCCTGGATGCGGGCCCCGCCCGAGTCGTTGATCCCGATCACGGGCGCGCCGGTCTTCATGGCCAGATCCATGACCTTGCAGATCTTGTTGGCGAAGGCCATGCCCAAGGAGCCCCCCAGGACCGTGAAATCCTGCGAGAAGACGAAGGCGGTGCGGCCCGCGATCTTTCCGTAGCCCGTGACTACGCCGTCCCCGTAGAACTTCTTCTTCTCCATCCCGAAATCGGCGCAGCGGTGGGTGACGAAGCGGTCGATCTCCGCGAATGTCCCCGGATCGAAGAGAAGATCGATGCGTTCGCGCGCGGTGAGCTTGCCGTCTTTGTGCTGCTTGTCGATCCTGTCCTGCCCGCCGCCCAAAAGCGCCTCTTTGCGGCGACGTTCCAGCTCTTCACGGACGGATTTCATGGCCTATTCCTCCTCGCGGATGGATTTCACGGCCTTCATACGGTCCAAACAGGCCGCAGGGGCCGGCGCCGGGCCCGCCGAATTCCGTTCTCAATTTTCTGCATGATGACGATGATGGCGATTTTCTCCCTGAAAGACAGTTTCGCCAGCTTCCTGCGGCGGCGGCGCTTGGCTTCAAATAAACGCCTGGCCGTCCTCAACGCCGCGCGGTATGGACGCTTCATATCTTCCCTGCGAGAGAGTCCCATTTTTTCAGAAGCCCATGCCGGCTGAGGATGGCGCAAAGACGCTTCTTGTTCGGCTTTGCGGTTTCTAGGACTTGCGCTATTCGCGCGCGATCCTTGGGCCGGCCCACGCTCGCCATGATGGCCATGAGATGCTCCAGCCTTACGACTTTGGTCTCCGCCCGCCCGTACTTTGTCTTGGCCGCTTCCGCGACGGCCTCGGCGATAAGATCGTCATAGACCGGCAGAAATTGGACGGGGATCCCTTCGACGAGGACATGCTCCCCCTGCGCTCGATAGCCTTTCGCCTTCAGATAGGCATAGAGCCTGCCGAGCGTCAGGACGGCCTTGCGCATCTCGGCTTCCGACAGGACCACGAATACGTCCAAATCGTAAGTCGCGGCAGGCTCAGCCCAGAACGCCGCGGCGATCGCCCCGCCGATCGCGTAATCCGCGATGACGCGGTCTTCAACCATCTGATTCAGGACGCGGATCGTTTTTTCCATTGCGCTCTAAATAATATCCCGCAGCATGCGCCGCGCGGCGGAATATGGATCGGTCCTGCGGCCGGCCAGATCATCCAGGAGCTTCAGCCAGGTCTTCTCGCGGCCCAGCTTCTCTGAGATGAGCTCCCGGATCCCCGCCTCCAGAAGCTCCAGGAACGCGGTCTTGGCCATGGCCTGGGAGCGATGGGCCCAGGCCCGGCTCCCGCAGAGGACCTGCCGGTGGCGCTCGATGGCGTCCATCAGCTCGTTGATGCCCCTGCCGGAGAGCGCATCGGTCTTCAGGACCTGCCTCTCCCAGCCGTCCTCGCGCTTTCCGGCGTCCAGGGCAAGGCGCAGGCCCCGCACCAGCTCTGCGCAGTCCTCCCGGCCGCATTTGTTGACGACGTAGATGTCCCCGATCTCCAGCACCCCGGCCTTTAGGGCCTGGATGTCGTCGCCCATGCCGGGCGCCAGGACCACCAGCACGGTGTGGGCCGCTCCCGCGACTTTGACCCCGTCCTGGCCCACGCCCGCGGTCTCGAGAAGGATGAGCTCCTTGCCCATGGCGTCCATGACCGTCACGGTGTCGAAAACCGAGCGCGAGAGCCCGCCCAGGCTTCCGCGCGCGGCCAGGGAGCGGATGAAGACCTTCCGGTCCACGGCGTGGCGCTGCATCCGGATGCGGTCGCCGAGGACCGCGCCTCCGGAGATATGGCTGCTCGGGTCCACCGCCACGACGCCCACGCTCCGGCCCTCTTTGCGCGCGGCCTCCACCAGCCGGTCGGCCAGGGTGGACTTGCCGGAGCCCGGAGGCCCCGTGATCCCGACCACGTGGCCGCGGCCCGAGCGGGCGTAGAGCTTTTTAAGAACGGCGGACGCCCCTGGAACCCCGTCGTCCAAATCCCGCAGGAGGCGGGCTGCGGCTTGGATGTCGCCAGCGAGGATACGTTTTACAACCACAGCAACTGGGGTATTTCGTTTCATTTGTGTGCGGAGATAGCCCCTAACCGTTTATCTTTTGATGAATCGAATTCTACTTAATTCCCATACCCTCAGCACTCGGACCTCGCCGAAACGAACTGGCGGGCCCGCTCACTCCGACCCAGTCCAGACCCCGAACCCGGCCCGTGCGAAGTGCGCATCGAACGTGAAGGCTCGAAGGACGCGGTGGCGCCGCATCAAGGCGAAGGAGACCGCGTCGGTGAAGCTGACGCCTTGGTCCGCGTACTTCTCGTACATCGCCAGGGCGGCCCTCTCGTCTTCGGCCTCCGGCCGCCAAACGGAGAGGACATCCGAGTACAGGATGCTCCGCGCCCGCGCGGCCGCGAACTTCGCGCCTGCACGCCGGCCCAGGAGAGTCACGGTCTCAGACAGGACCAAACTGCTCGTGAAAAGCCGCGCAGGATGCGCCTGAATCTCGTCCCAAGCGGCCGCAGCCGCGGGGTGGCAGCCGTCTTCAGGCAGCCAGAGGGCCAGGAAGGCGCTCGTGTCTACGAAAATCACGGCTTAGGGCTCGTAAAGAAATAATATGGACATTTGGCTGAGGCGATTTCGGAGCGAGACAAGGAGCGAGGAGCGAGCATACCCTCTGCGGTATGTGAGCGACAAGCGACGCGGTCGCAGCCCGAAATCGCCCAGCCCCGACG
>JACRDO010000070.1 GCA_016212885.1 Elusimicrobiota bacterium | reverse complement strand
TATCCGATGCGCACCTCGTAGCGTATGGTGTCGCAATCTTTTTTCTTCTCAGGAAGGCGCTGTCTCTGCTGATCCGGAATCTGAAATTCCAAGGCCAGTTCAAAGCATTTACCCGCTCGGCCAAAGACGAGGTCTTCAAATGTCCTGGTCCTCTCGTCAATCGCGGCATCCAATCCATCGGAAACCATCCTGCCCAAGAAAGCGACCACGTCCAGGAAAGTCGTTTTGCCGCTGGCGTTCGGCCCAACCAAGACATGAAAAGGGCCCAAGGGTTGTGAGATGAACTTCAGACAACGATAATTGAGCGCTTCCACAAGTCGAATCATTTTATCCCTCGCTTTCCTTCGAGATGGCAAACAACTCCGGTCCCTTGTCTCGCGCAGCACCCTTAGCTTGGACATGGTTGCTGATGGATTCAAGCAAAGAGCGTTCTTCGCTTGCATGCGGCGAGAGCTCAATGAGAGACTGCAGCAGGCGCTTGAAGAGCTCCTGGCGGCGCAAGCCGTTGTTGTCCAGGTACTCGTCCACCTTGTGCAGGTCCCCGGCCTTCCATAGATGCATCAAGCGGTGGACCCTGTCTATCAGCGGGATGGGCTTGCCTCCTGGAGCCTCGTAGCCGAGGGACTTGCCTTTGCGCTGCATCCAGGTCTTGAGCTTCACCTTGCTGCCGGAGTCCTCCTCGGCCTCGGGATCGGACTCGGCGTCCACATCAGCCTCCTCGTCCTCGGATTCCTCCTCCGACTTGCCCTTGGTGAAACTGATGATGTCCCAGGTGTCGGCCAGTACCTTGTCCGAGACCCCGCACGAGATCGCGTAGAGGATGCAGGCTCCGGCCGGGGCTTCGTCCATGCCGAAGTCGTGGCGATGGAGGAGATAGTAGGCCGTGGGCTCATCCAGGCGATCCGTGGCGGCAAGCTCCGCGCCGCCTTCCTTCTCTCCGGCCAGCACCCGGCCGACCACGAAGTCCACCACCATGCGCCGCACGTGGGAAAGAAACTCGCCGACGGTCATGGGGCCGGGTTCGTTGGCCTTCTTGACGACGGGGTGTTTGCTGTAGGCTTCCAAGGCCGGCCCCGTCGCCGCCCAGACGAAGTCCGGGCCGCGGATGCCGGCGTCCCAATACTCCCGGAGCATCGTGCGGATGTTGCGACGCATATCATCCAGGACTTGGTTGTCCCAGCCGGGACGGGCTAACTCTGGGCGTTTCCTACATACGAGCCAGACAGATGAAGCAAGAGCAGCGGATGATTTCGCTCGCATCCGGGTGCTCATTTCCGTTTGGATCGGCCAACTGCCATCTACGACAAAACCAGACTGGACAAGTGCCGACACCAAAGTTTCCCATGCGGCCGGTTGTTTGTTGGCAAAAACAACCACCATCTTGCCGTTAGGCTTAAGAGCGTTATTGCATTTCCGAAATACGCGCGCCATGCCGTCTTCATAAACGGCTTTTGATCTGGCGTTGTCTCCTTCGTGGCGGCTCGCATCGTCAATCAATTCGCCGTCATTCTTTTCTTTGTTCCACTTGGGCGATAGCGCCTCCTTGAATGCCGCATCCAATTCCCGTGAAAGGCCGTTTAGCGACCGCTTAAGCCAAAGGTAAAAGAAGTCCATCAGGTCCGAATACGGAATCGCATCGTAATATGGAGGATCGGTCACTACTGCATCGTAATCGCCGGAACCGAGTTGGATAGCGGACTGGTTCTGGAGGTCGGGCTTTTCGGCATTGGTCCCTGCAACTAGGGCATGGTCAAGGTATCTGGACACCCAGTCAAGTTGGGCGGAGTACGCGCCCCCCACATCGTTCGTCAAAGCGAGTTCAACAAAATCCCAGGTAATCGGAAGTGCAAAGCGTGTAAAAGTATGGCCGATTTTCTCTCCGGATATGTGCCAGACGCAGATCATTGAGTTGTAGTCTGCAACCTTATCGTTCTGGATGGCCAGACAAGACAAGATTGCCTCAATCCACTCCGGGGGATACTGAAGGCGCAACAACTCATCCTTCGCTTCCCTGGTTCGCTTCACGAACGTCCCCAACGCCAGCATCTGGCGTGGCGTGAAGAGCTTCTGCCATCGGTCGAAGCCGTAAAGCGGAACACGGAACCCCAATGCTTCCTTGCTCGGAAGCGGCTCCTCCGGCAACCCGAAAGGTATCTGTGCAAAAAGGCCGGAGACTGCCTTCTCCGCAGCTCCCGCCATCTGAATCTCATGTGCCGTGGGCTGACGGTATTCCTTTCCATTCTGCCCGTCCACGATGACGGCAGTGTTGACTGCGTCAAGCCGTCCGGCCATGCCTTCCAGCCGGATGTCCTCCATCGTCATGATGACCTGCCCGGGCTTCTGACAGCAGGGACACCATGCTCCGGCGCGAGTCATGGTTCCGCCCCCAAGACGTTTGTCATTCTCACGGCGCTGAGCAGCGTTCCCGCCTTTCACGGGAACATTCGAGTGGATTCCAAAGACCACGCCCGTTTTCTGTGCATTGGGCTCCATCGTCAGGAGGACACGCTTTCGCTCCTTCTTGCACAGCCACCGGGTCTTGAGGAGCGGGATGATAGCGCGGCAGTTCTTGCACTTCACTGTGCGCGCCCAAAGATAGGCCACGGTGGGTTTCGCCACCCACCGCGGATTAGTCTTGTCCGCCAAGTGGTCTTTGCTGAAATCCTTGTTCAGCGCGTCTATGTCCGGCGTCCCGTCTTTCTTGAGAGGGACCACGCGCATGGGCTGCTTCTCGTAAGGTTTGGCGCTGCGTTTGTCCAGAGGCTCAAAGTCGGCATAGGTCGGATAGAACCCCGCCAGGTCCTTCCTCGCCCGGGCCAGCACCCAGTGACCCCAGGCCCGCACGTGCCAAGCCAGATCCGCTTTTGGAGCCCGGATGTTCTCTTCCCGATGCACGGTCATCCCGGGAAGCATTCCCTCTTCGTCCTTCAACTGCTTCTTGGTTGGCTTGGTCCTACCTACCAAGTGGGGATGCGCTTTGTAGAAGGCATCCATGAACTCGTCATTTTCTAGGATAAAGTCCGGCAGGGGGTGCGTCTGGCCCGCGAGCTTCTGCGGATACTCCAGCGTGCACTTCAGAATGAACCACGCCACGGGGTTGATGTCCACGGCCGTGGCCTCGCAGCCCAGCCGCATCGCCTCAAGCGGGATCGCCCCGCCGCCCGCGAAGGGATCGAGGACCTTAGGGGCGCGGCCCCCGTAGGCCTTGCGGATTTCCTTCCGAAACCAATCGAGCAGTTCCTTGTTCTCGGTCTCACGCCCCCAATGGAGGATGCCTCCCTCAGTAATCTCTTTCTCTCGCTCGATGACCTCCCCATTAGGCATCTTTTTCCTTTCGATCTTCTTGACCACCTTGCCGCCGATCTTCTCGCAAAGCTCCCTGCGCTTCTCAGGGCTGCCCGGGTCCGGCAGCATGGTGGCGATAAGCGCGGCGCGGCAGGCCGCCAACGGCCGCCGCGCAGGCCAGATATGGAGAGTGGAGATATGCCCATGTCGGACGTTCTTCTCGTGGACCGAGTCCAAGGAAGCCTGCTTCAGCGGGAATGCGTGTTCAATGAGTCTTGATTTATCGGTCATCGTGCTGAACCTTTGCTCCGATCTTGGTTAGAGCCTGGCGTCCCTTGTCGGTCAGGCGGTATTTTTGAAGACGACTGTTGGGCTTGTCGGGGATCGTCAGTTCGACGAAATGTTCATCCACAAGGCGTTGGAGACCTTTCTTGAAGTTCCCCGTTCGGTTCCGGTAGCCCGCAACGGCCAAGAGTTCCTTTCCCGTTTTGTCACCAAGAGAACATGCGGACAAGACGCTCATTTGCCATTTGGGTAGTTCGACTTGGGCCTCGACTTGGGCCTCGACTTGGGCCTCGACTTGGGCCTTGGCTTGCGGGGCACCGCCGAACATGGCCTTCACCAGGTCCGATACCATGTCCACCTCTTTGTCGAGCTCCGGGATGAAGAACTCGAAGGCCTTTCCGGCCCGGTCGTTCTTGTAGGCGGGCGACGGATGTCCGAGCTTCCGCCATACCTCGCGCATCATGCGCAGGCCGGTACCCGCCTGCTCGCACATGGCGATACGCCGCATAGCCATCGCGATGGAGGGGTTGCGCACTTCCTTTTCGCCGGGTTCCCAGAGGCGGGAGTCGTCGCCGAACACATCTCCCGGATTCCAAAGCTGGATGCCGTCGCGGAAGAACTTGATGACGGCCTTGCGGGAGTGATCGCCGTAGTCCTGGTGGATCAGCAGGTTGACCGCCGCCTCGCGGAAGACCCGGAAGCCGGGCAGATCGTCGCGTCGGCCAAACGTCACTGGATCAATGTCCCGGAACGGTTTGGGCATGAAGAACCGGTACTTGGTGACCAGTTGCTCCCACGCCTGGATGATGTTGTCCTCGCAGACGACCCGGTCAATCCAGCGCGTCTCCGGCATGGGATCATCCGTGGAATAGCCGAGGAACTGGAGATCCAGCGTCGGACGGGGAATGATCTGGTGCACGGCCAGGGACGATCCGAAGAGCATGACGGCCGCCCGGGTGGGGAGGAACCGCTTGCCATCCTTCAGCAGAAAGCCCCAGTGATAGAGAAAATCGCGATCCGACTGCTTGGGATCGAAACCGGTGTTGGCCTGATGAAAGCGATCCCGATACCACTTCAGGCTGCCGGAGTGGAAGGCGTCTTTAAGCGGAACGCGATCGAACGGCTGGCTGTCCCACCGGTCGGCGGTGGCGTCCCGCAGCATCCGCTCGATGTCCTGCATCTGGGCCTTGTAGTCGCCGCTGCCCTTTCGCAGGAAGGCGCGCCGGATGTCGCCGTCGAGATAGACCGGCTTGCGCGTGCGCTGGTTCTCGGCGACTTGAAAGACCAGAACCGTCTTGCCGCCGACGTCCAGTCGATGCTCGGTCACCTGCACATCATGATTGATCTTGGCGTCGGCGTGCAGAACCGAGAGGAAGTCGTTCTGGACCTTGTCCGGCTGTTCGACGCCCGTGATCTCGTAGGCTTCGCCGCGCTGGGCAACGCCGAACACCAAGCGTCCGCCGTGGGTGTTGGCGAAAGCGGAAACGGTCTCGAAGGCGGACTTTGGAACATTCGCGCGAGCTTCCTTGAACTCGACGTCGTTCCATTCGCCTGCCTTGAGCAGCTTGTTCAGTTCCTCGAGTTTCATGCGCCAGGCCCAGTTTCGACCGCTTTCTTTCCCGTCGCCTTCTTCAACTTCTTCGCCTCCCGCCGCGCGGCGCGGTGCTCTCCTTTTTCATCGCGAGCCATCCCTCGTCAGCGCGCTTCTGAGCTTATCCAAGGCGCTTTGCATCCAGCCACTCTTGCCCAGCCCCGCGTCCAGGTTCTTGCCCCATACCTCTTCCACGACGGCGACAGGATCATAACCGCAGTCAGGCCGCATGTCTTGATATCTCTCAAACATCATGCGCGCTGTGACCCTGTACGCGCGCCGCTCGTCGTCGGATTCACATATCCTCTCCTCGATCCTAGGCAGTTCAGCGACGGCGAAGTCTCTGCCGCCGAGAGCCGCGAACCAGAAAAGCATGCTGGCAAGAAAAGCAGCTTCCCTGGCTTTGGGACTTCTTTGGGCCGAATCCAGCAGAGGCTGAGCAAAATCCACCATTTGAGCCCTTGTTTCGACGTCCTGCCCATTCAAGAGGCGCAAGATATCCGGATGGAGGCATATGCCCTCCAGGCGCATGCAGCACTTCTTATATTTCCGACCCGAGCCGCAGGGGCAGGGCGAACTTCGGGAAATCCGCCGAGCCGATCTCGTCTCCTCTGCTCCGGCTTGTTCCGCGGTGCGTTGGTTTTGGCGCAGAACCTCGGGCGCAATTGCGGCAGGAAGATAGAGACGCTTGAATGCGTCCACGTCCAGGTCCTCCATGGATGCGGCGGCGAACGGATGAAGATCGTACGGCAAGTCCTCATCAGTGATTCTTAAGCCGGCGCAACTGCCATCGTCTTTGGCGCCGATGAACACTACGCCGGGCAGGTTGTGATTGGGCATATCATTGGCGAAGGCGCATATGGCCTGCCGAATACTGGATCGTATTTCGGCGGCCGACTTCATGGCGTCACGCGGCTTCATGTTCTGGCTCCCGCTTCAGCGCGCCCCTGATCTTGTTCACGACGCTGCCCAGCCAACCTGCGTCGCCGATCCCGGCGGAGAGATCCTTGCCCCATACTTCCCTCAAGGCTGGAACGAGGTCCGCTGGTGAATTCGGGCGCATGGCTTGGTATCGCTCTAACATCATGCCGGCCATTGCCCTGAAATACAGGCGATCTTTGTCCGACTTGCACAGGCCCTTTTCGATCTTGGGCAGTTCCTCCACAACGAAATCCTTGCCGCAAACCGCGAGGTTCCAGAAGATCATGCCGAAGGTGAAGGCCTTCTTGACGGCTTTGGGGTCGTTTCCAGCCGCCTCAATGAGCGGCTTGGCGAACTCCACCATGCGATCCATAGGGCCCTTTCCCATCCGCGCGGGGTTCACGAGATCGCCGGAAATATCCATCCCGACATCCGGGCTTCTCTTGGCCTTCGGCATGCAGCACTTCCTATATCTCTTGCCGGAACCGCAAGGGCAGGGGGATCTCCCGTAGATTCTCCGGTCCTCCAAAGGCCTGCTTGAGCCCGCGGGTTCCTCGCCGGTCATCGGCGTTTCCTCTCTGCCCAACGAAGCGTCGCGACAACGGTGCGGGAATCCACCTTGAACTCCAACGGCGGATTCCCATTACGTTCCATCGCCTCGCGGGCGATCTGAATGCCTACGCCGAAATGCTGCGCGTAGCCCAGGCAGCGCATAGCCGCGGCGAGGTTGGGGTTCCGGTAGTCGATGATGCCTGGCTCCCCGAAATTCTCCGCCGTCACCCGGCCATAAGGGCCGCCTGGGCTGATCACCTGGATGCGGTCGCTGAACCAGTAGATGCGCACAGGCGCGTTCGTCCCCTCGTATATCCTATGCATCACTGCGTTGCGGATGATTTGCTGGATGGCCGGGATCGGATAGTCTGGATACCGTCGCTCCAAAGGCCCGGAGGTGATGTCTACGGCCGTCATGACATGCAGATGCAGAAGTTCATCAAGCCGTTCCATTTGGCGCGGCATAGGCCCCTTGAAATCGTGGCTGGTCAGCACTTCCGACGCCAGGTCCTCGCCGGCCAGCCGCAGGAATCCGATCCATGCCATGGGCAGCCAGCGAAACGGATCCTTGCCGATCAGGAGCATGCCCAAAACCGTCGGCACGGGCGGAGGCCCAGGCTCCACGAGGCCCAACGATGCCATCTGCTCCGTCAGGGTGCGTATGTTTGCCGCCAGCACCTCAGGGCTAACAGCCGCAGGCAGGTAGCGCGAGCGGAACAAATCAAGGTCAAGCTCGTCCACGTCGGCATCGCGCAGAGGTTGAATGTCCCTGGGAATGTCCCGATGCCGGCGCCGCTCGGCAAGTATCCGCTCATCCTGCGGACTGGCGACCGACCGCCGCGGCCCCACCCGCACCCAGACGGTGCCTTTGAAACGGACAGGGGGGGCATCAGCAGGCTGCACCATGACCACCGCCACATCACGCCCACCTATACTGCGCTTTTGGACAGTCATCGTAGGAATCGGCAGGATGTTGCCGTCAGACCGCATGGAAGCCAGTATCTGCAACAATTGATCACTGATCTCCAGCCCCGTCGTACGGCCCTGATCGTCCGCGCCGATGAACAGCACGCCCTCCTTGCCGTAGCCCGGCAGGTCATTGGCAAAAGCACAGATCGCTTGGCGAATCTTGTCGCCATCAGAGATCGATTCTTTACGTTCCACGCGATCGGATTCAATGTCCTTGAGCAATTTCTCCAGCTCGATGTCGTCCATGTGAAATCCCTCCAGAGACAATCTCTAATCTCTCGCGGCATCCATCATATTCGATAGGCTGATCAGCATGCTCCCCTTGGCCTTGGCGAGCAGGCTGCCGAAAGGGTCCTGCACGCGCACCAAGCGCGGGGCCGGGCTTGCGCAATCGTAGACGGCGTAAAGCCAGTACGCAGACCGCATGTTGCAGGCCTTGGCCCACTCGTTGGCGGACACCTCGATCTCGCCGGTGCCGGCACGGCCCTTCACCTCGATGGCCCGGCTCTCGTTACCAGGCCTGATGGAAAGAAGGTCGAATCCAGGATTGTCCGGCAGCCCCGCCAAGCGGGCAAGCTCCGGGGTGTGGACGTCGTGGACAGCTGCCCCGGCAGCCTCTTCAAACGCCTGGGCCACCTTCATGGCGACCAACTCGACATTGGCCTTGTGCGACTCGATATCCGCGGGGTCGGAGGATGGCACGACCAGGGCATGGGCCACAAAGGTAACCTGCCCCGGCGCAATAAGCTCCGGTTCGCGGCATAGGACAGCCAAAGCATTCTCCCGCCGGCCAACCAGGAGCTTCTGCTGGCGTTTGACCTCATCCAGGGCTTCGATGGCCTTGCGATGACCGCTGCGCGCTTTCTCGGCGTGCATGGCCCGGGCCGCGGCCAGGTCCGCCTCCTGGTAGGAGAAACCGCGCTGGATGAAGCTCTCGCGTTCAGGGAGGCTTTCCAGGAGCCGTTTCTTGCGCTCCAGCGCCATCTCGCGCGCAATGCGCTCGGCAAGATAGGCACGGGCCAATTCCTTTTCCGCGCTCGCCATCGCGGCCAGGCGCTGGCCGCAACCAGGCAGTCCGCGGCCTCCCTTGAGCAGCAGGAGATGCTCAACCTGGCAGAGGGTTATCTCCGAACCCTCATATTGCTTTACGCCGACCAGGCGGCAGTCCAGCATCTCCTCCTGGGCCAACTCCGGAATCTCCGGGTCAGCCTTGCGGACGATGGAAAGAAGGGCCAGGTGGAAGAGGTATGGTTTTTCAGCCCCAGGGTCCACGAAAACAGCCCCGCGCCGGCCCTCGTCCGCCAGACGGTCGCTTACCATTGAGCGGAACTGCTCGAAAACAGGCTCGCCAGGATGCAGCCAGATGGCGTCCTTGCGGTCGAGGGGCCGCGCGACGGACAGGCTCTCCCATGCGTTCTCGGGATAGAGCTGGAGGACAGGAAGCAGCGGATCAATCGCGCCGGCCCGCACAGGACGGAAGGAAAAGACTCCGTCCATGTCGCCGACGATCTCAAGGCCGGCCAAGGGCGCGGCCTGCTGGATGTATTGCCGGACATAGCCGGGCAGAAGACGGAAATAGACCTCGCGCTCCAGGCTGGTCCGCAGGCGCGGAAGCTCCTTGGCCACGTCCCCGCCAGTCCCATACAGGGCCTTTTCCCGGGCAGCCAGAGCCTGGACCTGCTCCTTGGTGAGCTTGCCGTCGAGTTCTTGGGCTACGGTTTCCGCGTCCTTAAGAACGGCGAGTTCCATGTACTGCTTGATGGAAACGCTCTGGAAAATCCGGCCGATGCAGTCATAGACCTTGTCCGATTGAAGCTCCTCGCGGATTTTCTCCAGCTTGTCCAGCAGAACCTTGAGGACCCGGCCTTCGCGCGTGGCAGGGGCAACCAGATTCATGATGACCACGGGATCGTGCTTCTGGCCGTAGCGGTGGATGCGCCCCATGCGCTGTTCGAGGCGGGCCGGATTCCACGGCACGTCGTAATTGAGCATGATTCGGCAGAACTGAAGATTGATGCCCTCGCCTGCCGCATCCGTACATATGAGGAGGCGCGCCCCGCCCTCGTCCATGGGTTTGCGGAAAAACTCGACCTGGCGGTCGCGCTCGCTCAAGCCCCCTTGTTGGTCGGGGTAAGCATTCATGCCGCCGTGAATCCGGGCAACCTGGCCGGTGTAGCCCATGCCCTCCAGGCGCTTGACTATGAAGGAAAGGGTATCGCGGTGCTCGGTGAAGACGATGAACTTCTCTCCCTTGAAATTCGGGGCGGTCAGTACCTCGCGCAGCCTCTCAAACTTGGATTCCTGGCCGGACCGCTCGACCTCGCCGGCCAGGGCAAGCAGCCGCTGGACGTGTTCCCTCTCGGCCAGGAGGTCGGCCAGGGAGACGGCGACCACTCCCTGCAGGAGTTTCTCCTCGGCGAGCTCATTCTCCTCCCGGCCTTCCTCCGTATCCTCGTCGTCAGCGGTCTTGCGGTCAAGGACGTCGTCGTCCTCGGTGATGCGGCGCTGGAGGGTCGCGAGTTGCTCCGGCGTGATCTTGCCGTCCTGCACGTCGGCGATGAGCCTGTCGAGCTTCTCGATGCGCCGCTCGAAGGACCGCAGGAGGGCGTAGGTCGAGCTCGCCAGGCGGCGCTGGAAAACGCTCATGGCCAATCTAGCGGCCTCGCGGTTGAGCAGCTTGGCCTTGTTGTAGACGTAGCGCAGGTAGTCCGTGGTCTCGTCGTAGAGCTTCTGCTCGCTGGCCTCGCCCTGGGTCAGGTCGTAGGCCAAGGTGTCCGAGACGCGCCTGGGGTACATGGGCCTACCGTCCAGATAGACCATCTCCTCTTTCGTGCGCCGGATGAAATGGACATGGCGCTGATCCGAAGGGAACTCGTCGAAAGCCTCGGGCGTGGTGAGGATCTCGGGTTCGAGGAGCCTCCAAAGGGCGTAGTAGGGGTAGTCCTTGCCCATGTGCGGCGTGGCGGTCAAGAGCAGGAGATGATGGGCGCTCCAGGGAAGCTTCCATTTCTCGTCGGGGACCGGCGCGCCGGCCAGGGCCTCGGCCAGGCAGTAGCGGTCGGCCTTGCGGACGCGCATGTCCGACCCCCGGTCCGCAGCCAGCTTATGGGCTTCGTCGAATATCGCCAAGTCGTAGGGGACAACTTTGGCATCCTTGAGGCGCGCGAAAACGCGGGGGCTGGCCAGGGTGTCCACGCTGATAATGATGCGGTCGCTGCTATCGCCTAGAAAGGGATTCTCCTGGCGGGCATCAGCGCCGCTTACGGCGCGAAATGGCATGTTGAAGAGGGTCAATAGCTCCAGCCGCCAGTTGCTGACCAAGCCCGCGGGCGTGACGATCAGGATGCGGCGCAGCAGCCGCCGGGACAGCATCTCCCGAAGATAGAGCCCGGACATGATGGTTTTGCCCGCGCCGGCATCGTCGGCCAGGAGGAATCTCAAGCGGGCCTGCTTGAGCATGTGGTCGTAGACCGCGATGCCTTGATGCGGGAGGGGATCGATGCTGGATATCTCGGTCGCAAAGGAGGGGTTGGTGAGGTGGCCGAAGGAGAGGCGCTCTCCCTCCGCCAAGACCTTGACCACCCCAGGGGATGCCGTGAAATCCAAGATCGCCGGGGGCTTCCCGGCCTTTTCGCCGTAAGGGACGGAGGGTTCCGCGACCATCATCTCCATCTGGCGGATTTGATTCCAGGAAAGCTGCGAGGGCCTGCTCTGCCCGTTCTCCCACCGGTTGACCGTGACAAAGGAAACGCCCAGGCGGGCGGCCAGGGCCTGCTGGGTCAGGCCGTGCGCCACCCGAAGTTGGCGGATTTTCTCCGGGTAGTCATTCCCCGGCCGCAGACCGATAGCGTACTTTGACGTCATAACTCTTCAAATAAATATTGTTTGTTTTCCGGCCACGATTGTTGTATTATATCACATGTTAAAAATGCTGCGCAATGGGCACGCGATCTACTGGCGACCACAGCATTCAGGATCAGTTCTTCTGGAAACCCGGCGGCTCCATAGAAGCGGTTCATAAACACCTGGACGCCCTGCGGTTGATCAAGAACGGGTCTCTCAACTCCGATCCCGGCATCAACTCTGATGCTATTGATGACGACTACCGGGTGCTTTACGATCTGCATCAGGTCATTCGACATCGGTTGGCTTGGGACGAGAACCCGGGACCGCAAGGGCTGAGGGGGGTGAGCCATGATACTCCGCGCCAGCTCAGCAAGAACGAACCCCTTGCCAAGATCGCGGCTGCTGCCGCAAAACCGGGTCGCGCCAGGCGCTGATGCGGAAGAAACGTTCCATGAGATATGTGGAGGAGCGGAACATCGGTTCCGCGATTACGGCGTTGAGGCCGTTGTTTCAGGGATTGGCCAAGGCGAAGAAAGCGGCCGCGAAGTTAGGGATATTTACAGAAGAACGCGAGCTCCTGACTTGTCCGAAGTGCGAGCTTCAGGAGGATGTGGCCATGACCGGCTTGCTTTTCGTTACTGTTCCATCCGACCGCGATCATGATACGGGCTTGCGTTTCAAAAAGGTCAAACGCCGCCCGGGCTTCTGGCGCTGTCCGGCCTGCGGGTCGGAGTTCCCAGAACCAGGTCCTGCTGATGGAGATTAAGCAGCGCACGGAACCAATCGCGGCCGAAACCGCTCTTGAACTCGTCCTGACTCCCGCCGGCCATCTTCGAGTCGAGCCCGTGGAAGCGGCGGAACCCGGGCGCTGCCCGCTTCCGGAGGCTACGACCCGGAGGATCGCGGCCGCCTTCGAGAAGGGGTCCGCAGAGGGACTCCTGCACCTGGCGACAGCCGAGGCGCAGACCGCGCTCCCGTCCGCATTTTCGTTCTGGAAGGAATTCGCCGGCCGATTCCTCACCGCGCT
Source organism: Elusimicrobiota bacterium (assembly GCA_016212885.1). Classification (GTDB taxonomy): domain Bacteria; phylum Elusimicrobiota; class Elusimicrobia; order UBA1565; family UBA1565; genus UBA9639. Next base: position 13,060 of record JACRDO010000070.1, on the reverse strand, counting down.
CTGCCATATCCCCGAGACAGCCGGCGAGGGAATGAGCCCTGTCCCCCCGCCTGAAGACCCGGAGTTGGATCGGCTTGCGCAGGCCGCGCCGCCCATGCGCGGGTCCGAATACCTGAACGCCGGGTTGATGACTGCCTTGTGGACCGAGATGGATCGTCATGTGCGCGGCGAGGTGGCCGCAAGCAAGGGCGGGCTCTCCGCCTGGCTCCAGGAACACGCCCCTCTCTGGCATCGCATCGGCCGCGTCTGCTTCCATTTGGCCGAGAACAAGCGCGACCCGGATCGGCCGTTCGCCTTTTTGGCCACCTACGCGCCGCGGGTCTCCAGCCAGGGCAGGATCCAGTACCAGCCCCTCTCCAGGGCGCTCGAGGAATACGCCGGCGCGAAGAACAAGGCGGGGCTGGAGAAGCTCCTGACGCCGGTGCAGCGTGCGGCCGAGAAAAGCGCGCTCGCCCGCGAACTGGTGGACTCGGGAGAGGTCTTCCATCCGCTCGCTTGGACCGCAGCGGACGCCTATCGGTTCCTCCAGGATGCACCGGCCCTCGAAGAAGCGGGGCTTCTGCTGCGCGTCCCCGACTGGTGGAAGAAACGGCCCCGTCCGGCCGTGCGGGTGACCGTGGGCGACCAGGTTTCGGGGAGGTTCGGCGCCGGGGCCATGCTCGACTTCAAGGTCGAGGCCGCGCTGGACGGCGAAGCCCTATCGGATGCGGAGTGGCGGCGGCTGTTGCAGGCTGAGTCGGGGCTCGTCCTTCTCAAGGGCCGCTGGGTCGAGGTGGACCGCGAGAAGCTGGCGCAGGCCATGGCGCACTGGGAGAAAGTCCGGAAGGCCGCGCGCGATGAAGGCATCACGTTCCTGGAGGCCATGCGGCTGCTCTCCGGCGCACCCATGGACATGGCGCGCGCTGATGACAATGCCGCTGCGCGCCAATGGGCTTTCGTCGAGGCCGGCGAAACTCTGGCCGGCATATTGCGGGAACTGCGCGATCCGCAGGCCCTGGACGATCGGGACCTCGGCAAGGACCTCAAGGCGGAACTGCGGCCCTATCAGCGCACTGGCGTGGGGTGGCTGCGCTTCCTGGCGCGTATGGGATTGGGCGCATGCCTTGCCGACGACATGGGCCTGGGCAAGACCATACAGCTCCTGGCGCTTCTGCTCATCCTGAAACGCGAGGCCGGGAACAAGCCCGCGCAGGCGCGCCCTTCCATTATCGTCCTGCCGGCCTCGCTCCTGGCGAACTGGAGGGCCGAGATCGAACGCTTCGCGCCTTCCCTGGCCGTCAAGTTCATCCATCCCGCGGAGATGGAGGCCAGCGAGATAGCCGCGATCTCCCGGGCTCCGGCCAAGGCGCTCGCGGGGGTGGACGCCGCGTTCACCTCCTACGGCATGCTCCTGCGCCAGCGCTGGCTTAAGGACGTGTCCTGGCGGCTTGCGGTCCTGGATGAGGCCCAGGCGATCAAGAACCCCTCGGCCCGGCAGACCCGCGCGGTCAAGGAACTCCGCGCCGACGCGCGCCTGGCTCTGACCGGAACGCCCATCGAGAACCGGCTGACCGACCTATGGTCGCTTTTCGACTTCCTTTGTCCAGGACTCCTCGGCTCCCTCAAGGAATTCGACGCCTTTGCCCGGGCCCTGGAGGACCGGCAGACGGACTCTTATGCTCCGCTTCGGGCCCTGGCGCGGCCGTACATCCTGCGCCGCCTCAAGACCGACCCAACCGTAATTTCCGACCTGCCGGACAAGACCGAGGTGCAGGCATTCTGTCCGCTCACCCGCAAGCAAGCCGCGCTCTACCAGGAGTCGGTGGAAGAGCTGCGGCGGCGGCTCGAAGGGCTGGATGGCATCGAGCGCAAGGGCGCGATCCTGGCCTTCCTCTTGCGTTTTAAGCAGATATGCAATCATCCGGCCCAGTGGCTCGGGACCGGCGACTACGCCCCCGGCGAGAGCGGCAAGTTTGAGCGGCTGCGGGAGATCACCGAAGAGATCGCTTCGCGCCAGGATAAGGTCCTCGTATTCACCCAGTTCCGCGAGATGACCGGGCCGATCGCGGATTTCCTCGCGGGAGTCTTCGGCCGGCCCGGCGCGGTCCTTCACGGCGCAGTGCCGGTGAAGAAGCGCAAGGCCCTGGTGGACGCCTTCCAGGCCGAGGATGGGCCGCCGTTTTTTGTCCTGTCGCTGAAGGCCGGCGGCACAGGCCTCAACCTCACCGCGGCCTCGCACGTTGTGCACTTCGACCGCTGGTGGAATCCCGCTGTGGAGAACCAGGCCACGGACCGGGCCTTCCGCATAGGACAGAAAAGAAACGTCATGGTTCATAAGTTCGTGTGCCGGGGGACCATAGAGGAGAAGATCGACGCGCTGATCCGCGATAAGACGGCGCTTGCCAAAGACCTTCTTGAGGCCGGGGCGCAGGCGATGATGACGGAAATGAAGGACGACGAACTGCTAAAATTTGTCGCGCTCGATGTGCACCGGGTCGCGACCGCGGGCGACGAGCCAGGAGGACTGTAATGGGCTGGGGATATGGCTGGAGAAGTCGCCGTAGATACCGAGGATATGGCCAGGAATATGGCTGGCGTCCATACGTGTCGGTCGCGGAAAGGCGGCGCAAGGCGATCCTGCAAATGGAGAAGATGCGCAAAAAGGGCGTAGAAGTCTCGCCGGTCCGCATCGAGGGCCGGCAAATCGCGCGCACGTTTTGGGGCAAGGCCTGGTGCGAGCATCTTGAGAAGTTCAGCGACTATGAAAACCGACTGCCCCGCGGCCGGACGTACGTCCGCAACGGCTCGGTCTGCCACCTCGACATCAGGAAAGGCGAGGTCCACGCCAAGGTGATGGGCTCCCACCTCTACGAGGTCACGGTGAAGATCAAAACCCTCCCTGGCGAGCGCTGGAAGACGGTGAAAGAGCGCTGCGGCGGGAAGGTCGCCTCCCTTCTGGACCTACTTCGCGGAAGGCTCTCCGAGCGCGTTATGGAGGTCGTCACGGACCGCGACAGGGGGCTTTTCCCGTTGCCCAAGGAGATTTCTTTGGACTGCTCCTGCCCGGACTGGGCCGATATGTGCAAGCACGTGGCGGGTGTCCTCTACGGAGTGGGCGCGCGGCTGGATGAGAAGCCGGAACTCCTTTTCCTGCTGCGCGGCGTCAACCACGAGGAACTCGTCGGCTCGGCGCAGGCGGGCAGCGTCATCGCCAGGGGCAAGGAGGGCGGCAAGCACAAGAAGCTTGCGGGCGGGAATCTTGAGGAGGTATTCGGGATCGAACTCGCCGCTCCGTCGCCTGTTCCGATGAACGGGAAGCAACACGCGGCTGCGCCGCGAAAGGTCCATGCGTCCAAGAACGGCCGCCGGTTTAAGAAGCGGATAGGCAGGCACCGGTCATCGGCAAGATGAGCCCGGCCGACGCTATAACTGCGTCCGGATGCTCGGCTGAGTCGCCCCCATAGGCTGCCGCAGCAGGTCTTGGATATTTGGGACCTTGGGGCCAACTGGAAGCGCCACGATGCGTCTGGAATATGCCCGACGTTGTCGGTCATTTTACCCAAGTACCAAAAAGCCAGACACTGTCTGGCGAATTAGCCTAGGCCGTACTCAAACGGCCTGGGTTGCGCCAATCTGCTGAAGTATCCTCTTCCGCTGCTCCTGCCCGCCCCGGGTCAGCATCCCTCGTAGCCGGCGCTCGCTGACCGGGGGCCTCCTGGCCATGTGCGGCAAGGCCAGGATGCGGTCCTGGAACTCCCTCGGCAAGTCCAGCAGGCGCAGGATGCGGCCCAGGTAGGACGCGGTGATGTCCAGTTCCCTGGCCAGGGCGTCCTGCGTGAGGCCGGGGCTGGCGGCCAGGCGATCCCGCAGAGCATAGGCCTGCCGTAGCTGTTCTTGGACCCTCGGGGCCTTGGGTGCGCGCCGGCGGCCTTCCCGCGCTTTGCGGGCATCCTGGAGCCCCTGGCCGAACAATAGGCGCTTCTTGCCGTGCGGGCCGAGCACGAAGCTGCACGCGAACTCATCCACCAAGGTCACCGGCCCGTCGGAGCCCTCACTGTCGAGGGTCATGGCAAGTCCGCAGACGAATAGGACTTGGTGAACGGCCGGTCAAAGGCCGTATTTCGCGTTGAAAGCCTCTAAAATGTCCCGGAACCGCGGCGGCAAGCGCATGAGGGCCTCTTGGGCGATAGGCTCGGGCACGGAGCCGTAATAGGCCTGGGCGATGCCTCCGGCGATGCAGGCCATGGTGTCGGCGTCGCCGCCCAGGGAGACGGCCTTTCGGACCGCGTCTTCGAAGCCTGAGGACTCGATGAAGGCGAGGATGGACTCGGGGACCGAGCCCTGGCAGGTCGCGTCGAACCGGTAGCCGGGCCGTATCTGGTCCAAGGAGCGGGTCAAGTCGTAGCCGAAACGCCTCTCCACCTCGGCTTTGATGAGCTTCTTGTCCTTGGATGTCCTAGCCAGGAACACGGCGAGGGCGACGGCCTGCGCGCCCTTGACGCCTTCCGGATGGTCGTAGGTGACCTCGGCGCTCCTGCGGGCCTCGGCCAGGACCGCCGCTTCGTCGCTGAAGGCGAATCCCGCCGGGCTTGCGCGCATGGCCGAGCCGTTGCCGAAGCTGTTGATCGGGGCCATGGACGAGGAGGCCGCCCACTCCAGGAACCTGCCGCCGTAGCCGCGTTCCGGATGCTCCCGGACGTACCGCTTGAAGGTCTCGGCATAGGGGCGATCGTTCAGGATGCAGTCCGCGACCGCCACGGTGAGCACCGTGTCATCGGTGAAGGTCGAGAAGGGCGAGAAGAGGTCGAAGTCGGCGCGCTTGAGGCCCTCGCCCTCGAACACGGAGCCGATGATGTCGCCCGCTATCGCGCCCAGCATGGATGCTCCCCCTTCCCATTAAAGCAAACCTGGGGATTCTTTGTGCCGGAGGGGGAATATCTCGCATAATAAGAAAATGCTGTCGCTCGTGGTCTTCATCTCCACGGTCATCCTCGTCTACTTCGGGGTGCAGGTCTACCTTGCGGCCTGGCTCCTCCGGAGCTTCCCGGCTCTGCCCAGCAGCCCTCTGGCGCTCCGCTGCGCCGCGCTCGCCGTCGCGATTTCCTTCCCTATGGCCTCCATCTGGCTCAGGCGCGCAGGCCCAGGCGTCGAAGCCTTCGCATATGCGGCGTACCTTTGGGTCGGCGTCTCTTTCATCTGGTTCGTCTGCGCCATCCTGGGCGACTGCTTCGTCCTTATCTCGCGGGGGAAGGCCCCCGCCGCAGGCTGGGCGGTCCTGACTGCGGCCGGGACTTTGAGCCTCTTCGCCTTGTGGAGCGCATCCCGTCCGCCGGCGCTCAAGGAGATTGAGATCCAAGTCCCCAGGCTGGACAAGGCTCTCGACGGGTTCTCCATCATCCAGCTCTCGGACCTCCACCTGGGAGTCAGCTCGCCGGTGTCAAGGTTCGAGGACATCGCCGAACGAGCGAGCCGCTTGAAGCCGGACCTTGTCGTCCTGACCGGGGACCTCCTGGACCCAGGCTACATCGACAGCGAGGCGGTCGAGAGGATCGGGCGGCTGCTCGACGCCAAGCACGGCAAGCTCGCGGTCCTGGGCAACCACGAGTTCTACCACGGCCTGGAGGCCGCGATCCGATGCTACGGGAGGTGCGGCATCCGGCTCCTGAGGAACGAGGTCGTGGAACTGCCTGGGGGGCTTCAGGTCGCCGGCGTAGACGACCTCATGGCGGCCCACATCTCCCGCGAGGATGTCTCCGCCCTGCTCTCGAAGCTCGACCCGAAGAAGCCCTCCGTCTTCCTCTCGCATCAGTCCTGGATGTTCGACTTGGCCGCAGCCAAAGGAGTCCGCCTCATGCTTTCGGGCCACACCCACCGCGGGCAGATATTCCCCTTCCGCCTGTTCGTCAGGCTCTTCTACCGCTACGTCTACGGCCTCTACCGCAGAGGCGGCTCTTTCCTTTATGTGACCTCCGGGGCGGGGCAATGGGGGCCGCCGATGCGCCTGTTCGCCCCGGCGGAGATCGTCCGGATCGTTTTACGCCCTGGATAATGATATATACTTAAGCAGATAGTAAAGATATTGACAAATCTGTTTTAACAGCATACAATATGAATGCGGAAGTAGAAAATCCACTAAATTCGTATGAAAAAAGAACGTTTTCCTTTGACAAGCCGCAGGTTGCTGGATCGCCTGGTCGCCTGCGGGAACAAGGCTCCGGAAGCAACAGAGGAGTTCGAGCCCCATGTCATCATCCGGACGATACGCATCAGCCTTCGGATGACCCAGGCGCAGCTTGCCAGACGGGCGGGCTTGCCGCAGTCCCACCTAGCCAAGATCGAGGTAGGAAGGGTCGACGTCCAGCTGAGCACGCTGAGGCGGATTCTGGCCGCGATGTATTGCGGGACAGTCGTGCTGCCGAAGTTCCAAAAACCGCCTCGAGCTGCGCTGACCGAACGGATAAGGGAATTCGCGCGCCGGAAGGTTGCGCGCGTCACGGGGGCCATGGAACGTGATGATGACCGGACGGTCCGGGCTCTCATCCGGTCCGAAGAGAAGCGCCTTCTAAGCGGGTCATCGTCTGAGATATGGGATGAGGACGCGCCTTCAGGGGGGGCTTCCGTGGTGCGCGATCGTTCGAGCGTCCCGGTGCGCATCGTCGATAAAGAGGATGACCGCGACACCCTGCGGTTCTGGCTCGCTCAACCTCCGGAAGCCCGGATCGACGCCATGGAGTTCCTGAGGAGACAATGCTGTCTTGTCACGGGCCGAAAGTCGCTTCCTCGCATCGTACGGTCGATCCAATTGAGGGACCGCCATACATGAGCGACGTCAGCCCTGACTTCGCGGACTTCATCGCCGCACTCAACCGCAATCATGTCGAATACGTGATCGTGGGAGCGTATGCCCTCGCGTTCCTGGGCTTCCCGAGGGCAACCGGCGACATCGATGTCTGGATCAAGCCGAACGCTTCCAACGCGCAGGCCTTGCTGCGGGCCATCGACGATTTCGGCTTCGGATCTCTTGGGATCGCTCAAGACGATATCCTTTCCGGCAAAGTCGTCCAGATGGGATTCCCTCCCGTTCGCATCGACCTGCTCACGGAACTGGACGGAGTCACGGCGGAGGAAATATGGTCCAGCCGGCAGGAAGGCCCCTTCGGCGACCACGTCGTCTTCTACCTCGGAAAGGACGCCTTCCTCAAGAACAAGCGCGCTGCGGGCCGCAAGAAGGACCTGGTCGATTTGGATCTTTTCAGGGAGCCTTCGCCGTAAGCTGCGATTTCTCCCTATGCGATGCCATTTTTTAGAAAGGCATACAGAACAATAGATTCCTGCGTCATTGTGCATGACTTTTAACAAAATAGACTTGCAATCTGGTACGGAATCGTCTATGCTATTGGCGTCGAACCACGCTATGAAAAACGCTGAGAAATTGAAGGAGTCCATGCGGCTTGGGCGGGTCTATCGCCGCCAGGAACTCGGCGGCCTCACGACCGCCGTGGACCGCGACCTCAAGACCCTCGTCGAGAGCGGCGATATCCGCAAGCTCGGCTACGGGCTCTACTATCGGCCGAAGAAAAACGTGCTCGGCGACGCTCCCCCCGGGAGGAAGGAACTTGTCCGCGCTTTTCTCAAGACCGACGACTTTCTCATCACCTCCTACAACCACTTCACCAACCTGGGGCTCGGCCTGACCCAGGTCTACAACGACACCATCGTGTACAACCACAAGCGAGCCGGCGAGTTTCGCCTCGGCGGCAGGCGGTTTCAGTTTCGCCTTGTCCCGGCGTATCCGAAAAAGCTCTCGAAGGAGTACCTGCTTGTGGACTTGATGAATCACCTCCGGGAGCTTCCTGACGACATCAGCGCCGTCAGGCGGAACCTCAAGTACCAGATCAATGAGTTCGACCACTCGAAGGTCTCCGAGTACGTGCGCCGCTACGGCCGACCTGCCGCGAGGCGCGCGTTGAGCGAGGCCTATGCCTGAGTTTTTTCACGAGAGGACCGACGTTAAGACGATCATCGAGAGCATCGCCCACGACCTTGATATAGCCGAGGCCGTCGTCGAAAAAGATTATTGGATCATGCACTGCCTTATGCAGGCGATTTGCAGGCGCTACCGGCAACACCGCGAGCGCAATGATCCTGAAAAGGACAGGCCACGGGAATTCCTTCGCCACTACTACGACCTCTACATTCTGCTTGAGGCGCCTCGGGTCAAAGCGTTCATCGGCACGGATGAATATGCGGCCTACAAGAAGCTCAAGTTCAGGCCCTCCGACGGCAAGTACTTCGACACGCGCAAGCCCTACAAGCTTGATGAGGCGAAGATCTGCGATTTCTTCGAGCAGGAGTTCAGCCGCATGAACGCGATGCTCTTGGCTCCGGCTCCGGAGTTCAAGGACTTGATCGAGAGGCTCAGGGAGTACGCTCCGAAGTTCTAGATATGTACTTGACGCGGCCCATGAGAATCTTCTTCAAGACCTTCGGCTGCCGGGTCAACCAGTACGAGACCGAGGCTCTCAGGGAGAGGCTGCTCTCCGGCGGCGCCTCCCTCGCGGAGGATTTCGAGTCCGCGGACCTCTGCGTGGTCAACACCTGCACCGTCACCGGCGAAGCGGACAAGGACGCGCTGGCCCTTCTGCGCCGCATCGGCCGCAGGAACCCCTCGGCCCGGGTGATCGTGACCGGCTGTCTGGCCACGCGGGCCCAAGCCGAGATCCTCAAGGCTTCGCCCTCGGCCGTGGTCGTCGGCAACTCCAGGAAAGACGATATCCCCGCTCTGCTGGGCTGCGAAAGCGCTTCCGGCTTTGCGGGTATTGCGGCGTTCAGCGGGCATTCGCGGGCGTTCCTCAAAGCGCAGGACGGCTGCGATATGAAGTGCAGCTACTGCGTGGTCCCTTCGGTCCGGCCGAAGCTTTGGAGCAAGCCTTATCCGGAGATCGAGCGCGAGGCGCGCGGGCTCATCGAAGGCGGCTTCGCCGAGCTTGTGCTCTGCGGCATCCGCCTGGGCCGCTATTCTTCCGAAGACGCCGCCGGCCGCGAGGTGGACATCGTCGGGCTCATCGAGCGCCTCATCGCTCTTCCGGGCGATTTCCGCATCCGCCTCTCGTCGCTGGAGATCATGGACGTGAACAGCCGCTTCCTGGACCTGGCGGCCTCCTCGGCCGGGCGTCTGTGCCCGTCGTTCCACCTGCCGGTCCAGTCCGGATCGGAGAGCGTCCTCAAGAGGATGCGGCGCTCTTACACGGCGGCCTTCTACGCGCGCAGGATCGAGTCCCTCAGGGCCCGCCTTCCCGGCGCTGGGCTCTTCACCGACGTGCTCGCGGGCTTTCCCGGGGAGAGCGAGGAGGAGTTCCTCGACAGCGTCGATTTCATCGGGCGCATGCGCTTTTCCGGCCTGCACGTGTTCCGGTTCTCCAGGCGCTCCGGGACCCCGGCCGCGGCCATGCAGGGCCGGCTTCCCGAAAGCGCGCTCAAGGAGCGCTCGGACCTCCTGCGGGCCATGGACGGAAAGCTCCGCGCCGCTTTCGCGGCTTCAGCCGTGGGCTCGCGCCGCCAAGTCGTGGTCGAGGAGCGCTCCAAGAGCGTCACCGCCACGACCGACCATTTTCTGCGCGTCTTCCTGGACAAGGACCCGGGGCCGGGCCTCCATTGGGCAGAGGTGCTTTCGTCCTCCGGGGCGTCCGCTCGGGCCGCGCTTAGGTGCTCATAGGCCTTAGGTCCTATCTGGGATAGGGCCGAAGTGCCCTTGCACGCAATAGAAGCGGCTTTTATACTAATATCTCTTGTTTCATGAACGAAAATTGCATCTTTTGCAAGATCGTGCAGGGCGAGGTCAAAACCCAGAAGGTCCACGAGGACGAGGACCTGGTGGCGTTCAAGGACCTCAACCCCCAGGCGCCGACCCACCTTCTGGTGGTGCCCAAGAAGCACATCCCAAGCCTCGCCAAGTGCGGCAAGGAGGATGAGGCGCTTCTGGGGAGGCTGCAGGCCTCCATCGCCAGCATCTCGGAGAAGCTCGGCCTGGGGAGCTACCGCGTGGTGACGAACGTCGGCCGCCAAGCCGGGCAATCGGTGGAGCACCTGCATTACCATGTGCTCGGCGGGCGGCGCATGACGTGGCCGCCCGGATGAAGGCTGTGAAAAAGGTGGTGAACACATCGAATGGTATTCGTTAAGATCCGCGACAATGAGTCCATTGAGGAGGCGCTGAGGCGCTTCAAGCGCGAGTGCGAGCGCAACGGCATCCTCAAAGAGATCAAGCGCCGCGAGCATTACCTCACGCCCAGCGTCAAGCGCAAGCTGCGCCAGCAAGAGTCGCTGCGCAAGATGCGGCGGCTGCGGCGCAAGCGCGCCTCGAGAGCTTAAGCCAGCGTTCATTCTGTGGCCAGGATCGCAGACTCGACCCTGGAGGATATCCGCCAGCGGGTCGATATCGTTGAGCTTGTCCGGGAGTATCTGCCGAACCTCAAGCGCGGGGGCCGGAGCTGGAAGGCTTGCTGCCCGTTCCATCAGGAGAAGACCCCTTCGTTCACGGTCAATCCCGAGCGGCAGATCTTCCATTGCTTCGGCTGCCAAGCCGGGGGGGACGTGTTCAGCTTCGTCATGAAGATGGAGAACCTGGAGTTCATGGAGGCCGTGGAGAAGCTGGCGGGCCGCGCCGGGGTCCGCCTCGCCGTGGAGGCCCGCGAGGAAGGCCCCCGGCAGAAGGAGCGCAGGCTCCTGCTTTCGGCCGTCGAGTTCGCCCGCGGCTTCTACCACGATTTCCTGATGCGGGAGGCCGAAGCCGCGGCCGCCCGGAGGTACCTGGCGGGGCGCAGCGTGAAGGCGGATACGGTCCGCGCGTTCAAGCTCGGGTATGCGCCGCGCGGGGCCGAGGCGCTTCTCAAGGCCGCGGGCCGCAAGGGCTTCGATGCGCCGCTCCTCGTGAAGGCCGGCTTGGCGGCCCGCCGCGAGGACGGGACGCACCGCGACTATTTCTGGGCCCGCATCCTCTATCCCATCCAGAACGCCCGCGGCGAGACAGCGGGCTTCGGCGCCCGGGTGCTGGGCGACGGGGAGCCGAAGTACCTGAACTCCCCGGAGACGCCGCTGTTCTCGAAAGGGCGCATCCTTTACGGCTTCTTCGAAGGGATTTCCCGCATCCGCAAGGAGCGCCGCGCGGCGCTCATGGAAGGCTACATGGACGTGCTCGCGGCCCATCAGGTCGGCTTCACGCACGCCTGCGCGCCTCTCGGGACAGCGCTGAGCGAGGACCACGCGGCCCTCATCCGGCGCTACGCGGAGGACGCGGTCATTCTCTTCGACCCGGACGCGGCCGGAGCGGCGGCGTCCCTGAGGGGGGCCGAAATCCTGCTCGAGCGCGGCGTGAAGGTCCGCGTCGCGACCGTGCCGGGCGGGTTGGACCCCGACGAGCTCCTCATGAAGAGCGGGCCGAGGGCGCTCGCGAAGTGCCTCGAGGAAGCCGAAGACCTGGCCGAGTTCCGCACGGCCCTCTCGCTCAAAGGCCGCTCCGGGGCGTTCCTGGAGCCGGAGGAGAAGTCCCGGGTCGCCGCCGAGGTCTTGCGGACGATCCGGCTGTGCTCCGACGAGGTCCTCAAGCGCGAATGGGTGCGCAGGCTCGCGGAGCGGCTTTCGACCGACGAAGAGTCCCTGCTCCTCGAGCTCCGGCGCTCGGAGCAGAGGCCCAGAGGCCGCCCGGTCCCTGCGCCGGCCGGGACGGGCCCAAGCGCCAAGCCGCTGCCCGCGGCGGAGGAGTACGTGCTGTTCTGCCTGTTGAAGGATCCGTCTCTGGCGCTGAGCGACGAGCTGGTCGCGGAGAGCGACTTCAGCGACCCTCGCGCGCGAGGGGTCTTCGCCGGGATGCGGCGCGCCTACGGCGGGGCCGCGGGCCCTGCCGCGCCGGAGCGCGTGCTCGACGCTTTGGAAGGCGAGGAGCGCTCGCTGGTCTCGGCCCTGCTCGTGGACGAGCGGACCATCGCTGACCCGCGCTCGGAGCTGACGCTCAAAGTCGGCCGCCTGCGCAAGGAGCGCCGCCTGCGCGAGATCGAGCCGCTGGTGATGAACATGAGACTCGCTGAGGCCAGCGCGGAGGGCGTGGAGCTGTACGAGGAGTGCGTTAGGCTCCGCGGTGAACTGCAGGGGAGTAAAGGAGAGCGGGAATGACTACGACGTCGAAGCAGGCCCTGGGCGACCTCATCGAGCTCGGCAAGGAGCACGGCTACCTGACCCTCGAGGAGATCAACCGGTCTCTGACGGCCGCCAACATGTCCTCGGAGGAGATCGACGGCCTCATGGCGACGCTGGAGGACCTCGGCATCGAAGTCGTCAACCGCAAGAAGCTCAAGATCGCATCGCCCGCGGAGCGGGAGGCCTACACCGAGGAGTGGGAATCGAGCCCGGACGTGTCGAACTCGATCCGCATGTACCTCTCCGAGATGGGCAAGGTCCCCCTGCTTTCCCGCGAGGAGGAGGTCACCCTCGCGCGCAACGTGCGGGAGCGCGAGAAGGAGCTGAGGCTGCTGGTCCTCGAGTCGCCCATCACCATGCGCGAGATCCGCAACTGGGAGACGCTCATCTCCCTGCAGGAGATGACGCCCAAGGAGTTGATGCCGCGCGGCCGCAAGACCTCGCAGGAGCTTTCCGCGATGCGGCGAAAGATGCGCATGGTGGCCCAGTTCATCGCCAAGTCCGAGAAGGTCATCGAGAGGCTCCGGGCCCGCCTGAAGATCCCCAGGCTCAAGGAGCGGATGCGCCAGGGGGTCCACAAGGCCATCGAGACGCGCAAGAAGGAGATCGTCCGGCGCATCATCAGCCTGAACCTGAACCAGGACAAGATCAAGCGCCTGACCAACAAAATCAAGAGCCTCGCGCAGAAGATCCGCGAGTGCCAGGACGAGCTCTCCCACTACCAGAAGCGCTACGGGCTCCCGGCCTCCGAGCTCATGCGCCTGCACGAGCTCAACCGCAAGGGGCGGCTCGCGGCCGAGGCCTTCCGCGCCAAGACGGGATTCACGCCCTCCGCGGTCGCCTCAGCGGTCGGGAACATGCGGCTCGTCGCCGAGCGGCTCGAGCGGCT